>JAYFPQ010000143.1:0-24066 GCA_034927595.1 Christensenella sp.
TTATGTACGTGACCAGCGAAACGTTCACCAACGAGCTGATCACCGCGATTCAGATGGACAAGCGACTCGAGTTTCGAAAGCGCTACCGCAACGTCGATGTGCTCCTGATTGACGACGTTCAGTTCATCGCCAAGAAGCAGTCCGTACAGGAGGAGTTTTTCAACACCTTCAACACGCTGCACAACGCAAACAAACAGATCATCATCAGTTCCGATCGTCCGCCGAAGGAAATTTCGAGTCTGGAAGAGCGTCTTCGCTCCCGTTTCGAGTGGGGCTTGATTGCGGACATCCAGCCACCGGACATTGAAACCCGAATTGCGATTTTGCGCAACCGTGCCCGGCTGGACAATCTGGACGTGGACGACGAGATCATCCAGTTCATCGCCGAGCACGTGGTCAGCAACATTCGTGAGCTCGAAGGGTCGCTCACCCGTGTGGTTGCGTATTCGCAGCTGCGCCGCCGTCCGCTGACGCTGGAACTCACCATCGAAGCGCTGCGCGATCTGCTGCCGGACGTTCGAAAGAAGGAAGTTACGCCGCAGATCATCAAAAACACGGTTTCCGAATATTATTCCATTCCGCTCGAGAGCCTGCTCTCCGAGCGCCGGGATCGGGAGATCGTGCTACCGCGACAAGTGGCAATGTACCTCTGCCACGATATACTGGGCATTCCATACAAGCGCATCAGCACGCTGTTTGACCGAAACGACCACACGACGGCAATCAACGCCTGCAAACGCATTGAGGAAATGATTGAATCGGACGGTTCGTTCAGCTCCGTCCTGGAAGATATTAAGAAACGGATGTCCTGATCGAGTTTTCCAAAAAGAATCCACTTTTGGTGGATGGTCGATGTGGATAGATTGTGGGCAATGTGGAGAGCATGGAGTGTGTGGAAAAGACTGGTCTTTAACCCCTGCTTATCCACAGACCGCTCCACAGCCAAAAACGCGGTTGTAAGCCACTAATACGGGTTCTCCACGAAGCGCACATAGTACTACTACTCCTACTTCTGTAATAATAATAGAGATTAACACTCAAACCCGACTTCACCTGTGGATAACCCGAACAAACCAAAGCCTATCACGCGTATTGTATTGAAGTGTTTTTCTGCGCACGGCGCGATGGATCAACTTGTTGAGAAAGGAAGTATTCGAAATGCATTTTTACATGGATTCCAAGGAGTTGACAGAAGGCGTCCTTTCTGTGATCAAAGCGCTCCCGGTCCGAACGACGATGCCGATTTTAGAAGGCATCTACCTGGAGGCAACCAAGGACGGCGTCAAACTGAAATGCTCTGATCTGATGCTGCAAAAGGAATGCATTCTTCCGGCAACGGTTGAGGAGGAAGGTTTTGCGGTGGTTCCCGGTAAGCTCTTTTCGGAGATTGTACGGAAACTGCCGGAATCCATCGCTGAGGTAACCCTTATCGGAAAATCGCTGGACATCTCTTGCGGCCGTGCGAAAAGCAGTCTGCAATGCGTCGAAGCGACGGAAGATTTTCCGGAGATGCGATTCACGGGTGATACGTTCACGGTCAAGATGGACCACAACGATTGCCGCGATATGATCAGCCAAACGGTATTTGCCACCGCGCAGGACGACAGTAAACCGATTCTGACCGGTGTACTGCTCGAGCTTGGCGAGGAGATTACGATTGTCGCGACGGATGCCTACCAGTTTGCGCGCCGTTCCATGCCGCTGAAGAATCCCGTGCCGGAGCGCAATGTCGTCATTCCCGGCAAGTCCATGATTGAAATCTCCCGCATGATGGACGAAACGGAAGAGGACGTGGAACTCACTTTTACCAAGACGCACGTCTGCGTGAACATCAAGCATTCCCGCCTCGTGGCACGCCTGCTCGACGGAGACTATATTAAATACAAGCAGATTCTGCCAAAGGATCACACCACGCGCGTCATGATTGATAAGTGCGAGCTGATGGAAAGTATTGACCGCGCGCAGTTGATGGCCCGCGAGGGAAACAACAACATCGTGATGAAGTTTCATAACAACAAACTCACGATTACCGCAAACAGCTTTGCCGGAAAAATCAGCGAGGAGATGGACGTAACCATCAACGGAGAGGACATCGACATTGCGTTTAACCCGCGGTTTTGCATGAATATTTTAAAGTGCATTCCGGATGAAAAGATATATATGGACTTTACGACGAGCATCAGCCCCTGCGTACTCCGCCCCGTGAAGACGGAGGGATTCTATTACCTGATTGTTCCGGTTCGAATCTACTCGAACTTCTAAAAAAGTATTTAACGGATTTTACTCAGAGCGCTTCGGCGCTCTTTTTTATATAGAAAGAAAGCAAATTACGATCGAACTTGTGTATGCAAATGTTTCACGTGAAACATTGATCTCCGTACTTCTGATTCGCTGTATCGATCGCTTTGTTTCACGTGAAACAACTCCGCGTGAAGAAACGGTAAATATTGAGGCCATTCATCGATTTGTTTCACGTGAAACATTGAATACACCAGTTGCTTACAGTATAATGACGGTACCGACTATTGGAGGAATACTCTTTTATGAAAATTGTGGCGATAGCCAATCAAAAAGGCGGCGTGGGCAAAACAACGACCGCCGTAAATCTGAGCGCATGTCTGGCGGAAAAAGGAAAGCGTGTGTTGCTGGTCGACGCCGACCCGCAGGGAAACAGCACGAGCGGTCTCGGACTCAAAAAGGAAGGTACCGACACTTCGATTTACGACGTACTGATCAACGAAGTCGCTGTGGACGACGCAACCAAGGACACGATGATCGATACGCTCAAACTCCTGCCCGCACATATTTCCCTCGCGGGCGCGGAGGTGGAGCTCGTCAATATTCTGGCACGTGAGCAGGTGCTCAAGCGCGCGCTGAATGCAACCAAGCAGCAGTATGACTATGTGTTCATCGACTGCCCCCCTTCCCTTGGACTGTTGACGCTCAACGCTTTAACCGCGGCGAACACGCTGCTTGTTCCGATTCAGTGCGAATTCTACGCGCTGGAAGGACTGAGCCTGCTGATGAACACCGTCAAGCTCGTTCGAAAGAGCCTGAATCCGGATTTGGACGTCGAAGGCGTTGTGCTGACGATGTTTGATTCGCGCACCAATCTTTCCATGCAGGTGGTCGAAGAGGTCAAAAAGTTCTTTAAGAATAAGGTTTACGATACGATCAGTCCGCGCAGCGTGCGCCTCGGCGAAGCGCCCTCCTTCGGACTGCCGATCTCGCAATACGCGCCGAACAGCGCCGGATCGGTTGCCTACTGCGCGCTGGCCACGGAAATGATCTCCAAGGAGGAAGCGTAATGGCCGCGCAAAAAACAGGACTTGGCCGCGGACTGGACGCGCTGCTCGATCCCTATTCCGCCGTATCGGAAGATGCGCAGGCGACCAGCGCTGGCGTGCTGATGGTCAACGTTCGGGAGATCGACAACAACGCGCTCCAACCGCGTAAGTCGTTTGACGAGCATTCGCTGGGCGAACTGGCGGATTCCATTCGGGTGCACGGCATTGTGCAGCCGCTGATCGTCAAGAAAAAGAATAATCGCTATATGATCATCGCCGGCGAGCGCCGTTTTCGCGCCGCGCGGCTCGCGGGACTGAGCGAGGTTCCCGTTCTTGTTGCGGACTACGACGAGGCGCAGATTCACGAGGTCTCGCTCATAGAAAACATTCAGCGCGAAAACCTGAATCCAATTGAAGAAGCAGCGGCCATCCGGTTTTTGATGAAGCAGCACGACATGACGCAGGAGGAAGTCTCTGCGCGCCTCGGTAAGAGTCGACCGGCGATTGCCAACTCCCTGCGCTTGCTGCAACTGCCGGAATCCGTTGTCGAGATGCTCAAGAGCGGCGCACTTTCCGCCGGACACGGGCGCGCGCTTGCGGGACTGACGGACAGTGCCCTGATTGAGAAGCTCGCGCAGGAGTGCGTCGAAAAGGAATACTCCGTTCGCGCGCTGGAAGAAAAACTCAAGCTGCTCGCGGAGAAGAAACCGGACAAGAAGGCGAAAAAGGAAAAACCAACGCGTTCGGCCGATCTGACACGCCTGGAGGAATCCTTCCGCGAGGCGCTCGGCACGCGGGTTTCCCTCGCGGGTAACAACTCGCGCGGCAAGATCGTGATTGAATACTACAGCCGCGAAGACCTCGAACGGGTGTACGACCGAATGACGGGACGGGATTAGTCTTCTTTTCTTTTGAAGAAAAGAAGCAAAAGAATGCTTTGTTGGATTGAAATATTAGAGGTTTTCAGGATTTGATGAGGAATACGGTTATCAAACCGGATATGGATCGAGAGCACGTAAGCCCGTGAAGCAACGCTTCCGGCTTGCGTGCAATATTTCGCGCCGGCCGGTTTCGTCAATATGGCTTCTGGAAACAGAAGTGCCATATCGTTTTTCAACCGCTCGGCAATAAAAGCCGTGCGGTTTTGTTTTTTTCGAATCTCTAGGAGGTGATCTTGTGCGGCATATGGATGATGCCGGTCTGGACGCGATCTTTATAAGATCGATTCAAACCGAAAAACAAAGGAGATAATAATATGAAACGAACGTTGATATCCCAAGCAACGACAAACGAGCCCGTGTTGATTCAGGGGTTCGTCGAGCACATACGCAACACACGCAACATGGCGTTTCTCGTGCTGCGCGACCGCAGCGGGAGCTTGCAGGCGACGATTGAGAAAAGCGTGCATCCGGAATGGAACGAATTGCTGGACGCGATGACCGCGGAATCCGTGGTCTCCGTCACGGGAACAATCGTCGAGAACCCCTCCGTCAAACTTGGCGGGCGGGAACTGCTGCCTTCCGCCATCGAGATGGAATCCCTCGCCGCTCCCCTGCCGCTGACGAAAAACGCAAACATCGATACGCGGCTGGACTATCGCTGGCTCGACCTGCGCGGCGAGAAGGAACGCCTGCTTTTCGAGGTGCAGACATGCCTCGTGCAGTCGATGCGCGAATTCCTGCTGGAGCGGGACTTTCTGGAAATCCATACGCCGAAGCTGATCGCCGCCGCGAGCGAGAGCGGCGCGGACGTGTTCGAGGTTGGCTACTTCGACCGCAAGGCATATCTCGCGCAGAGCCCGCAGTTCTACAAGCAGATGGCGATGGCAGCGGGATTCGAGCGCATCTTTGAAACGGGACCGGTGTTTCGCGCGGAAAAATCTTATACGAGCCGGCACACGACGGAGTTTACGGGCTTTGATCTGGAGTTTTCCTATATCGAGTCGTTCAACGACGTGATGCATCTGGAAGCGGAACTGCTCACACGCGCGCTGGAACGGGTGCAGGCAAAATACGGCGAGGCGATCGAGCGGCTCTACGGAACCAAGGTGATCGTTCCGAAGCTGCCGTTTCCGGAGATCGCGTTGCCGGAACTCTACCGCGAGCTGGAACGCCGCTATGGCTATCACCTCCCCGAGAGCGAACGCGGGGACACGACCACCGAAGCGGAGCAGCTAAGCTATCGTTTCTCAATGGAGGAGTTTGGACACGAGTTTCTCTTGATTACGGACTTTGCCGCGGAGAAGCGAGAGTTTTACCATATGCGCAAGGACTGCGTTACGAAGTGGTACGATCTGGTCTGGCGCGGCGTGGAGATCACGACCGGTGCGCAGCGTGAGCACCGCTACGACGTGCTCTGCGCGCAGGCGAACGAACGCGGGCTTGGCGAGGACGTGAAGTTCTACACGGAGTTCTTCCGCTATGGCTGTCCGCCGCACGGTGGCTTCGGCCTCGGCGTCGACCGACTGACGATGCTGCTGCTCGGCACGGGCATCAAGGAGGCAATGTTCCTCTTCCGCGGCCCAAACCGGATAACGCCTTAACTTCCTTTTCTTAAAAGAAAAGGAAGCAAAAGAACTTTCTTTCTAAATAGAGAAAGAGCCTACTCGAACGAGTAAGCTCTTTTTGTTTCTTTTTCTCTGGAGAAAAAGAAGGAGGCCTATTTTACAATGACCGTTCCCGCGCTGCCGGTGAGGGCGTCGACGGCTTTGTCGAGCGAGGTGATGATTGCGCGTCGACCGGCCTTGCTCTTGGCGAACTTGACCGCCGCCTGAATCTTCGGCAGCATGGAGCCCGGCGCAAAGTGGTTCTCCGCGATGTACTGTTCCGCTTCCGCCACCGTTACGATGGAGAGCCGCTTCTCGTTCGGCTTGCCATAGTTCAGGCACACCTGCTCGACGGCGGTGAGAATCAGGAGCGCGTCCGCGTCCAGATCCTCGGCGAGGCGTTCGCTCGCGAGGTCCTTGTCGATGACCGCCGCGGTGCCGACGAGGTCGCCCTGCTCGTTGCGAACGACGGGGATGCCGCCGCCGCCAACGGTAATCACGACGAAGCCGCCGTCGATGAGGCACTTGACCTCCGGCAGTTCGACGATCTCAACGGGCATCGGCGAAGCGACGACCCGGCGCCAGCCGCGACCGGCATCCTCTTTGACGGAGTAGCCCTTCTCGCTCTGGAGCTTCATCGCTTCCTCTTCGCTGTAGAACGGGCCGATGGGCTTGGACGGATTCAGAAACGCTTTGTCGTTCTGGTCGACAACCACCTGGGTCACGACCGTAGCCGCACCGGTATGATTGCCGCGCGCGCGCAGCGCCTTGGTCAGGCCTTGCTGCATATGGTAGCCGATCATGCCCTGGCTCATCGCGCCGCAAACGTCAAACGGCATCGCGGGGGTAACGTTGACGGCGGTTTCGTTCTGCAGCACGATGCGCCCGACCTGCGGGCCGTTGCCGTGCGCAAGCACGACATGGTATCCCTTTTCAATGATATCCGCAATGTAAGCGGAGGTTTTTTCAACCACTTCGAGCTGCGCTTCCGCCGTTGCCGGGCCGTTGCCCTCCTGCAAAGCGTTGCCGCCTAGGGCGATGACAAGTTTTTCCATGAGAATTGATGCTCCTCCGTGTTCTCAAAAAAATAGAGAAACGCTAAAATTACTTTAGCATGCAAAACAAGACTTGTCAATTCATTCCTTAACATATATAAGGCAGAATAAATAATATATTTGAAATGAATCAGAAAAATACATCAATTGCAGAAATTGTTTTCTACAAAGTGGCCAAATTCTACCAGAAAGTCTTTATCTATTGCGAATAATTGAAAATGTGTATTACTGGAATAGAAGCAATTATTGCAACTGATTTACAACTTGACTGCATACATATCATAAAACAGCAACCATAAGGGTGATTTTCTGTCTTGCATAAAAGGCGAAGAACAAAGAGCAGAAGCCTTTCTTGCTGGCCATGGAAACGAAAGCAGGCAAAATCGATCCCGCTTGACTTATCTGAGTGATTCCGATAGACTAACGTTGGTATGCAAAAGGAATGGTACGAAATCAAAGGCGGAAAACGGCTCGAAGGAACCGTTACCATCAGCGGCGCGAAGAACGCCTCGGTCGCCATCATACCTGCGGCGGTACTCGCGGGCGAAACCTGCGTGTTGGAAAACCTGCCGCACATTCAGGACGTGCAGAGCCTCAAGGAAATCCTCGAGGAGCTGGGCGTTACCGTCGATTATACCGAAGGCGACTGCATGCGCATCGACTCGCGAACGCTGACGAACACGAAGGCGCTCAGCGAGGCGGTCAGCAGCATGCGCGCCTCTTATTATCTGCTCGGCGCGCTGCTGGGCCGGTTCCACGAGGTGGAGCTGGCGCTTCCCGGCGGCTGCGTCATCGGCGCGCGTCCCATCGACCAGCACATCAAGGGCATGCGCGCGCTCGGCGCGGATGTCGAGCTGGACTGCGAACGCAACATCGTCCGCGCAAAAGCAACCAAGCTCGTCGGCGCGGAGATCTACTTTGATATGGTCAGCGTCGGAGCGACGATTAACGTGATGCTCGCCGCGAGCATGGCGGAGGGAATGACGGTGCTCAGCAACGTCGCCAAGGAACCGCACGTGGTCGACGTTGCGAACTTTCTAAACATGATGGGCGCCACGGTCAAGGGCGCGGGCACGGACGTGATCCGCATCACCGGAAAACCGAAGCTGCACGGCTGCGGCTACGCCATCATTCCGGATCAGATTGAAACGGGAACGTTCATGATTGCCGCCGCCGCCACGATGGGCGATGTGATTATCAAGAACGTGATCCCGACGCATATGGAGGCCGTCTCCGCCAAACTGATGGAGAGCGGCGCGCGCGTGATCGAAGGCGACGACGGGCGGGACTTCTACCTGCGCGTGATCATGAACGAGCGCCCGCGCGCGATCAACGTGAAAACCCTCCCCTACCCCGGATTTCCGACCGATCTGCAGCAGCCGATCATGGCGTATCTCTGCGCATCCAACGGGGTATCGAACATCAACGAAACCATCTTCGAAAACCGGTTTAACCATGTCAAGGAACTGCGCCGCATGGGCGCGTCCATCAGCATGAAGGATACAAACACCGCAAAGGTGAAAGGCATTGCCTCATTGCGCGGCGCGGACATCTACGCTTCCGACCTGCGCGCCGGCGCGTCGCTGATTGTCGCGGGGCTCGCGGCAAGCGGAACGACGAACGTGCACAACATTCAGTTCATCGATCGCGGGTACGAATACATCGAAAGCAAGCTGCGCGCGCTCGGCGCGGAGATTTCCAGACGGGAAAAATAGGCGCAATGCCACGCGATTTTCGCGGGAATAACGAGACGGATCAACAAGAGATCGTTGCAAACATGCAGGTCTCTTTTTATATGTAAAAAATGTAACGAAAACCAACGAACCGTGTGACGCAGGCATTTGTGCAGGCAGCCGCTTTGGGCAATCAGTACTAAGTGACGCGCAGGAATTAAAACAGGTTGCGTCACCCCGTATGGTAAGGGTGTTTTGTTAAGCGGATTTTACAAAACGTATGATCTTTGTGGTTATTCACCGCCTTCCATCAAGAAAACCGGACTTATACACATACCAAAACGCGAAAAAACCTAGATTTGTGGATAACATGGTGGACAATGTGGATAACCGATGGTGGATAACTCATGCAAGAATTGTGTATATCGCTGGTGGTGCTCCAGTTTTCACGCATGGTAAACGGCATTTTTCACGATGGATTTTGCAGGAATTCCTGCTGCAAAATCGAGCGATTTTGCACTGATTTTTGTAGCAATTGCCAAATTCTTAAGCATAATGCGGAAGAAAAAAACCAGTGTTTGTGCGGGTTTCTCGGAAAATTCCACCGTCGCTCTGGATAAACGGCGCGCGAAAATATATACTGTAGGTAACAAGAAACGCGTGTGTTCACGCGATATTCAAGGAGGCGCCGCATGCGCTTATTCTTTGCCATTCCGCTCCCACCGGATATTTTGCGAGAAGTTTCCCGCGCGCGCGTCGCGTTGGAGCAGTTTGGCGCGCATGGCCGGTTTGTTTCGCGTGAGAACTATCATATTACGCTGCACTTCCTGGGCGAGACGGACGCGCTCGCGGACGCGACGGATGCGCTGCGCGAGGCGGTTCGGGATATCCGCCCGTTCGTGCTGCGGCTGCAGGACTACGGCTCGTTTAAGACGGAAGGGTCGCATACCTCCTTTCTGCAAGTGTCCTGCGACAGCGACGAACTCAACCGACTATACGAGTCGCTGGAGTCCGCGCTGTGGGAGCGTGGGTTTTCGAAGAACCGCGGCAGGCTCACGCCGCACATCACGCTCGGCAGAAAGGTCGAAGGCGACGAAGGGTTCGTGCTCCCGCCGCAGAAGGCCGCGTTTACGGCAAACACCGTCGTACTCTATGAGAGCCGGAGCGAGCGCGGGCAAATGATCTACACGCCGGTGCACCGGGAGATGTTTTTATGAGCGGCACGCTCAGGCTGCTGCTTGGCCGCGCGGGTACAGGTAAGACCGCCCAGATTGTTGAGGCGCTGAAGGCGCGCCAGCAGGCGGGCGAGCGAGCGATCTTGCTCGTGCCGGAGCAATACACCTATGAGGCGGAGCGGCTGCTTGCCGAAGCGCTCGGCGGACTGTTTGGCATTCAGGTATTCAGCTTCGACCGTCTCTGCGAGCGAATTCTTTCGCTTGACGGCAAGACGCGACCCATGCTCTCCGAGCAGGGGGTGCGAATGGTCATTCGCCGCGCGATCGACCGCAAGCAGTCCGAGCTAAAGGTCTTTTCCCTCGTTTCGCATCAAGCTGGGTTTGTCGAGGAGGCGCAGTCGTTCTTTCGCGACTTCAAGCGCGCGGGGCTTACGCCGGACATGCTGGATGCGCTGATCGTCCGCCTGCCGGAAGGCCTGCCTCTGACGGAGAAACTCTCCGACTTGAGCGTGCTCTATCGCGAAACAGAGGAGTATCTTTCGAGCCGGTATCTAAGTCTCGACGATGCGGCAAACGAAGCCGCGCGGCTGCTGCCCGCGTCGTTCGTCGCTGGATTGCCGATCTACATCGACGGGTTGGATCGCCCGAACCGGCAGGTGCTTGGTCTGTTGGAACAGATGCTTTGTCTCTGTCCGGAGGTGACGATATCGCTTCGCGTGGACGGCGAAGTGCGCGCGGACGACGAGCTGTTTGAGCCGGAGCGCGAGGTGCTGCGCCAACTGCTTTCTCTCGCGGAGCGCGCGGGCGCCCGCGTAACGCAGGAGCAGCGAAACGAGCAATCCGCAACCGATCCCCTCATGCGGCACATCGAGCGAAACCTGTTTGCGTATCCCTTCTCCGTCTACAACGGGAATGGCGAACACGTAACGATCTTTGGCGCGAGCGACCGGCGTGCGGAGGCGGAGTCCCTTGCCGAGGCGATTTTGGAGTTTGCGCGAAATGGTGTTCGCTATCGCGACATGGCGGTTGTCGTCTCCGATCTGGAGGCGTATGCCGCGCTGATTTCGCGTTCCTGCGAGCGGCGCGGAATCCCCGTGTTTCTCGACCGAAAGCACCCGTTGACCGGACACGCCGCCATCGACGGCATGCTCGCCGCCGTGCGCTTTGCGGCAAACGGCTATGCGGCGTATGAGCTGCAAACCTACTGCAAGAGCGGCTTTGCGCCCTGCGCGGATGCGGACGCGGAGGCGCTCGATCTGTATCTGCGCCGAACGGGCGCGCGCGGAAACGCGCTGCTCAAACCCCTCACCCGCGCGAATCCGGAGGAAGCGGCGGAGCGCGCGCGTGCCGCGGTTGCTCCCGCGCTGGAGCGGCTCTCCAAGGGGCTTGCCCGCGCGACGGTCGGCGAACAGGTGCGCGCGTTCTATTCGTTTTTAACGGAAATTGAATTGCAGCGCGCGCTGGAGGAGCGGGCGGAAGCGCTCGGCCGCGAGGGCCGCATCGCGCTGATGCAGGAGCACGCGCAGGTTTGGAATCTGCTCGTCGAGCTGCTCGACCAGCTCAGCGAAATCTTAGGCGAACTCAAGGTCGGAAAAAAGGAATTTGTGCGCCTGCTTGAGGAGGGTCTCGCGGGTTGCAGCGTCGGCATCGTACCGGGTACGGCGGATCAGGGTCTCGTGGGGGACGTGGTTCGAACGCGGAGCCGGCGGGTGCGCGCGCTGTTCGTCGTTGGCGCAAACGAAGGATTGCTCCCCCGTCCCCAGCAGAACGACGGCTTGTTGGACGACGGCGAGATTCGCGAATTGCGGGGCCTTGGCGCGGAGCTCAAGAAAACCGCCGTCGAACTCTCCGCCGCCGACCGGCTCGATCTCTACACCGCGCTGAGCAAAACCAGCGAATACCTCTATATCAGCTATGCCTATGGCGACGGAACCAGCGAGCTCGCTTCTTCCCCGCTCGTGGAGCGCCTGCGGGCCATCTGCCCGACCTGCCGCGTGAAGACGGACATTGCTCGTTCGGACGCGCTGCCGGACTGCCCCGCCGAAGCGTTGACGCTCGCGGCGGCGGACTTGCGCCGTCTGCGGGACGAGGGCAAGAGTACCGAGCGCCTGCCCGCCCTGATGGAATGGCTCACAAGCCGCGACGAAACACGAGCGTTGGCCGAGCGGATGCTGCGCGAAAGCACGGTTCGCTTTGGCACGCTTGCCATCGGGCGCGATACGGCGGCGAAGCTCTACGGAACGTCGGTTCCCATGAGCGCAAGCCGACTGGAAAGCTTTAACAATTGCCCGTTTCAGCACTTTGTGCGCTATGGTCTCCGCGCCGAAGAAACGAAGGCGTTTACGGAGCGCGCGGCGGATCTCGGCGAATTCTATCACGCCGCGTTGGAGGCGTTCGTTCGCTCGGTCAACGAGCGAAAGATGGACTGGCACGCGATTTCGGATGCGGAGGCGCTTTCGCTGTTGGACGAGCTGCTGCCGCAGGTGATCGCAAACCACAACTACGGAATTTTGGTCGAAAACGAACGGATGCGCGCAACGGTGTTTCTGCTCGTTGAGGTCGTGCGCCAGAGCGCGCTCGCGATTGTCAGTCAGATTCGCGCGGGTAGCTTTACGCCGGTGCTCACCGAGGTGCGCTTTGGCGCGGGCGCGCCGTTTCCGCCGATCCGGCTCGCGCTGCCGGACGGGCGGGAGGCGCTCGTCGGCGGAAAGATCGACCGCGTCGACCGAGCGAACGTCAACGGCCAACCCATGACGCGCATCATCGACTACAAGACCGGCGGGCGCGAGTTTGACTTTGCGGGCGTGCTCAACGGGCTTACGCTGCAATTGCCGCTCTATCTAATGGCGGCGGCGGAGCAAGCGCAGACCCGCGCGGGACTCTACTATATGCCAATTCTCCAGCCCGTCGTTTCGGACGCGGAGGAGGACATCGAGGCCGCCGCGCAGGACGCGTTTCGCCTCAAGGGGTTGACGCTCTCGGACGCGGCGGTGATTCACGCGAGCGACCGCGCAATCAGCGGCGTTTCCAGCATCCTTGGCGGGGTGCGTTGTGCGGGCGAGGACGCGTATTCCGGCAGCGTCTGTTCCAGCGAGGAACTGACCAACTTACTCGAAGCCGCGCGCAAAAAATCGGAAGAAACGCTGCGCTGCATGCTGGAAGGCGAAATGACCGCCTCCCCCGCCGCGCGGCAAAAACGGAAGCAGGCCTGCCTGTATTGCGACTACAACAGCATCTGCCGGTTCGACGCGAGCGTGCCCGGCGCACGGGTGCGATTGCTCAAATCGATCAAACAGGACGAGTTCTTCAGCCTGCTGAACGGAGGAAACAGTGATGCGATGGACGAGTGAACAACAAAGAGCCATCGCCTCCGAAGGAAACCTGATTGTCTCCGCGGCGGCGGGCGCGGGCAAGACCGCCGTGCTGACCGAGCGGATTGTTTCCCGCGTGGCGAGCGGGGTTCCGATGGAACAGCTGCTGGTACTGACGTTTACGCGCGCGGCGGCATCTGAGATGAAGAGCCGAATTGCCAACCGTCTCAACGCCCTCGCCGAGGAAACGGAAGACCTCGCGCAGATGCGCTATCTGCGCCGTCAGGCGCGCGCGGTGGACGGCGCGTTTCTTTCTACGATTCATGCGTTCTGCTCGCGTGTGCTACGGCGGCACTACTACGTCGTCGGCCTGCCCGCGCGCGCACGCACGGCGGATGAAATGGAGAGCGCGGCGCTGATCGAGACCGTTCGGGACGAGCTCTTGACCGCGCTTGCCACGGAGGAAAACGAGGATTACCGCGCGCTGCTCTCCGCGTTTGGCGGCGAACAGGCCGCCTGGAATGCGGTGCTTTCCGTCTACCGCTTTACCCGCGCGGAACCGGACCCGGAGGACTGGCTCAACCGCTCGGTGTCGCGCTATGAGGACGACGCCGCGCTGGAAGCAATGCTACAGGACGCGGTCGGTTTCTGTCAGCGCGAGATTGCGCTGATGATGGAACCGCTGCTTACTGCGCGGGACTCGCTTCCGCCCGACTGGGCGAGCGTCATCAGCGTGCTGGACGACGACCTTTCCCGCTATCGCGCGCTGCTATTAGCCAAACGATACGACTCCTATCGTGCGGCGCTTCTGGGAATGGAGTACGCCGCCCTTCGCTTTCCGCGCGGCACGGCGGAGCTGGAAAAGAAGCCGATTCAGGATGCGCGTGCGGCGGGCAAGGACCTCGTCAAGGAACAGCTCAAGCGCTTCTCCCGCGAAGGGACGGACGCGCTATTCGTGCTGCGGCACTCAGGCGGGGCGGTTCGCGCGCTCGTGGAGATTACGCGGCGCTTTGAGCAGCAATACACCGAAGCCAAGCGCGCGGCGAACACGCTGGACTACGACGACCTCGAGCACCTGACGCTGGAAGCGCTCAAGCACGAGACCATCGCGCAGGAATACCGCGCGCAGTTTCGCTGGATCGCCGTAGACGAATATCAGGATAGCAATCGCGTGCAGGAGGCGATACTCAACCGGATCACCCGCGGGGACAACCTGTTTTTCGTGGGCGACGTGAAGCAGTCGATCTATCGGTTTCGGCAGGCGGAGCCAAGGCTCTTTTTAGAGAAGCTGTCGCGCTTTTCCGGCGGGCAGGGCGAGCGAATCGATCTGTCGAGCAACTATCGAAGCTCCTCGGCGGTGCTGGACGCGGTGAACGAAACGTTTGAAGCGATTCTGTCCGAAGCGTCGGGGGACATGGACTACGACGCGCGCGCGCGGCTCGTCTGCGGAACATCGCAGCCGGAGGGCGCGGCGGAGCTGCACCTGATTTCGAAGCGGCGCGCGGAAACGGACGAGGAAACCGAGGATCCGCTGGAAGACGCGGCAGATCTCGAGGTGGAGTCTCGTTTGATTGCGGAACGAATTCACGCATTGCTGAACAACGAACAATACACGGATGCGCGAACGGGAGAAACACGAAATTACTGTTATTCGGATATCGCGATTCTGCTGCGCGCGGGAACCGACGCGCAGACGGTTTCCCAAACGCTGTCCCAGCAGGGCGTGCCCAGCTATGCGCAGTCGAGCGGCGGCTACTTTGACGCCATTGAGGTGCAGATTCTCAAGAACCAGCTCTCCGTCATCGACAACCGCCATCAGGACGTCCCCCTTCTTTCCGTGCTTTGTTCCAGCATCGGCTCTTTTACCTACGAGGAGCTTGCGCAGGTGCGCGCCGCGCAGAAGACGGGTTCGTTTTATGAAGCGTTTGCGGCGTATGCCGTTAGCGACGGCTCACTGGCAAAACGCGCACAAGCATTCCTGACCAGATTGGACAGCTACCGCGCGGAGAGCCGGCTGCTCTCCGTCGAGGAATTGCTTGGCAAGCTGCTCGACGAAACGGGGTTTTACGAGGAGATGGGGGCGGGCTACGGCGGCGCGCAGCGGCAGGCAAACCTCAACGCGCTGCTCGATAAGGCGCATGCGTTCGAGGCCGCCGGTTCGCGCGGGGTTTGGAATTTTTTGCGTCACATCGAACTCGCGGAAAGCGGCGCGTCGGTCGGCGCGGCGCAGACCATCGCCGCGGACGTGGTTCGGATTCTGACCATTCATAAATCGAAGGGGTTGGAGTTTCCCGTCGTGTTTGTTGCGGGCTTGGGCAAGAGCTTTAACCGCATGGACGTGAACAACAGCCTCCAGATGCACGCGGAGCACGGCCTCGCGATTCGATTCATCGACGCGGAGGGTACGCGGCGCGTCAAGCGGGATACGCTCGCCCGCGTGATCCTCTCCCAGCGGGTCAAACGCGAGCAGACCGCCGAGGAAATGCGTGTGCTGTATGTGGCAATGACGCGTGCGAAACGAAAACTGATTTTGACCGCCTGCGTGAGCAAGCCCGACGAAAAGCTGGAGCTTGCGCCGAACCAACCCTCCGCCTGGCAGGTGCTGCGATGCAGCAGCCCCGCGCAGTGGCTCCTGATGGGATCGCGCCGGGCGCGACAGGTGACGCTGCACGAACGGGAGCCATATTTGATTGGCTCCAACGAGGATCGGTTGATAGAACTTCCGCCGTTTGATCCAACGGTGCTTGCGGCAATCGAGGCAAAGCTGAGCTGGACGTATGCGCACGCGGAGGCGATTCGCCTCAACGCGAAGGCCGCTGTGAGCAAAATCGGCGCGCCGCAGGACGAGCCGCCGGAATTTCGCCGCCCCGCGTTCCTCGGCGAAGCGAAGAGAGCCGTTTTTGCCGGAACGGCGACGCACGCGGCGATGCAGCATCTGCCATTGGGTCGCGCTCTGGACGAAGCAGAGGCGGCGGCGTATCTTGCCGCGCTGGAACGGGACGGTCGCATCACTTCCGAGCAGGCGCAGGCGGCGGACGCAAGCGCAATTGCCTGGTTTACGCGGGAGCCGCTCTACGCGCGGATGTCCCGCGCGGCGCGGCTGGAGCGCGAGCTGCCGTTTTCCTATCCGGCGGACGCGCAGGCGCTCTATGGTGTGGAAGCGGATGAACGCGTGCTGCTGCAAGGCGTGGTCGACGCTTGCTTCCTCGAAGACGGCAGCTGGACGATTGTAGACTACAAGACGGATCGTGTCCGCCCCGGCGAGTCGCCCGAACAGGCTGCCAGACGCCACGAAACGCAGATGCGCCTCTACGCGCTGGCGGTGGAGGCAATCACCGGGCAACCGGTGCGTGAGCAGCTCGTTGTAATGCTCTCCCATCGCGCGGTGGTAGCGCTCTGATTTCAACACGACAGTGAATTCTGGAAAAAGGGCTTGCATTGGCGCAAAACCCGTGCTACGATAGGCGCGAGCAATGACGAAAGCCATTGCGAAACAACATACGCTTCGGGGCGGGGTGCAATTCCCCACCGGCGGTGAAGCGGCAGCAATGCCGACGAGCCCGCGAGTCGCGAAAGCGATTGAAACGGTCAAAATCCGTTGCCGACGGTAAGCGGCGAACAGTCTGGTTCGCAGCAAGTCCGGATGAGAGAAGCGGCTATCCTAACTTTTGTTCGGCATAGCATTCGCCCCGCGATGATTCGCGGGGCTTATTTTATCGGGAGGTAATAGTATGAAAACACGATTCAACGTCGACCGCCTTGCCAAACTCGGCATGCTGACCGGGCTCTCCATCCTGCTCGTCTACGCAATTCACTTTCCAATCTTTCCGTCCGCAAGCTTTCTGGAATACGACATGGCGGACGTGCCGATTCTGATTGGAACGTTTCTCTACGGACCCTGGTGGGGACTCGCGCTGACGGGTGTGGTCAGCCTGCTGCAGTGGCTGCTCGTTTCGCCGCAGAGCCTCTGGGTTGGCGCGGTGATGCACTTCTGCGCAACGGGCGCCTATGTCGTCGCCGCGGGGCTGATCTATCAAAAGACCCGTACGCGCACGGGCGCGCTGATCGGCATGGCTGTTGGCGCGGTGCTGCAAACGCTGATGATGATTCCGATGAACCTGATCTTTACCGTGCATTTCTTCGGTGTGCCGAGGGAGACGGTGGTTGCTCTGCTGCCGACGGCGATCATTCCGTTTAACGCAATCAAGACCGTCGCCAACTCGATATTGACGTTCCTTCTGTACAAGCGTGTCGCGAAACTGTTTGAGCGGAACCTGCTACAACGCAAAACAGGAGTCCCGCCGCAACCGGAAAACTAAGTCCGGTCGAATGTCCTGTTCCAGAATTCTGACATCGGTGTGAAAAACACGAAAAGGGACTTGACGGACGATTCGACTTGCGATAGTATAATAACAATAATTGTTACTAAAAGACATATTTCGAACGAGTCCGCCGATTCATACCAAAAGGGCGTGATCGTACCTTTCAGATGTGAGGGTTAGAACAAATGCGGTATTCGCATCAGCGGGAGCGAATCTTTCGCGCGGTCATGGAAAGCTGCGAACATCCGACGGCCAACATGGTCTACGAGCAGCTGAAATTGGACATGCCGCGCTTAAGCCTCGGCACCGTCTATCGAAATTTAAATCAGCTGGCCGACGCGGGGCGCTTAAAGAAGATTCCGCTGGCGGACGGCAGCTGCCGATTCGATAAAACCAAGGAATCGCATTCGCACATAGTCTGCGAACAATGCGGCGCGGTGTCGGACGTACATCTCCCCTCGTTTCAGGCGCTGGAAGAGGCGATTGAATCCGAGACGGATTTTGTGCTCAAGAGCTACGATGTGGTGCTTCGCGGGGTTTGCGCCCGTTGCAGGCAGAGCTGTGAGCAGAACGCGGGTTAATTGGCATTCATGCGTGAAAGCGCAAGTGAATAAGAAATAAATAGGAGGTACAAATAGTATGGAACTCAAGGGTAGCAAAACCGAAAAGAATTTACAGGACGCGTTTGCAGGCGAATCGCAGGCAAGAAACAAGTACACCTATTTTTCTTCGGTCGCGAAAAAGGCCGGATTCGAGCAGATTTCGGCAATCTTTGCCGAGACGGCGGAGAACGAGAAAGAGCACGCCAAGCTTTGGTTCAAAGCGCTGCATGGCGGCGAAATGCCCTCGTTGGACGAAGCGCTGCAGATGGCTGCCGCGGGCGAGCACTATGAGTGGACGGATATGTACAAGCGCATGTCCGAAGAGGCGAAGGCCGAAGGGTTCGACAAGCTCGCGTATCAGTTCGCGGCAGTTGCCGAAATTGAGAAGAGCCACGAAGAGCGCTACAACGCGCTGGCCAAGAACATCAAGGACGGCAAGGTCTTTGAAAAGGACGGCAAGGTCGTTTGGCAGTGCCGCAATTGCGGATATCTCTACGAAGGCGAAAAAGCCTTGGAGATTTGCCCGGTCTGCGCACACCCGAAGGCATTCTTCGAGCTTCGGAAGATCAATTATTAATCTTATTTCAAAATAAGATTAGGGGTTTCTTCGAACTTCGGAAGATGGATGATTCATCTTTCCGAACATACGATCAACGGTTGATGCAACGGCGGCACGCAAGAAATTGCGGTCGCCGTTTTCTTCCCCCGAAAAAGGCGGAAAGAAACACACATGAAATGCTGGAAAAGGAAGAGAGAATCCGCTAAAATAATCGTTGTTAGCACTCTCGATTGATTGATGCTAAAAGTTCACAGTCTGGTGAACGTGATGTTACATTATGCCCCGCTGCTTGTTTGCATTGACAAAGGTAAGCCGCTATACTGAATTTACAATCATGGGGCCTCTCTAATGTTAATCCCCTGATGGAGGTGAAAAAGATGGATCTGCATGGAATCGTAACGCTGCCCATCATTCCGCTGCGCGGAATTGCGGTGCTGCCAAACGAAGTGATGCATTGCGATATCGGGCGTAAAAAAACCCTCTCCGCTATGGAGCAGGCGCTTTCGGACGAAGGCTACGCCCTGTTTGTCTCGCAAAAGAACGCGAAGATTGTCGACGTAACGCCCGAGGATCTCTATTCAATTGGAACGATCTGCCGCATTCGGCAGGTATTTCGAATTCAGAACGACACGGTGCATCTGCTCGTGACCGGTGCGGCGCGCGCGCGTATTGTGAGCGTGCTTTCGGAAAACCCGCACTATACAGCGCAGGTTGAGGTCATTGAGGACGCCGAGCCGGATGAGTACACCGCGGAAGCGCTCCGCCGCCGTCTGAGCGAGGGCTTCTCCGATCACGCAAACCAGCGCGACCGTCTGACGCAGGAGCAAAAGGACGCCGTGCTGTCGCAGCCGACGCTCTCCGACCTGACGGACGCGATTGCGCAGCATGTGGTGAGCAAACTGGAAGACAAACAGAAGCTCATTGAGGAGACAGATCTGGTTGCACGCGCGGCGAGCCTGTTGGGCATCATCGAAAACGAACTGATGGTCATGCAGGTGGATCGTCGAATCGCCGGTAAGATCAAGGCCGCCGTTGAGCGCAATCAGAAGGAATTTGTCCTGCGCGAGCAGCTCAAGGCCGTTCAGGAAGAGCTCGGCGAGGGCGAGGACGACGTGCTGGAGGAATACCGTGCGCGCGCCGAGGAAAAGAGCATGCCCGCGGAAGTGCGTAAGGTGCTCAACAAGCAGTTCGACCGCTTTGCCTCCCTGCCGAACGGCTCCCACGAGGCGCCCATGACACAGGCGTATATCGAGTTGATTCTCGACCTGCCCTGGACGGAGGAAACGGTGGATAACCTCGACCTCGTTCACGCGAGGCAGGTGCTCGACCGCGACCATTTCGGTATGGACAAGGTCAAGACGCGCATCATCGAAACGCTGGCCGTTCAGCGGCTGACGAACAATCCGCAGGGGCAGATCCTCTGCCTCGTCGGCCCTCCGGGCGTCGGTAAGACGTCCATCGTCCGCGGCATCGCGGAGGCAATGGGGCGAAAGTTCGTCCGCATGAGCCTCGGCGGTGTGCACGACGAAGCGGAGATTCGCGGTCACCGGCGTACCTATATCGGTGCGCAGCCGGGCCGTGTGATCGAGGCCATGCGCAAATCCGGCTCGATCAACCCCGTGCTGCTCTTTGACGAAATTGACAAGCTCAGCAGCGATATGCGGGGCGATCCTTCCAGCGCGATGCTGGAGGTGCTCGACAGTGCGCAGAACTTCTCCTTTACGGATCATTTTCTCGAACTGCCGTACGATCTCTCGCATGCGATGATGATTACCACCGCGAACGACGCGAGCTCGATTCCGCGCCCGCTGCTCGACCGAATGGAGCTCATTGAGGTGCCGAGCTACCTGTTCGACGAGAAAGTTGAGATTGCCCGCTGCCACCTGCTGCCCAAGCAGCTCGAAAAGCACGGGCTAAAGAAGGGCAACCTTCGCGTATCGGATGCCGCGCTCGCCACGCTGATTGGCGGGTATACCCGCGAGGCTGGCGTGCGCGAACTCGAGCGCGTGATTGCAAGTGTTTGCCGCAAGGCCGCCTGCGAAATGGCGGACGGCAAGGCGCGCATCACCCTCACCGACGCGCGAATCACCGAATGGCTCGGACCGCAGAAGTTCAAGAAAGCGGAGCCGCTTCGTCCGGATACGGTCGGCGTGGTGACGGGTCTGGCCTGGACGAGCGTCGGCGGCGAAACGCTGGAGGTCGAGTCCGCGGCGGTGCCCGGCAAGGGCATCCTACAGCTCACCGGTCAGCTCGGCGACGTGATGCAGGAGTCCGCAAAAGCGGCGATGACGTATGTTCGCGCGAACACGGCGCGCTTCGGCATTGATCCGAGTTTTCTCGAAACGCTGGATCTGCACATCCACGTGCCGGAAGGCGCGGTCCCGAAGGACGGCCCCTCCGCGGGCGTGGCTATGGCGACGGCGCTGGTCTCCGCGCTCACCGGTATTCCGGTCAAGAGCTCGGTGGCGATGACCGGCGAGGTCACGCTTCGTGGACGCGTGCTGCCCATTGGCGGGCTTCGTGAAAAGCTGCTTGCCGCGGTGCGCGCGGGCGTGGATCGCGTGGTGCTGCCGAAGGCGAACCGCGAGGATCTCTTCGACGTGCCGGCGGACATCAAGGGCGCGCTCAAGATCGACTATGCCGAAACGGTGGACGACGTGCTGAACGTTGCGCTCACCATGCATCCGCATGGTACGGAACCAAGGCTGAATCTACCGGGATTGGACATGACACATGAAGCCGTTCGCCATTAAACAAGCATCGTTCTTTACAAGCGTTGGGCAGGGTCAAAATTACCCTGCCCCGCTTGTGTGCGAAATTGCGGTGGTCGGGCGCAGCAATGTTGGCAAAAGCAGTCTCATCAACTGCCTCTGCAACAACAACAAGCTCGCCAAGACCTCCCAAACGCCGGGCAAGACAAGGCTGATCAACTACTTCCTGCTCAACCAGGAATTCTACCTCGTCGACCTGCCCGGCTACGGCTTTGCAAAGACCAGCAAGTCGCAGCAGCAGGAGTGGGGCGACTTGATTGGCGACTACCTGCGCAGCGGCCGACCGAAGCACCTGTTTCTGTTGATCGACATTCGACACGAGCCTTCGCCGGAGGATCGGCAGATGCTGCAATGGACGCTATACTCCGGCATTCCGTTTACGCTCGTGGCAACAAAAGCGGACAAGATATCGAAATCCCAACGCATCGTTGCTGCCAACAAGGCGGCCAAGCAGATGGGCGCGCCGCCGTTTGCCATTCCGTTTTCGGCGGAGGAGAAAATCGGCAGCGAGGCGCTGTTGACCCGCATCGGCCAGATCGTCGAGGACGCAAAGGCAACCGCCGAACGGCAGACGTCCGCAGAAGTGCTGGAAACCGTTTTCACGGCTGAGTCACCGGAATAACACCAGAAAACGCCCGTTTCGCGGGCATTTCTTGTGAGAATGAATTTTTTCTTGACACATATAACAATCTTTAGCATAATACGAAACGTAACGTTTGAAATCAAAGGCAGGGCGAACGACTATGGCATTGCACAAGTGCCCGAAGTGTGAACTAAACTACATCCGCGAAGGGGAAGACTACTGCGAAGTCTGCAAGCGCGAACTCAAGCGCGCGCAGGCACGCGGACACCACGCGGAGGAAGAGTCCGACGAGGACGAAATCATCATGTGTACCGAATGCGGCGAATCGCCGGCCGTTCGCGGGGGAGAGCTCTGCGCGTCGTGCCTGCGGGAGCAAAAGCGTCAGGTCGAGCTGGAGAACGCCGCCGAGGTGAGCGTTGATTTTCCCGAGGTCGACGAGGAGCTGGAGGACGAGGAGCCCGTTTCGGAAGAAGAGTAATGGTTGTTCCGCATAGCAGCGGGGAGAGGAGCGAACTGGATGCGGATATACGCCATAGCGGACTTGCATCTTTCGCTCGTTTCAGAAAAACCAATGGACGTGTTTGGCGAAGCCTGGCGCGACCATGCGGACAAAATTGATCGGAACTGGCGCGAAGTGGTTCGGGAGGACGACCTCGTGCTGATTCCCGGGGATATCAGTTGGGCAATGCAGCTTTCCGCCGCGTTGCCCGATCTTGCGTTTATTGGACACCTGCCGGGCAAGAAGATTCTTCTGCGCGGCAATCACGACTACTGGTGGAGCGCGATCGGGCGCGTGCGTGCGTCGCTGCCCGCGGGCATGCGGGCGCTGCAGAACGACTCGTTTGTGGAAGACGGCGTTGGCATCTGCGGCAGCCGCGGCTGGCTCTGCCCGGGCAGTTCGGGGCTCGCGGCGGACGACGAAAAGATCTACCAGCGCGAACTCGATCGGCTGACACTGTCTCTTCGGTCGCTGCCGGAGGTGGAAACCAAGATTGCGATGCTGCACTATCCGCCGTTTGCGGATCGGGATCGCGCCAGCGGATTCACCGAGCGGCTGGAGCAGGCGGGCGTTTCGATTGCGGTCTACGGGCACCTGCATGGCGAGGCAAACCGCTATGCGTTTGAAGGCGAGAAGAACGGCGTCGTGTACCACTGCGTCGCGGCGGACAAGCTTAACTTTGCGCCAAAGCTGATCTTCGAAAAATAGAGATCAAGAAAATAAAAACACCCGCCAAAGCGGGTGTTTTGTTGTTGTAGTCGAGTTAGGAAGCGGCGTCCTTCTGTTCGCAGCGAACCAGCAATCGGTTCGTTCCGTTGTCCTTGCAGGTCATGAGCGTCAGCCCCGCGTCCCCGTGATAGGACTTCAGCGCACTGAATGCATCGGATGCGATGCTCTTGATCTGGTAGACTTCGTAACGGACGCGTTCGCCCGTCTTGGCATTGGTCAGAAAGATTTCGCTGCCGACGGAAAGCTTGCTCAGCCTGCCGAAATGCGAACCATTCTTGTAGTTGTGACCAATGATCACGAGATTGCCGTCTTCCAGCGGATCGGGCCCCTTGTAGCGGCAAACGGAGATCTTGAGTAGCTTATAGGACCACTTGCCGATGATCGGCAGTTCTTCCTGCAGCTCCGGAATCTCCAGAATCCCAATGACGCCGTCTTCGCCGGTTGCGTCTATGATCTTCTGG
Source organism: Christensenella sp. (assembly GCA_034927595.1). Classification (GTDB taxonomy): domain Bacteria; phylum Bacillota; class Clostridia; order Christensenellales; family CAG-138; genus UBA7703. The sequence goes on from JAYFPQ010000143.1 coordinate 23,573, forward strand.
ATGGTTTTATCCAGATCCGACTGCACTTCCGGCGCGTCCGGACGGACGTATTCGCCGGACTCCACGGTCGAGGTCACGGAACCGTCGTTGGCCATATGCTCGTTGGCGTTTGCGGAAGCGGTTTGATCCGCCTGAATGTCCGTCCGCTCAAAGTTCTCGTCCGTCGGTTCCGGGCTATCCGTCGCGCTTGCCGCGGCGGAAGGATCCGCCGTTGCGGTTGTTTCGGGTGTAACCGAGACCGAGGGAGAAACGGAAGCTTTTGCTTTGTAGGCTTCCAGCAGCGTTGCCGCGTTGTTGCCCGCAGATTCGCCTTCGAAGAACTTGATGCCGAGCAGGACAAGCGCAACCACGCCAAGCAGAATGGCGGTTAATCCCAACGCGCGGATTCCAACGAGGTCTCGGCGCGTCTTATGGTTCGAATGTCCGCGATGTTCGCTGTAGGGGGCAAGTCCGCCGGAACCACTCCGCTTATGCGGCGGTGTTCTTTTTACGGA
>JAYFPQ010000061.1:0-28916 GCA_034927595.1 Christensenella sp.
CGCTGCTGCCGCTGCTGGATATGGCACTCGCGGTGTACTATGATTTAATGACGTTTGCCGACATCGGCATGTAGGCGAAAAACATGCGAATCCTGCTCACCGGCGGCTCCGGCTGCGGAAAAAGCACATACGCCGAACGGCTCGCGCGCGAGCTCCCCGCGCCGCGCTATTATCTCGCGACGATGCGCCCGTATGAGGCGGAGTCGCGCGCGAAGATTGCGCGCCATCAGGCGCAGCGCGCGGACGCAGGCTTTGTAACCATCGAACGCGAAACAAGCGTCGGCGGGATCGACTTTCCCGCGCGGGGAACGGTGCTGCTGGAGTGCATGTGTAACCTCTTGGCAAACGAAATGTTTGACGAAGCGGGCAACGAGCGGGACGTGTATGATACGATCCTTGCGGGCATTCTCGCGCTGGAAGAAAAGTGCGACACGCTGATTGTCGTGACCAACGAGGTTGGCAGCGACGGCGGGGCGTATGGCGCGAGTACCGCGCGGTACATCGAAACGATTGGGCGGCTCAACGGCGCGCTCGCCGCGCGGTTTGACGCAGTGGCCGAGCTCGTCTGCGGCATTCCGCTGGTGCTGAAAGGACAACTACACATATGAAACATTCCGCAAAAGACCTCTTGCGCTCCGTCGCCATGGCGTTTTCCACGTTTTCGCGTGTGCCCATGCCAAAGGTGGAGTGGAAGCCGGAGAACCAGCGGTATCTGCTCGCGAGCTTTCCGCTCGTCGGCGTGCTGATTGGCCTCGTGCTTGCCGCGTGGTGGGCCTTATGCCAATGGCTCGTGTTCGATGGCATTTTCTTTGCGGCGGGGGTAACGCTGCTGCCGGTACTCGTCTCCGGTGGAATTCACCTCGACGGATTCTGCGACACAGTAGACGCGCTCAGCAGCCACGCCACTCCGGAACGGAAGCGCGAAATTCTGAAAGACCCGCATGTCGGTGCGTTTGCGGTAATTGGCATCTCGGCGTATCTGCTGGCGCATTTCGCCCTCGCAACGGAGCTGGTTGACGACAGCGGCGCCCTCTACATTCTGTTTTTGATTCCGGCGATGAGCCGCGCCGTCGCGGGGTATGTTTCCGTCGCGTCGAAGTCTTCCGGCGAGGGCATGCTCTCCGCCATGCGCGATTCCGCACCGGAGGAATCGGCCAATCAGGCGCTGATCGTCTGGTTCGTTGTGCTCACGGTAATCATGCTCTCAATCTCGCCGTTTGCGGGGCTGTTTGTCGCGCTGTCCGCTGCGCTGAGCGGCTGGCTGGTTTCTAAAATGGCAACGCGACAGTTTGGCGGCATGAGCGGCGATCTCTCCGGATACTTGGTACAAGTGGGCGAGCTGGCAATGCTCGCTGCGCTGATGCTCACGCAACGGGTGATGTGGATATGGTTCTGGTAATCGGCGGCGCGGGCAGCGGCAAGCTCGACTATGTAAAATCGCTCGGCTATTCGCAGGAAGAAATTGCGGATGGCTTGATCGATGAGCGGATCGTGGTGTATCATCTACAGAACATCGTGTTTGACGATCCCGACCGCGCGCCGGAGCTTCTGGACGCGCTTTTGGAAAAGGAAGTCGTGGTTTGCGACGAGGTGGGCAGTGGAGTCATTCCGCTTTCCGCGCGGGAACGCCAGGCACGGGAAGCCACCGGCAGGCTCTGCATTCAGCTGGCAAAACACGCTTCGCGCGTGGTGCGGCTGGTCTGCGGAATCCCGACGGTGATCAAGGAGTAAAAAACATGCTGACCATCTATTTGCTGCGGCACGGAAAGACCGCCGGAAATCTCTCCGGTCGATACAACGGACGAACGGACGAGCCGCTCTGCGAGGAAGGCCTGCGTGAAGCAGAGGCGGCAGAGCACCACCCTGAAATCTCGCTCGTCTATTCCAGCCCGATGCTCCGCGCGAGGCAGACCGCGAAGATCTGTTTTCCAAACGCCGAAATCGTTACGGTTCCGGATCTGCGCGAGATGGACTTTGGCGATTTTGAGGGGCGAACGGCACAGGAGATGGAGTTCGACTCCGACTATCGCGCGTGGGTTGCGGGCGGCTGCGTCGACCGCTGCCCGAACGGCGAGGGCATTCCGGACTTTGGGCAGCGCGCGGCGGCGGCGTTTGCGGGCGCGGTGCAAGACGCAATCTTCCGCGGGGAGACCGAAATCGGCGTTGCGGCGCATGGCGGCGTGATTATGGCGGTGATGACCGCGTTTTCCGGCTCCAATGTGCCATATCATGAATGGTATGTGCTCAATTGCGGCGGATACCGTGTGACGCTGAACGAAGCAGACTGGGCGGCGGCAAAGCGCTTCTCCAGCTATGCGCTGTTCGGTCAAAAGGGCGAGAGCAGCGACATGGTCGGGCGCGAGTTGGACACATGAAGACGCTGATGAACCTCACCACCAGCACCTACGATTTGGATCGCTTCCCCTATAGGGAGGCGCTTCTTTCGTTTCTGAACGAATTCTCGCTGGACGGCGTGGAGCTGCTCGCCTGCGATCCCGACCCGCGAGAGATCGTGCCGGAGTCCTGCGTCGTTGGCCAGCATATGCTCTATTATCCCTATTGGGTTGATTTCTATCGCGGGGACGAAGCGGCGCTCGTTCGCGAGTTTGGCTCGCTGGACGTTTGCGAATCGGTCTACGGCGGGGCGACGAAACGTGCGCTGGTTGAACGCGTTCGCGCGGATTTTGCCAAAGCGGAGGCGTTCGGCGCGGAGTACGTGGTGTTCCACGTGTCCGACGCGGGGATCAGCGAGGCGATGAGCGGCGCGTTTCGGCATTCGAGCGCGGAGGTGATTGACGCAACCAGCGATCTGCTCGGCGAGGCGCTCTCCGGCGCGCGATACCGCCCGCTGCTGCTGCTCGAAAACCTCTGGCAGCCGGGGCTGACGCTGACCGACCCCGCAATGACACGGCGGTTGCTCGAAGGCGTTCCCTACGAGAACGTTGGGTTGATGCTCGACACGGGGCACCTGTTTCACACGAACGAGGGCATCGCGACGCAGGAGGAAGGGCTATCGTACATCCACCGCATGCTCGATTGCCACGGCGCGCTGGCGGAGCGGATTCGCGGCGTACACCTGCACCAGTCGATCACGGGGGAGCACGCGCGCTTGGTTCGGGCGAACCCGCCCAAACTTGGGAACACCTATGAGGAGCGCGCCTGGCAGATGTTTGAGTATGCGTTTTCGATAGACCGGCACCAGCCGTTCACCTGTGCAGGCGTTCGCGAGTTGATCCAGCGGATTTCGCCGGACTATCTGACCTATGAGCTGATTACAAGCGATCTTAAGCAGCACCGCTCGCTCCTATCCGAACAGATACGGGCGCTGGAAGCGTAACGAATAGAATAAAAACGACGGTATGCAGCTTTACATACCGTCGTTTTGTTCGTTTATGGATTACTCTGTAATCAGCTTGGACTTCTTCAGTGCGAAGACGAGCACGGGAATAACCGCGAGCTGAATGACAATGCCGGGCAGCGCGGTGACGAACGCGCTGGTGGTCCAAAGCGCAACGGAGTATTCCCCCGCGCGGAACAGCACCGCATTGAGCAGCCCCAGCACGAGACGGCCCAGCAGCATGGCTCCCACGAGTGAGATGTAAAGATCCGCTAGCAGCTTGCCGGTCTTAACATAGCGCATCAAAAGGCCGGAGACGAACCCGTAGACCGCGAGCTCGCAGAGCATGCTCGGCAGGAACGCCATCGGCGGCATGCCAGTGATCAGGCTGGAAAGCAGCGGCGCGAGCACGCCGCAGGCGAGGCCGTAGGGCCAGCCGCAGATGAGGCCGCAGAGCAGCACAGGGATGTGCATGGGCAGAAAGATACTGCCCGCGTTGGCGACCGAATGGAACGCAACCGGCAGCACAATGCCGAGGGCGATGCAAAGGCCCGCGAGGATCAGGCGCTTGGTGTTGGTCATTGAAAAACGATACATGAAAACACTCCTTCTACTCTATTTTGGGGCGCAAAAAAACAGCCGCGAGGACCTGCCCGGCTGGACCGGGGCAACCGCCTTCGTGGCTGTATTGATCGAGGATGCGAGTGCCGTATGCGTTCGCCTTCGTGACGAACATTACCCGTCTATTTTATGGAAAACCGAGCGGTCTGTCAAGCCAAACGAACCCGATTTTACTCCGCGGTTTCCCCTTGCGCGATGCGGCGATCCAGCTCGTCCAGCGTCAGCGCAACAAGATCCTTTATGGCGACGGGAGATAGCCCCGCGATGAAGCTGTTGCAGAGGTTCAGCGGAACCAGCAGCCGCGTTGCCGCGCTCTGACCGACCGCGACCGCCATGGCCGGGGAGATTTCACCCATCATGGAATCCGCAAGCACGATGCCGAGCGCGCCAAGGATATAATCCGCGCTGCGGCAGTTGACGAGCACGGCATTTTCGCCGGTGCCTCCGCGGGCGGCGCCCGCCTTAATCATTGCGCTGGTGGCGATGCTGTTTGTGCCGACGGCGGCAATGTCGTATTGCCCGGCGCGCGATACGAGCTGTTCGACGATGAGTTTGCCAATCCGGCCGCCCTGGCCGTCGATGACGAGTACAACGGGTTTTTTCATTTCAAAATCCTTTCGGGTGAATTGATGGTGTGCCTTCTGAGGACTGTAACGCTAATAAAAACTCTATAACAGATGAGTTAATAATACCACGACAATCAGGATCAGAAGCGTCGAGAGGCAGCCGCTTTTTCCGCGCGGCTTCTTTCCGCCGCCGTTGCCGTTGCGTCGGAAAGCCTCCATATAGTGCACATAGCCGGTGGTGCCTTTGCCAAAATAACCATAGTCGTCTTTCATGCGCACATGCCTCCGCCGTACCGCGTTTTCGTGAATGGGGCAATTGGGACGGGAATGCGTCGATCTCAAACTCCCCGTGACGTTTGCTCCGAAAGTCATCCATACGGATAAGCGAATGATATAATAAGAATCGCTTGCAATGCAACCGCGCGTTTGACCAAAAAAGGAAAACGCGGAATCAATGGAGGAACAAACAACATGAAGAAACTTGTGTGCTGCCTGACGGCAGCTCTCCTTATGCTCGGAACAGCCGCCTGCGCAGCGCCGCAAACGGCGGAGGTGCCGCAGCCGACGCCGGAGGCGATCGCCGTGGAAACCGGCACTTTGGACGCGAACGCCGCGCCCACCGCAGCCGCCGCAACTACCGATCAGGTGATTGACTTTGGGGACGACGTGCTCGAAGCGCTCGTTCGCGAAGCAATGAACCGCCCGACGGGGGACATCACGGTTGCGGACGCGGAAGCGGTCACCGACCTGGATATGCAGCAGCAGGGCGTCGACCCGAATCAGCCGTACATCCACAATCTGGACGCGCTAAAGTATTTCAAGAACCTCACCTACCTGGGCCTTGGCTACGCCGTGCAGAATGCGGACGATCCAAATGCGCCCATCGACATCAGCTCGTTTGCGGGCATGACGAAGCTCGAGTCGCTCCAATTGGGCGGGCTTGTCGTCGACGACCTGTCGGTCGTTGCGAATATGCCGAATCTGATGAGCCTGACCGTGTTTGGCGGAAAGCGGCTCACGGACATTTCCGCACTGGCGAACGAAACCAATCTGGAGGCGTTGACGCTGCGCGGCAATTTGATTTCGGATATCACGCCGCTTGTCGGCCTGACAAAGCTACGCTACATCGACCTGCAGGACAATCAGATTTCGGATGTTACCCCGCTGGCGGGGCTGACCAAACTGGAGCGTCTGTTCTTGGAACAAAACCCGATTACGGACTACTCGCCGCTGGCGCAGATTCGCGCAAATCTCGAAGAATGGGACTTTGAAGTACCCGCGAATCCGTAACGAGAAGAAAACAGATTGCACGAAGGCCGGGGATTGCCCCGGTCTTCTCTTTTTTGCAGGGGACGGGGATCACTGGAGTTATACTGTTATTTAGCGTATACTATAGGTGAGCCGAAACAAAACGGCAGAACACAGAGCAAAGGGCTGAACGAAACAGAACGGAAAGGCTGCCGTTCGCCGACCCGAACACACCATTCTTACTACTTACACATCCTACAAACAAAACAAATTCGTTGCAAAACAAACAGAAAAGACGGAGCAAATACGGCTATACTTTCCCTGTACCGAACGAAATGCAAAATCATCACGAGTATCAGGAGGAGCGAATATGGGCATGTTTTGTTACCAATGTCAGGAAACCGCAGGAAACAAGGGCTGCACGATACGCGGCGTCTGCGGAAAAACGGAGGACACCGCCAAGTTGATGGATCTGTTGATCCATACGCTCAAGGGAATATCGAATATCGTCGTGACGGACAAGCTCGACGCGTCGAAGCTCGATGCGCTGAACGGCGAGGTGCTCACGAGCCTGTTTATGACCATTACGAACGCGAATTTCGACAACGACGCGCTGGAACACCAGATCAAAAAGATGCTGGTGTATCGGGACGGACTGCGCAAGGCGGACGGCAAGTACGATGAAGCGGCAACGTTCACCGTTTCGGGCAGGGAGGCAATGCTTGAGTTGGCGGCTTCGGTTGGCGTGCTGGCAACGCCGAACGAGGACGTCCGTTCCCTGCGTCAGATGATTATTCTAGGGGCAAAGGGCATTGCCGCATACGCGGAACACGCGCGAAACCTCGGCAGCAAGGACGATTCGATCAGCGCGTTTCTCTACGAAGCGCTCGCGGCAACGCTGGACGACGCGCTCTCGGCGGACGAACTGACCGCGCTCGTGCTCAAGACGGGCTCCTGCGGGGTCAAGGTGATGGCGCTGCTGGACGCGGCAAACACCGCGCGCTTCGGCAACCCAGAGATCACGAAGGTGAACCTCGGCGTGCGCAAGAATCCTGCGATCCTCGTTTCCGGCCACGATCTGGTCGATCTCGAGCAATTGCTGGAGCAGACGAAGGGAACGGGCGTGGACGTCTACACCCACGGCGAGATGCTGCCCGCGCACGCATATCCGGCTTTCAAAAAATACGCGAACTTCGTTGGCAATTATGGCAATTCCTGGTGGAAACAGCTGACCGAGTTTGAAACCTTCCGCGGGCCGATTCTGTTTACGACGAATTGCATCGTGCCGCCCAAGAGCGAGGAAATCCGCGCGCGGATCTTCACGACCGGCGCGGCGGGCTACCCGGGCTGCAAGCACATTTTACCAAACATCGACGGAAAGAAGGACTTCTCCGCGATCATCGCGCTGGCAAAAACCCTGCCCGCGCCGCAGGAAATTGAGCAGGGCGAGCTCGTCAACGGCTTTGCGCATGCGCAGGTACTCGCGCTGGCGGACAAGGTGATCGACGCGGTCAAGAGCGGAGCGATCCGCCGGTTCTTCGTGATGGCGGGCTGCGACGGACGCATGAAGAGCCGGGACTACTATACGGAATTTGCTGAAAAGCTGCCCAAGGACACCGTGATTCTGACCGCGGGCTGCGCAAAATACCGCTACAACAAGCTCAATCTCGGCGACATCGGCGGCATTCCGCGCGTGCTGGACGCGGGGCAGTGCAACGACAGCTACTCGCTCGTCGTGATTGCGCAGAAACTCGCGGAGGCTTTCGCGCTGACCAGCGTCAACGAGCTACCACTGAGCTTCAACATCGCCTGGTATGAGCAAAAGGCGGTCATCGTGCTGCTCGCGCTGCTCTCGTTGGGGGTCAAGAACATCCACCTCGGGCCGACGCTGCCGGGCTTCCTATCGCCAAACGTGGCAAAGGTGCTCGTCGAGAAATTCGGCATCGCGGGCGTCGGCAGTGTGGAGGACGACCTCAATCTGTTTCTCGCGTAAGCTGTGTGCCTGATCGGAGAAACGGAGCTTACACAATCGAATCAACGCATCCAACAAAAGCCGCCTTCGGGCGGCTTTTTCGTGCGCCGAAAAATAATACTTGCAAATTCGGAACGCATTGCTATAATATATCTAAAAGATATAAACGGAGCGTGAGCATGCGTCAAACGGACTACGTCATCCTCGGACTGCTTTCCGAACAGCCGTTGAGCGGGTACCAGATCAAGAAGATTGTTGATATTCGGTTCAAGTTCTTCTGGAGCGAGAGCTTCGGGCAGATTTTTCCCGCGTTGAAAGCGCTCGCAGCAGAGGGATTTATCGAGGAGCTGCCCGCGCCGCAGACCGGCGCCCATGCGCAGCGGACCTACCGCATTTGTCCTGCGGGGCAGGCGGCGCTCGCGGACTGGCTGACACAGCCGGTCGAGAAGGAGTCCTTGCGGCTGGAAATTTTGCTCAAGACGTACTTTTCGAACTATGCCGCGCCGGAGGCAATGCTATCGCACCTGGCCGCGTTTGAGCAGAGCCATCAGCAGCAGCTGCATGTGCTGGGCTTGTTTCAACAAGAGCTGGAGGGCATTGTGGACGAGGACGAAAACCACCGGGACATCCTCCGCGTCATCGACTTTGGTCAAAAGGTGAACCGCGCGTACCTCGACTGGTGCCGCGAGACGACGGCGTACTTCGAGCAAAAACAACGCGCATTCCCGCCAAAAACTCAAAAGGAGTAAACCAACATGAGACAAAAAGTCAGAAAGATTCTATTGTATACCTCCCTGTTCCTGTTTCCGCTGACGATGAACTACCTCTCGCCCTATGTGTCCATCGACGGGGCGTTTGCGGGCGTGCTCTCCGGCAGCGCGATCATGTTCGGGGTGTTGTTTCTCTCCGGCCTGTTCTTCGGGCGCGCGTGGTGCGGCTGGCTTTGCCCGGCGGGCGGCGTTGCGGAGGTGGCGCGGACGGTCAACGCGAAATCGGCGAACGCAAAACGGCTGCGCATTGTGCGCTATAGCATCTTCGCGGTCTGGTTTGGCGTACTGGTCACAGGGTTTGTGCTCGCGGGCGGCATCAAAGGCGTTGATCCGCTGCGCCTGACGGAGCGGTATATCTCCGTGGACGAGCCGGTGAAGTACATCATCTACTACTTCGTACTGGGGCTGTTCTTTGTGCTCGACCTCGCGCTGGGGCGGCGCGGCGCCTGCCATGGGGTCTGCTGGATGAGTCCGTTCTTAAGCGCGGGCATGCTGGTCGGTCGGCTGCTGCACCTGCCGCAGATGCGCATTCATGCGAAGCCGGAGCGCTGCATCGACTGCAAGAAGTGCACCAATACCTGCCAGATGAGCATCGATGTGAACGCCGCGGTCAAGACGGGCAGTGTGAAGAGCTACGACTGCATCCTCTGCGGTGAGTGCGTGGACACGTGCCCGAACCACGTGCTCTCCTATCGCAAACAGGCATAATCGAATCCGAACATTGGATGGGCCGGCCGCAAAGTGTGGTCGGCTCTATTTATTGGGGGTTGGATTCTGCGCCTAGGATTGACGCGCGGGTACCCGCGAGAATAGAATGAGTACGGAAAAGTGTAAACCAGACGAAAAGGGAGAACCCCGAACGCAATGCTGAAACGACTATCCTCTGCGCTGCTGGCGCTGATGCTGCTCCTGTTGCCGCTGCCTGCTCTCGCGGCGGGCGAAAGCTCGCCCATCTCCATTTCGGATGCGGACGGGCTCGCCGCGATTGCGAACAACCCGGAAGGGAACTATGTGCTCGCGGCGGACATCGACATGAAGGGCGTGGACTGGGCGCCGATTGCGTTTCGCGGAACGTTCGACGGCGCGGGGCACACGATCTATAACCTCTCCGTCACGAAGGTTGGCGCGGACACCGCGACAACCTACGACGGGCGGCACCGTGGCTATAAAACGTCGTTTGCCGCGTTGTTTTCGATTGTCAAGGACGGCAGCGTGCAGAATCTGCATCTGCTCAACGTGAAGGTGGATTTGCAGACCGACCAGCCGGTCTTTATCGCGGGAATTGCGGGGTATCTGCAAGGCGGAACCATCTCCAACTGCACCGTTTCGGGTCGGCTGAAGGTTGGCGCAACGAGCCGCCAGTGCGGCGCGGGCGGGGTCGTCGGGTTTGGATACGGGTTGATTCAGAACTGCGCCGTGGAGGCGGAGATTACCATTGTTGCGGTTGGTGCGGACGGTACCTGCGAGGAATACCTCGGTGGCGTGCTGTCCAACGGCTATGCGGATGTCGACGGCTGCAGCGTCAAGCTCGACGCGTATACGTCCGTGCAGGGGTACGTGCACAACGGCGGCCTCGTGGGCTTGAGCGACGTGAACCCGAAGAACCGCGTGCATCACGGGTACGTGAAGAACTGCGCAGTGGACGCGTCGATTTCGTTCTTCGAGCAGGTGGAGGATCGCCGCGCGTACTGTAAGGAATACGTCGGCGAGAAACAGAATGACGCGCTGATCGTCTCCAAGAATATAACCGTGCGTTTTGAGAAGACAGAGAGCAAGGATTACGAGACAATCCTGCTGCCGGATATGGACGAGAACCCCGTCTACAACGCCGAGGTCACCGAGCCGACCTGCACGGCGTTTGGCTACACGACCTACATCAACGAGAAGACCGGCTATCGCTATACGGACGACTACACCGCGCCCGCGCATACGCCGGGGGACTGGGAGGTCGTTACCCCGCCAACGTACGAAAGCGAAGGGCTGCGGCGGCAGACGTGCTCCGTCTGCGGCGCTGTGCTGGCGGAGGAGACGATGCCCATGCAGGTTGCGTCCACCTCCTGCACGCTCAACGAGCGAACGCTGCACATGCAGGTTGGTCAGACGCATCCGCTCTTTGCAACCGTGCAGCCGGCGAACGCAACGGGGGCGGTGCTCTCCTGGTCGAGTTCGGACGACGCGGTGGCAAACGTGGATTCCAGCGGTGTGGTGACCGCGGTTGGCAAGGGCAAGGCGGCGATCTACTGCAAAACAGGCGACGGGCTTTCGTCCGACGCCTGCGAGGTCGTGGTCTACTATACGTTTGGGCAATGGATCAAGCAGTATCTGCTGTTCGGGTGGATGCGCGGGTAGTTTACAAAATTAACACCACAATTTGTTTGAAACAAATCAAAAAGAATGGTATGATCGAATTGTACCATTCATTTTGTTATCTTTTGTTTCGTACACGCGCACCCTGCGCGCTCGAATTGACTTACTCTGCACACCCGAACAACCCGCAACAGAATTCTATTTTTGGAGGCAAGGATTATGTCAGCATACCCGCATCTGTTTGAACCGATTCAAATCGGCAACATGCTCGTTCCCAACCGCATTTGCCATGTGCCAACGGACGTGAGCTCTTCCAACGCGGACGGCAGCGTCAGCGACCGGGACATCTACCACCACAGCGAGATTGCCAAGGGTGGTACGGGTCTCGTGATCGTCGGCGCGACCACGCCGGACAGCGCGACGGGCCGCCCGACCGTGACCTGCCTCGTGGCGGACGCGGACAACTATATTCCGGGTCTCACCCGGCTGGCGAGCTCCATGCACCGCTATGGCGCGAAATGCGCCGTGCAGCTGCAACACCCCGGCCGGCAGTGCGCGATTCCGCGCTACAACACGATGAGCACAAACGACATGGTGCTCAAGCTCCCGTGGTCGGCGGGGCACGAAATCGTCTACGCCAACGCGGAGGAAAAGGGCAAGCCCGTCCGCGCGATGGCGACCGAAGAAGTGCTCGAAATGGTGGATAAGTTCTCGGACGCGGCCTGGCGCGTGAAGCAGGCGGGCTTCGACGCGGTGGAGCTCCATGCGGCGCATGGCTACCTGATTTCGCAGTTCATGAGCCCGTTATTAAACCGCCGCATCGACCGCTTTGGCGGAAGTTTTGAAAACCGGATGCGCTTTATCCTCGCAATTATCGACCAGATTCAAAAGAAGTGCGGCCGCGACTTCCCGATTCTCGTGCGCTACTCCGCGGACGAGTGGGTGCCCGGCGGACGCGAGATCAACGAGAGCGTCGAGGTGGCAAAGGTGCTTGAGCAGGCGGGCGTCGCCGCGCTCGACCTGAGTCAGTGCATTCAGGAGAGCCCCGGCGCGGGCTTCGACCCGATGTATTACCCCGAGGGTTGGACGACCTATGCCTCCGTTGCGGTCAAGCAGGCGGTCGCGATTCCGGTCATCAACAGCCACACGCTGCGCAACCCCGACTTCTGCGAAAAGATGATTGCGGAGGGCAAGACGGACCTCGTCGGCCTGAGCCGCCAGATCCTCGCGGACCCGTACTGGCCGGTCAAGGCACAGATGGGCAAACCGGGCGAAATTCGCCGCTGCATCAGCTGCCTCACCGGCTGCTGGCAGGAGAGCATGATGGCGAAAAAGGAGATTGGCTGCGCAATCAACCCCGCCTGCGGCAACGAGGCGTTCGAATCCCTCGCGCCCGCGAAGAAGGCGCTCTCCGTCGCGATTGTCGGCGGCGGCCCGGCGGGCATGGAGGCGGCGCGCATCCTCAGCGTCCGCGGACACAAGGTGACGCTCTTCGAAAAGACTGGCGAGCTTGGCGGCGCGATTCTTGGCTGCTGCATGACCCCCGGCAAGGAAAAGATGAAGTGGTATGCGGACTGGATTCGCAACCAACTCAAGAAACTGCCCGTCGAAGTGCGCCTCAACACCGCGCCCACGGCAGGCGACCTCAAGGGTTACGACGCGGTGCTCAACGCGACGGGCGCGAGCAGCTATGTGCCGGATTGCTTCGGCGCGGAGCGCGTGGTCGGGTTCGAGGGCGTCATCGCCTGCCCGAAGGTGAACTGCGAGTTCCACCCCGGCAAGCGTATGCCGGTTAAGACGGGCGAAAAGGTGCTCGTTTGGGGCGACCACTACGCGGCGGCGGACACGGCGGCATACCTGGCTTCCATCGGCAAGGACGTGACCATCGTAACCGAGCAGAAGGAATTCGGCAGCTCGGTCGAGGTGATCCACATGTACGTGCTGCGCAAGCGCTTTGCGCAGGGCGACGCGGAGGCGCTGGAGTCCAAGCCGTTCAAGTTCCCGGTCAAAGTGCTGGAGAGCAGCACCGTCTACGCCGTCCGCGAGGGCGAGGTCGAAGTGCAGGACAAAAACTTCGTCCGCACGAAGCTCGCGATCGACACCGTCGTTTCCTGCCATACGCGCGCAAACGACGCGTTCTTTGCCGAGCTCAAGCAGGCGGGCATTCCCGTGTTCAACGCGGGGGACGCGGTGCATCCGCGTAACCTCAACGCGGCGGTGCACGAAGGCGCGATGTTCGGGCTCAACCTCGACGAGGACATGCTGCTCAACCCCAACGGCGCGGTGATGAACCACCTGCCGCTGGATGTGCTGGGACAACTGAAAAACTAAGCAAAGCATGTATCATCAAAGCGGCTTTCCCGGTTCTACTGGAAGGCCGCTTTTCTATTGCCGGACGCTATTGCAAAGGAAGGAATGTATATGATTTTTCAACTGTGGTATGCTATACTCTAACTACATTTTTTTGTTCAATTCAATCGATATCCGTGTACCATGCGTATGGTTTGGTCTTTCTATGCGACAAGCGCCTCTGGATGGAATGCATCTCATTCTTTCGCCGGAAAGCGGGGAAGGTTCTTTTCAACACTCCAGCCAACGACGTTTTGAGTTTCTTTCGGGAGTAGGGGGGTAGCAATGCTGGACGCGCTCTATTTGGAGATTGACGCAATCGGGATCATTCTGATGCTGACGATTCTGTACTCGCAGCGGCAGATGCAGGCGGCATCCGCTGTGCAGCGCCAGTTCAACGGAATGATCGGCGTAACGATATTCATGCTGGTGATCGACGGTGCCTGCTGGGTGCTGGACGGCACGGCGTTTCCCATGGCACGCGTACTCAATTATACAGTGGAGTCGATTTACTACGCGCTGCACGTTACGATGCCGTTCTTCTGGGCGATTTATGTGGAACTTGCGCTGAGCGCGGACATGAAAGCCGCGCGGCGCAGATTGTTCATTGCCGGCGTACCGCTCGTGCTACTGATCGCGTTTCTGCCGTTCAACATACATCTCGGCTGGGTGTTTACCATCGACGATCAGAACGTCTATCATCGCGAGTGGGGACTGATTGCTTACGCGGTGTATACCTACGCCGCGCTCCTCTACGCGAGTATACGCGCTCTGATCAAAGCGAAGGATTCCGTTTGGGTGGAGGATCGCCGGCGCTGTTATACGATGGCTTTTTTTGCGGTGCTTCCATCGCTGGGCGGTATTCTACAGGCGATTTTCTACGGCATAAGCCTAAATTGGATTCTCGCGGCGGTGTCCGTTCTTTTCGTCTACATTGACGCGCAGAACCGCCAGATTTCCGCCGACCCGCTCACGGGACTCAACAACCGTCGCGAATTGAGCAAGTTCCTGCTCAAGGAGTGCCAGTCAATGCGCGAAGGCACGCTTGGCCTGATTATGATCGACGTGGACGGGTTTAAGCAGGTCAACGACACCTTCGGGCATTTTTACGGCGACACCGTGCTGCAGCGGGTGGCGAACATCCTGAAGCTTTCCTGCAAAAACACGCAGGCGTTCATTGGGCGTTATGGTGGGGACGAATTCTGCATCGTCTATCCGGCGAGCGATCCACAAGCGATAACCGATCTGATCGACCTGATTGATGACAACCTGAGAATCTGGAACGAGGTGCATCCGGATGTGCAGCCGATTCAACTGAGCCTTGGATACTCAGTTTACCAGACGGACCAAGACGACTGCGCGGAGACGCTGATCCATCGGGCGGATCGGCAGATGTATCAGATCAAGAACGAGAAAAAAGGCTTGTAAGTTTGAGCCTGCCGATTATGGATTCAGAGAAATCACACATCGAGACGAAAACAGAGGCTTGCGCATGCGCGCGAGCCTCTGTTTTTTCGTGCGGGAGACGCGGTTTTTATAACTGCTTTCTCTGGAATCCGGCGATGCAGAGCGCCAGATTCACGAGGCTGAATACACCCGTCGTCAGAATGGCGCGCGTGAAGTCCGCGGGCAGCAGGTCGCCGGTGAGTAGCGCGAGCGCGTCGTTCAGGCGCACCGGCAGCCACGGAGCAATTGACGGAAGCAGGCCGAGCGCAAACAGCAGCGCATAGACCGCGCCGGTGCAGAGCAGCGCGTTCATGCCGGACGTGAATGCCGAGGCAAACGCCAGCTCGAGTGAAAACAGCCAAACGCCGAGCAAATAAGCGCAACATGCGGCCAAACCAAGATGGAGCACCACGTCGCCGCCCCAGAAATACGCGCTGTAGCCAAACGTAATGCCAAAAGTCAGCCAAGAGCAGACGCTCCAGCAGACGAACACGACGAGCCACTTGGAGAGCGCAACCTTCCAGCGCGGCAACCCTTTGGTAAGGATGTTGACCAGCGTGCCGCTCTGGTATTCCGAAGCGAAGATTCCGCCAAAGAGCGCGAGCAGCAGCACATATTCCATAAACAGGTTCTTAAAATACTGCGTCCAGGCCGTCAGCGCGTTGACCGCGATGTTGCCGATGGTGATCCCCTGGTCGGAAAGCGACTGGGACATCAGACTCAGCATCCAGGGCGTGAGCTTGGCCAGCGCGGGGTTGAGGATGCCAAAGATGGAGAACACGATCAGCAGCACGGTGATTTTTCCGGTGCGAAGCAGCGCAAGAAATTCGTTTTGGATCAGTGCAAGCAATTGTTTCATACGTTGGCCGCCTCCAGAAACAGCGATTCGAGCGACGGTTCGCAGAGTGAAATCGAAACCGGGCAGACGCTTCGCTCCGTCAGCATTGCCATTGCCTGCAGCATGTCCGCCTGCGTGCCCTTTGGAGCAATCAATCGCGCGGAAGCGTCCCGTACCGCGCCGGGGAGCAGGGGGAGGAACCGGTCGCACGCCTGCGCATCCGCAAACTCAATGGAAAATCCGCTCTGCGCATGCAGCGCGCGAATCTCCTCCAGCCGTCCTTCCAGCGCCATGACGCCGCCATGCAGCAGGTCGATTTCGTCGCAGACACGCTCAATGTCCGGCAGGATGTGCGTGGAGAACAGCACGGTCGTCTCCCGTTTGATTTCGTTGAGAATGTCGATGATCTCCTTGCGCCCTGCGGGATCGAGCGCGGAGGTCGGTTCGTCGCAGATCAGCAGTTTCGGGCGGTGGATCAGCGCCTGCGCAATGCCGAGGCGCTGCTTCATGCCGCGCGAGAACCCGCCGATGCGCCGGTTCGAAGCGGCCTCGAGGCCAACGAGCGCGAGCAGCTCGCCGCTGCGCCGCGTCAGCTCGCCGTCGGGCACGCCCGCAATCTGCCCACAGAGGCGAAGGTACTCGCGCGGCGTGAGGTAGCCGTAGAATTCCGGAACGTCCGGCAAATAGCCGACATTGCGATTCGTCTTGGTCTGTCCATAGCGCACCGGTTCGCCGCAGATGCGGATTTCGCCGCCGTCCGCCGCGAGCAGGCCGAGAATCAGCTTCATGCTGGTCGTCTTGCCCGCGCCGTTTTCGCCGATGAAACCATAGATCGTATGCTCCGGCACGCGGAGCGAGAGATCGCGCAGCACCGGCTGGCTGCCAAAGCGCTTGGAAACATGGTTGAGTTCCAATACATTCATAGAGAATTCCTCATGGTCATTGTGGTGTTCCATTTGGTTCGAGTCTGTCGAACCTTCAGTCCTCTTTGCCCAGAATGAAGTAGAGAATCGGGCCGATGAACTCCATGCCGACAATCGCGACGACGAGCCAGAGCGCTCGGGTGCCGCGCTTGTAGTGGTCGTGCGTCAGAATATGGCGCAGGGTGATGGCGAGCAGAACAATCTCCGCGATAGCAAGGGGAATCAGAAACGGCAATAACTCCTGAAGGTTCATAGGGATCTCCTTTCGGCAAGCTTGAATTATTCTTTTCGTTTGCCTTACAAGCCGGAGATTAGCACATGACGCAACGTGATGAGCAAGTGTTTTTTTATAAAAAAACTGTCGTTTTTACACGACAGTTTATAAAGAGCGTATTCTTTTGTTTCTTTTCTACTAAGAAAAGAAATTTCGGTTATACATCCAGCCGATAGACGATTTCGCCGTACTCTACCCGCCCGTCCGGCACGAAGCCGAGGCTTTCGTAGAGCGACTTGGCAACCTCGTTCTCCGGCTCGAAGCTGATGAAGATCCGGTGCCGCTGCTCGTCCATCTCGCTGCGGATGCGGTCGATCAAGAGCAGCATTGCCGCGCGCCCGTAGCCGCGCCCCTGGTGCCGCTGGTCGATCATCAGCCGATAGATCCAGTATTCGCGGTCGCTCTCGTCGATGCAGTACATCGCGAAACCCACGGGTTTATTCTCAACGTAAAGCGCGAGCGGAACGCACTCCGGCTGAACAAACGCCTGCGCGAGCGAATAGGTGTTGCTCGCAACAAACGAACGCTGTTCCTCGGAAACGCTCAGATCCAGTATGGAAAGATAGTTGTGCCGGTCGATCTCCACGAGTGAGAGCATTCGAAGCACACTTCCTTTCGCGCTTGGATTTGCGCTGTGTTCGAGCGCGGGCGCTTACGAATCCAGCTTGGCGTTCTTCATGCGTAGGTCTTTGCTGAGGATCTTCTTGCGCATGCGGATGCTCTTTGGGGTCACCTCGACGAGCTCGTCCTCGGCGATGAACTCCAGACATTGCTCCAGCGAAAGCGTCACCGGCGGGGTGAGGCGCAACGCGTCGTCCGAACCGGAGGCGCGCATGTTGGTGACGTGCTTCTTTTTGCAGACGTTGACGACGATATCCCCCGTGCGCGCGTTCTCGCCGACGATCTGGCCTTCGTACACCGGAATGCCGGAGCCGAAGAACAGCCTGCCGCGATCCTGCGTGTTGAACAGGCCGTAGCTGGAGGTATCGCCCGTTTCGTGGGCGACGAGCGAACCCGTCTTGCGCTCCTCAATCGGCCCTTTGTAGGGTTCATAATCATGGAAGATGTGGTTCATGACCCCGTTGCCGCGCGTATCGGTCAAAAGCTCCGAGCGGTAACCCATGAGGCCGCGCGCAGGCACGAGAAACTGCAACCGAACGCTGTTTTCGCCTTGATTTGTCATGTCCGTGAGTTCCGCTTTGCGCTGGCCGAGCTTTTCCATAACCGCGCCGACATAATCCGTCGGCACGTCGATGGTCAGCTCCTCAATCGGCTCGGTGGTGTTGCCATGCTCGTCCTTGCGCATGATGACCTTCGGGCGGGAGACGGCGAATTCGTAGCCCTGGCGGCGCATGGTCTCGATGAGAATCGAAAGGTGCAGCTCGCCGCGTCCGCTGACGCGGAACGTATCCGTGGTTCCCGTTTCCTCGACGCGCATGGCGATGTTCGTCTTGACTTCGTTGAACAGGCGGTCGCGCAGATTGCGTCCAGTGACGTATTTTCCTTCGCGTCCGGCAAACGGGCTGTCGTTGAGCATGAACATCATGCTCACGGTCGGCTCGTCAATGTGCACGAACGGCAGCGGTTCCACGCAGGTGGGGTCGCAGAGCGTTTGCCCGACGTTGAGTCCTTCGACGCCCGCAACGCAGACGATATCCCCGCAGGGCGCTTCCTCAACCTCGACGCGCTTGAGCCCTTCGTAGCGATAGAGGCGGGTGATCTTTGTGTCGATGCGGCGGTTGTCGTCGCCGCCGCAGATGACGACGGGCGCATTGCGCTTCGCGGTTCCGCGTTCGACGCGGCCAATACCGATGCGGCCGACGTAATCGTCGTAATCGATGGAAGAAAACAGAATCTGCAGCGGCGCTTCCGGATCGCCCGCGGGTTCCGGAATGGCGCGGATGATCGTGTCAAAGAGCGGGCGCATGTCGTTTTGCAGCGTGTCCGGCGTCATGCCGCTCTGCCCGTCGCGCGCGGAGGCATAGACCACGGGGAAATCAAGCTGTTCCGCCGTTGCGCCGAGTTCGATGAAGAGCTCCAGCGCCTCGTCGACAACTTCCATGGGGCGCGCATCGGGGCGATCGACCTTGTTGACGACGACGATCGGAATTTTGCACAGTTCCAATGCTTTGCGCAGCACGAAGCGCGTCTGCGGCATGCAGCCTTCAAACGCGTCCACGAGCAGCAGCACGCCGTCCACCATCTGGAGGATGCGCTCCACCTCGCCGCCGAAGTCCGCGTGACCCGGCGTATCGACGATGTTGATGCGCGTGTTCTCATAGATGACCGCCGTGTTCTTGGAGAGAATGGTGATCCCGCGCTCGCGCTCGAGATCGTTGGAATCCATAATGCGCTCGACGTCCTGTTCGCCTCTGCGCAATACGCCCGCGTCGCGCAGCATTTGATCGACCAGCGTGGTCTTGCCGTGGTCGACATGCGCGATGATGGCGACGTTTCGAATTTGCATAGTAGTACCCTCTTTCTTATACGAAAACAAGTTATTATACAACCGATTGCCCGGCAAGAACAAGACGTTTCGTGATTCTATGGGCAGAATCTTCAAATTATATGCGGATTTTCCCTTCTATTTACCTCCGCGCCACATTTTTCCGCTACCATAGCAACAGAAAAACACGAAAAAGAATTTTTCAAAATTCTCTTGACAAAGCCTTCGATGGCGTGTATAACTGTATTAAAACAATAATACAGCGACACACGGAAGGAGGAACACACATTGGCATGGCAATTTTCATCGAACCGACCCATCTACTCGCAGATTGTGGATGAGATAGAACTTCGCATTCTCAACGGCACCTATGAAATGGGAATGCGGCTGCCCAGCGTGCGCGATCTTGCGTTACTGGCGGCGGTGAATCCGAACACGATGCAACGAGCACTTTCAGAATTGGAGGAAATGGGTTTGGTTACGACACAGCGAAACACCGGCCGAACGGTCACGACGGACGAAGCGGTGATTACCCGCGCTCGGAACGCAAAGGCCGATCTGTTGGTGGAAACATTCATGGCGCAGATGAAGGCGCTGGGCTTGAGCCGGGGGGACGTGCTCGGGCTGCTGGCAAAAGAGGCAAACAAGGAGGGGGAACATGCAATCCAATAACACGCATGCGATTCTGGAAACCAGATCGCTCACCAAGCGTTATGGCACGACGCTTGCGCTCAACAACGTGGACATCACCTTGCCAAAGGGCAAGATCGTCGGCCTGCTGGGGCCGAACGGAAGCGGCAAAACGACGCTGCTCAAAATCGTAGCCGGACTACTGACGCCGTCGAACGGCACGGTGCTCGCGGACGGTCAGCCGATTGGCGAGGGAACGAAATCGATGATTTCGTACCTGCCGGAGCGGACCTACCTGCCGGACTGGATGACGGTGGAAGACTGCCTCGACTACTTCGTGGACTTCTACTCGGACTTCGACGTGCAGCGCGCACGCGAAATGCTCTCCCGCCTGAACGTTCCGGCAAACAAGCGGATGAAGCAGCTGAGCAAGGGCACGCGCGAAAAGATGCAGCTCGTGCTCGTGATGTCCCGCCGCGCGAAGCTCTACCTGCTGGACGAGCCGATTGGCGGCGTGGATCCGGCGACGCGGGATTATATCCTCGATACCATCATCAGCAACTACGACAACGAAGCGACGATTCTGATCTCCACGCACCTGATTGCGGATGTGGAGAAGGTGCTCGACGAGTTCCTCTTCCTGAAAGAGGGCGTCATCACGATGCACGACACGACGGACAATGTCCGCGAAACGCAGGGCAAGTCGCTGGACGAACTGTTCCGGGAGGTATTCAGATGCTAGGCAAATTGATCAAACACGATTTCCGCGCGCTCTCGCGCACGCTCTTTCCGCTCCAGATTGGGATTCTCGGCGGCGGACTGGTGGCAACGATTCTCTCCGCGCTGAGCATTCGCCTCAGCGAGGCTTCCTGGGCGGGGGCGAATGGCTCCAACCTGGTGAAGATGCTGCTGCTCGGCGCTTCCGTCACCGTGGCGGTGCTGATCGGAGTCGCGATTATGGCTTCGCTGTTCGTGACGCTGATTCTGATCTGCTACCACTTCTACCGCAGCTTCCTTGCGGACGAAGGGTATCTGACCTTCACGCTGCCGGTTTCGACGAGCCAGCTGCTCTGGAGCAAACTGCTCACCGGCATGTTCTGGATGCTGATCAACAGCGTTGTCGTCTGCATCGCATTAGCGATCTACGCGGTGTTTGGCACGACGACGAATACGCTGCTCAACAACGACGTTCTGCAGGCCTTCCGGCTGTTCTTTACGGAACTTCTGCCGCAGGCAAGCCAGTATGTCAGCATTCCGGTGATGTCGATTGAAACCATCGTGGTCGGGATTCTCGGTCTCGCGGCGCAGCTGCTGCAGATTTTCTTCGCGATCATCGTTGGCGGCCAGGTGGCCAAGAAGCACCGCGTTCTGGCGGCAATCGGCATGTACCTGCTCATCAACATGGGCGTTGGGATCATCAGCTCGATCTTCATGTCCGTCGTGACCTTCGGGGAAGGCGTGGCAACCCTCGCGCTGAACACCGCGCAGGAGGTTGGAACGTTTATGTCCACCATCTTCGGCTGGTACGGCGTACTGTTCGCAGGCCTGAGCGTCATGTTCTTCCTGATTTCGAGATCGATCCTGAAAAAGAATCTGAATCTCCAGTAACGGGAGTAAATAAAAAATACCGGCTCACGCCGGTATTTTTTTTGGTGGGCAGACCGATCCTGAAAAAGAACCTGAATCTCCAGTAACGGGGGTAAATAAAAATACCGGCGAAAGCCGGTATTTTTTTGCGTTCCCTCTTGCAAGCCAAAGTGAATGGTGGTAATATCAAACTACCGAACGGTAGGTAGGATCAATAGGAGGCATACGATGGGCAAACTGGAAATCTTAAGTCAAGCGCTTCGGCTCTTTCTAGAGAAGGGATACGACGGCGCGAGTATGAGCGACATCGCCGCGGCGGTGGGCATCCAAAAAGCGTCACTCTACGCGCACTACACCGGCAAGGAGGAGATCTTCTCCGCCGTGTTTTCGGATGTGCTGGAGGAGTATCGCCTCCTTCTTTCGTCCTTTGCCGCGCGTCAGGCGGGCGAACATGCGCTGGCGCAATTGGAGCGAATCTTTCGGGAGTTTCTTCTGTACTGCCTTCAAAGCGCGAAGATGCGTTTCTGGGATCGATTTTTCTACTACTCGCCGGAATTTCTGCGCGAGCGGATGACGCGTGAGACCGGCGAGACGCAGCAGGAGTTCCTGCGCATGATTGAGCAGATCATCACGCAAGGCATCGAGCGGGGCGAAATCCGGCATCAGCCTGTCGGAGGCGCGGCGCTGGCATATTACTATCTGATGATCGGGCTGTCCATGTCCGTTTCTCTGTATGAGCGCGACGCGTTGGAGCGCGACATTGCGCTTGCCTGGGGTGGACTGGCGAACGGGCTAATAATCAACAACACAACGGGAGAATAAAGATGGAAAAGCGAACACTGGGAAACAGCGGGATCGAAGTCAGCCCGATGGGGCTTGGTTGCTGGGCGATTGGCGGACCGTTTACGATGTTTGGTCAGCAGGACGGCTGGGGGCAGGTGGACGACGCGGAGTCGATCCGCGCGATTCAGCGCGCAGTGGAGCTCGGCGTAACGCTCTTTGACACCGCGGACGCCTACGGCACGGGACACAGCGAAGAGATATTGGGCAAGGCGCTGCGCGAACGGCGAAAGGACGTGGTCATCGCTACAAAGGGCGGGTTTGTCTACGACCGCGAACAGCGCGCGCTGACCGGGCAGGACTACTCTCCGCGCTATCTGCGCTGGGCGCTGGAGGCATCCCTGCGGCGGCTCGGCACGGACTATATCGACCTGTATCAGCTGCACACCGGCAGCATTCCGCCGGAAGCGGTGGAACCCGCGTTTGACGAACTGGAACAGATGAAGCAGGAGGGCAAGCTGCTCTGCTACGGCTGGAGCACCTATACGCGTGAAAACGTGGTTACGTTTGCCGAAAAAACGCGCGGCTCGGTGATTCAAACCAAAGCAAACCTGTTTAGCTACGACGAAGCGGCGGTTGCCGCCTGCGAGGAACACAGGTTTGCCTGCCTGAACAACAGCCCGCTCGCGATGGGCTTCCTCTCGGGTAAGTTTTCGGAAGGAACAAGGTTTTCTGCGGACGACGTGCGCGCCTCCGCGTTTGACTGGACGGAGTACTTTGAAGACGGGCGGCCGAAGCAGGCGTTTCTGGATCGGCTGCGCCTCGTGCGCGAGGTGCTGCAGAACGGCGGGCGGTCGGTTGCGCAGGGCGCGCTGGCTTGGCTTTGGGCCAAGAGCGGGGCGAACATTCCGATTCCGGGCTTTAAGTCGGTTGCACAGGCGGAGGAAAATGCGCGCGCAATGGCGTTTGGCCCGCTGGATCAAGCGGAACTGAATCAGATTGAGCAGGCGCTGGGCAGGGCATAATCGCGTGTGTGGTCGGCGCGAGGAAATGCTTGCGTTTGCGCCCGCGTTCCCCGTATAATAACGCTCATGAAACGAGTATTGGGCAGCATTCGCCGCGCGGACGAGCGGTATCATATGATTGAAGACGGGGACAAGATCTGCATCGGCGTCTCCGGCGGCAAGGATTCCCTGCTGTTGATGGAAGCGATGAAGCTCTATCAGCGCTTTTCCTATACAAAGTTTGACGTAATCGCCGTCATGCTCGACCTGGGCCTCAAGGAGCAGGACACCTCTGGCATCGAAGCGCTGGCCGAGCGGATCGGTATTGAGTTCCACGTCGAAAAAACGGACATCGGCAAGGTCGTGTTTGAGTACCGCGACGAGCGCAGCCCCTGCGCGCTCTGCGCGAAACTGCGTCGCGGCGCGCTGAACACGTTTGCTGTGGAGCACGGCTGTAACAAGGTTGCGCTCGGACATAACCGCGAGGATGTGATCGAAACGTTCTTCATGAGTCTGATGTACGAAGGGCGGATCAATACCTTCGCGCCGGTGACGTATCTTTCCCGGCGGGACGTCACGGTGATTCGCCCGCTGATCTTTCTGCCGGAGAAGTACGCGCTCTCGATTGCGCGTGCGCGGAATCTGCCGATTCTGCCGCCGAACTGCTCCGTCGCGGGGCACACGAAGCGCGAAGAGGCTAAGCAGCTGATTCAGCATATCGCAGGGCTGGTGCCGGACTTTGAGGAAAAGTTCATGCACGCGCTTTCGACCACGGAGACCTACGGGCTTTGGGACAATATGCGCCTCAAGGGCGACGAGCGGCACAAACGGTGAGGTTATTTCGGCAAGATCCGCGCGATTTGAAACGATCATCTTGATTGATTCGAAAAAATAAAGAAAGCTGGCTTCGGTTTCGTTCCAAAGCCAGCTTTTTTTAATCGCTTTGCCCGCTCTTCAGGACAAATGGGCAGGGGTATATTTTCGGGATTCTTTTTTGGTCACGCGTTAATTCTCCGGATAATACGCTTTCAGATCTTCAAAGAAAATCTGCATAAACACCTCTGAGCCTTTGGTGGAGAGATGATCCGTATCGACAAAATAGTCCGTCGCGGTGGCAAATCGTGCGTCGTGCGAATAGTCGAGGTACGGAATGCCAAAGTCGTCCGCATAGGTTTGGCAATCGGCATGAAACTGCTTGAGGAATTCCTCCGGGAACGCATCGTTGAGCACGGAGAGGTACGGGGTCGTGACCAGTACCGGCCGGTAGCCGCGCGCAAGGCAGTCCTCCAGCATGCCACGCAGCGCTTGATCGGTGCGCTTGTTCACGCTCTGGGAGGGAATGTAGCTCATAAACACTTCGGCACGGGAGACGCCCATTTCCCGCAGCTTCGCTTCGGAAAACCGCGATGTGGTGGTCGTTGTCGGCTGCGCTGCGCCAAGCTCGGCGGTTTGGCCTTGCATCGCCGCGAAGATTGGATCAAAACTGAAGTCGATGATTCGAAACAGTTTAAAGAGCTTTGCGGGCACGCCGGGCAAATCCTTTAGCGGTAAAAACGTGACGTAACGCTTCATGCTGTCCATGTCGGAGGTACTGTCGTAGTACAGCGAAAAGCACGACAGATCGATGACGATGATTGCGTGATCGGAGAAGCGGTCTTTCGTAAAATCGTAAAGCGCCGTGTCCATCGAAGGGATTTGAAACGGCAGATTATAGTTAAACATGGTTCCCTCGCCGTGGTACACCAATGTTTGAAACCCGTTTCCAATGTGAGAGGAACCGAAACAACCGATGTCAATGGTCTCCGGCAGATATTTATACTGGAGCGTCGACTCCAAACCGCGTTGATAGTCCGTATTGAGAAGTTGCAGATAGCCGAAGCTGAGGCACATCAGAAGCAGCGCAGTCAGCAGCGCCAACAGAAGAAACCGGGATAGAAAACGCTTCATATTGGCCTCCTTTTCTAGAATTGAAAGTAGATAAACCGCGCGGCAATGCCCTTTTCGGAGAAAATCGCAATCAGGCAGACAAACACGGTATAGAGTATCCAGCGCGGCACGGGCTTACGCGCGTCCAGCCAGCGCAGCATATCGGTGTTCTTGGTCGAAACGTCAATGAGAACCAGCACGCACAGCGAGATTGCGATCTTGAGGAACGCCTCCATATTGATCGATGCGAGGACAAACCCGTTGCGCAGGTAGGACAGCAGGGAACCGATTCCGTCGAAGCAATGCTGAAACACATAAAACGCGTCCTGCACCGTGTTTGCCCGAAAGAACACCCAACCGGCCGTGACGAGGCAGAAAGTAAACGCAATCTCCAGCGCGCCGCGCAATCCCTTTGCCTCCGGCGCGGGAGGCAGGCCTCTGCGCTTACGCGCGGTCTCGCCCAGCGCGCCAACGATTCGATAGACCCCGTGGAGCGCGCCCCAGATGACGAAGGTCCAGTTGGCACCGTGCCAAAGCCCGCTGACGAGGAACGTGACAAAAAGATTGAAGTAATAGCGCGGCAGCTTCACGCGATTGCCGCCGAGCGGAATATAGACGTAGTCCGAAAACCACGTGGAAAGCGAAATGTGCCACCGGCGCCAGAATTCCTTGATCGAGTGGGATAGATATGGGCTGTCGAAGTTCTTCATCAGCCGGAAACCGAGCATCCGCGCGGCGCCGATTGCGATGTCCGAATAGCCGGAAAAATCGCAGTAAATCTGAAACGCAAAGAGAACCGTCGCCAGAATCAGCGAAAAACCCTTCTGGTCGGACAGGTTGTTATAGACAAAATTGACATATTGGGACAACACATCGGCGACGACGAGCTTCTTGAAGAAACCGACCGCCATCAAGCGAATGCCGTCCGCGGCGTCCTGTTCGTTGAAGCGGTGCTCCTCAAAGAACTGCGGCATGAGGTTTTTACTGCGCTCAATCGGGCCCGCGACGAGCTGCGGAAAAAACGAGATGAACAGCGCGTAGATACCGAGGTGCTTTTGCGCTTCGATGTCCCCGCGGTATACGTCGATGACATAGGCGAGGCTCTGGAACGTGTAGAACGAAATGCCGACGGGGAGAATGACGTCCAGCGCGGTGGAGTGAACGGGGACGGAGATCAGCGCGAGCGCTTGTTCGACCGCGGCGGAGAAGAAGTTGAAATACTTAAAAAAGAACAGTACGAGCAGCGGAATCGAAACGCCGACGGCAAGAATCGCTTTCCGCGCGCGTTGGGAACGCCCGGGCGCGGCCAGGAGACGCGCGGCAAGGTAGGTATCCAGCGTGACGCCCGAGATGAGTACCACGAGCTCCGGATTCCAGCTCATGTAGAAATAGTAGCTGGCAATCAACAGAAGGACCCAGCGGAACCGATGCGGCAACGCAAAGTATGCAAAAAAAACAATGACGAAGAAAACGGCGAACTGCCAGGAGTTGAACAGCATAGCATGTCCTTTCCGGTGGGAGAATCCTCCGTATTATATCATTGCGAATCGTGTAAAAAAAGCGAAAACAGTGAGGTAATCCGAAAAGCTGCGTTCGGTTCCGGATGAAATCGTCAATCAAAACAAAAAAGAACCAGCCTTTCGACCGGTTCTGATTCTGCTAAGTCCTCAAGAGTAAAGTGTGCTGTTTGTGCTCAGTCTGCTACGTAGGGCAGAAGGGCGACGGTGCGCGCGCGCTTGATCGCGATCGCAAGGTCACGCTGATGCTTGGCGCACATGCCCGACATACGGCGGGGCATGATCTTACCGCGCTCGGTTACGAACTTTTCAAGGGTACGGATATCCTTGTAATCAATCGTAGCGGCTTTATCAGCGCAGAACTTGCAAACCTTACGACGGCCACGCTTCATACGGGGACGCATTTTACGGTCTTCCATGTTGCAAGCCTCCTGATCGAAAAGTTTGTTGCGGATAGTTCCGCTGTCGTGAAACGGGAATATCGTCGGACTGGATGTCGGTGAACCCCGCCATGTCCTGCGCATTGTCCGTGCCGCGCGCGGCGGGCATGGAGCCGTCCTCCTGCTGCTTGGGCGAGAGGAACTCGACCTCGTCCGCCTGAACGTCCAGCGACATGCGCGTTGTGCCGTCCTTGGCTTCGTAGGTGCGCGCCTGGAGCTCGCCGATGACCGCCACCTTGCGGCCCTTGCTCAGGTATCTTGCGCAGGTTTCGCCAAGCTGACGCCAGGCGTTGATGCGGAAGAAATCCGTCGGGCGCTCGCCGCTCGAACCGGCGAACCGGCGATTCACGGCGATGGTGAAGGAGCAGACGGTGACGCCGTTTGGCGTGGACCGGACTTCGGGATCATGCGTCAGGTTTCCGATGAGAGTGATCTTATTCATACTTCATCCATCCTTTCGGCGCTGGGGGTTCTCGTTACGCGTCTTTCCGCGTTACGAGATAGCGGAGAATCGCCTCGTCGTTTTTAAAGTTACGCTCGAGTTCCTTGGGAAACTCCGGCGCACACGAAAACGACATCAAGACGTAGTAGCCCTCGGTCTTGTAGTTGATCGGGTACGCAAGACGCTTCTTGCCCCACTCGTCAATGGCCGTTACTTCGCCGCCGTTGCTTTCGACGATCCCTTTGAACTTTTCGACGGATGCTTTGGTGGTTTCCTCGTCCTGATTCGGGACGATGATGTAAAGAGCTTCGTATTGATTCATGTTTTTCACCTCCTTATGGACTATTGGCCCGGCGTCGATGCGCCGAGCAAGAAGGACGTTAGCGGGAGTGAGTATATCACAAGAACCCGCATGATGCAAGGGGTTTTTGTTGAGCCAAGCCTTCATAGACACGGCATCGTATCGCCTGAATTGGATAAAAGAAATTCGGATGGATTGATTGCGGCCAGCAACGGCGGTACAATGATACAGGATGAAAAACGCTATCAAATGGTATCAACTGCGCGAAGGAATCGATCTTCGGCGGGAGAATGGGGGAAATTGGAATGGGTGAAGCAATATCGGGAAATACAAAACATAGAAGCGCGCTTCGATCCATAATTGTCATTCTAATTTTGGTAATCCTTCTTGGAACGGCGTTGCTTACATTGGTATTCAGCATTCCCAATCGCCTGATCGAACCCAAAGCGGCGGTTGCATTGGAACAGCTTGACGGTACCTGGCATGCGCTGAAAGCAAAGGAGAGCGGACTGACGCTCTGGGAATGGCTCCGCTACTATGTCGATTTCTATACCGATCGAATTATGATCACCAGTGCGGTCGTGGACAATGCATCTTTTACGCCGCTTCAGGCCGCCATGCATGTGAACGATTACGCCCGCTATTGGCATGGATATTTGATATTCATTCGTCCGTTGCTGCTCGTATTGGACTACAATGGGCTGGTTCTTCTCAATGCGATTGTTTTCCTGCTGTTGCTGGCATTCTGCATGGTTCGAATTGCCAAACGATGCGGCGTTCTGCCAGCGCTGCTTTTGTTGATTGTTCTCATCGTTACGCGAATTGTCAGCCTGATTCTATGTATGAGCTTTTCCGTTTCCTTCGACATCGCCATGCTGCTGATGATTGCGGTGAGTTACTATGCGGCTCGGCCAAAGGAGCACCTGCTGCTCCCGCTGTTCTTTGCATCGGGAATCGCAATTGGCTACTTTGAGCAACTCATGACCCCGCTCGTCGCGCTTGGGTTGCCGCTGCTGCTTTACGTTTTGATTCATCTAAGAGAGGACGCGGACTTTTCGTTGCGCAGGAGCATTCCGAAAATCATCCAGTTTTCCATTGTGTGGGGCGTTGGATATGGGGTGTTTTGGGCAGCCAAATGGGTAATCGGCTCGCTGGTTCTCGGGCGCAATGTGCTGACGGATGCGATTGGGGC
>JAYFPQ010000073.1:0-8385 GCA_034927595.1 Christensenella sp.
AAAGCGTACCGCAATGGTGCACCTGTATTTCAATATCATTGGAACCGTGCTGTTCCTGGCGCTGTTCTATACGCTGAACGCGGTTTTCCATTTTACATTCCTGGACGACGTACTGGATCCTGCGCACATTGCAATCATCCATACGTCCTTCAATGTACTGGCAACGTTGGTTCTACTGCCTGCATCGTCCGTGCTGGTGAAGCTGGCCAAGCTCACCATTCGCGACAAGCAGGCGAAGGAAGAAGAATGGCCGCTGGACGAGCGCTTTCTCGATATGCCGGCGTTTGCGCTGGAACAATGCCGAAACGTCATGGAGCGAATGGCAACACTTTCGCGCGATACGTTCCTGATGGCGCTGGGGACCATTAAGCAATACGACGCAAAGACCATTACAACCGTCATCACAAACGAAGACGAAATCGATAAATACGAGGATCGCCTCGGCACCTACCTCGTACAGCTCAGCGCGCGCCAGCTTATGGAAGAGGACAGCAACGAAATCGGTATGTTCCTACACATGATTGGCGATTTCGAGCGCATCAGCGACCACGCGGTGAACCTCACGGAGGTCGCGCAGGAGATGCACGACAAGAAGATTTCGTTCTCCGATGCGGCGAAAGCGGAGCTGAGCGTATTCTCGGACGCGCTGACCGAGATTCTCAACAATTCCATCGACGCGTTCCTGACCGAAAATCTGGACGAAGCGCGCATGGTGGAACCGCTCGAAGAAGTCATCGACGCCATGCAGGCGGATATCCGCGCGCGGCACGTGCTGCGTCTGCGCGAGGGAACCTGCACCATCGAGCTCGGGTTTGTGCTCTCCGACCTGTTGACCAACATGGAGCGCGTGTCCGACCATTGCTCGAACATTGCGGCGACGCTGATTCAAACAAAGAACGAAACGTTCGATATGCATAGCTATTTACAGTCGGTCAAGGCCGCGGACGGGAATCAGGATTTCACCGCGCGCGTCAACGAATACTCCGAGCGATTCGCTTTGCCAAAGGCGTAACGCGGGCGCAACCAAATCGTTTTCAACCTCATGCTTTCGCGAGCATGAGGTTTTTTATTCGATTCAAAGAAGAAGGGGCGTTTTGAGAAATTCTTCTTGACAAGTAAACTTGGCGTAATTATACTACGAACTGACAAGAAAACTTGTCAATATACACAAGATACTTTGCAGAGAGGGTTATCACAGATGAACAAGGAAGAAGTGTTACAGGCAAGCCGCGCGCAGAAGGAGGACGAGGGGCAGGTTTACGCGGATCAATATGGACGAAAGATCGGTTACGCCGCATTCAGCATATTGTTTGCAGGGATTGTGGTGTTCAATCTGTTTACAAACCAGAGCAACTATGTGCCGTTTACGCTGTTCTGGGCGTTTTTCGGGGCGGAGGCCTTCGGCAAATATCGCGTCACGCAGAAAAAGTCGTATCTCTTCACTACGGTGTGCTCGGCGATTGCCGCCGTCTGCTTCCTCGCCACCTACGTCCTGAAGACGTTGCATGGGAACGTATGAACAACGAACTGACGCTGAAAAACCGGCTGAAGGTTGCCCGCGCGGAAAAGAATCTCTCGCAGGGCGATCTTGCGGAGCTGATTGGCGTTTCGCGCAACACGATTAGCTCCATCGAAACGGGACAGTTTAACCCGACGGCGAAGCTCGCGCTGATTCTTTGCATCGCGCTGGATA
Source organism: Christensenella sp. (assembly GCA_034927595.1). Lineage (GTDB taxonomy): Bacteria > Bacillota > Clostridia > Christensenellales > CAG-138 > UBA7703. The sequence goes on from JAYFPQ010000073.1 coordinate 1,694, forward strand.
AGAAGTTTGAGGAGCTGTTTTATTTTTAAGAGCAGACCGCAACCAAGCGACGGTAATAATACAAGAGAGCCGCATTTCTGCGGCTCTCTTATTTATTTGGTGAAAAAGAGTTATTCAATGACCTCAATCGCGAGCGGGAACTTGCTCATGTACTCGCAGCCGTTTTTGCTGAGCAGAATCGGATTCTCGTAGCGGAAGCCGATGTTCTCGTCCGGGCAGGCATACTGCATGGCGCAGATGAGCACTTCGTTTTCGAGATACTCATGATCCGGGTCGGTCCAGTAGGCAAACGGGCCGTCGTGCTAGCCAATTCTCCATTCGTCGCCGAGCATGCCGATGCCGTGCTCAAAGCCGGGCACCATGAAGTCCGCAAACCCGCGCGACTCGGCAAAGTCCATCATTTCCGCCGCGAGCGACGAGGGCGAAATGCCAGCGCGGTAGGTCTTGAGCGTCAGGTCGACGATGTCCACAAAGTTCTTCGCGTGCCAGAGCTGACGCTTGGTCGCGGGGGCAATCAGGTAGTTGTGGCTGTGATCCCCGCAGGCAAGGGCGAAGAGCGCGTGGATGTCCACCATCAGCGGCTCGCCCGCTTCCACCTTTTTCGCGGTGGCCGGGGTGCAGGCGCCGCCCGCAAGACCGGTGCGATAGCCCGCGGCAATTTCGTTTCCGCCGGTAAAGGACCATTCAAACGTGCTGCCCGCTTTGCGCATGGCATAGCCCGCGAGGCCGCCGATCTCCGTCTCCGTCATGCCCTTCCAGCCGCCGTTCTTGAGCGCGGCGAGCACCGCTTCGTGGCCGATGTCCACTATGCGGGAGGCCTCGCGGAAGCGGTTGATCGTGCCGATGTCCTTGATCATCTGCAGGCGGTCGACGATGGGGTGCGCGTTGACCAGCGCGCAGTCCGGCAGCGCCGCTTCAAACGCCTGATACTCATAATGCGTGAGGTATCCTTCCGGCAGGTAGTTGCTCATGCCGGCTTCGACGCCAACGCGTCCGCCATGCGGCAGGTATTCCTTGATCAGGTCGGAGATCTGCGTAATCTGATCCTGCCCGCCCATGGGGGCAAAGCCCAGTACGTGATCCTCGTCCAGCCAGCTGTCGTCCGCCGCGCGCGCCGCGTCGATGACAACCGTAAACGCGGTCGGCAGCCCGTCCGCGGGAATCACGATAAAGCTGCGCCAGGGGAAGAACGCGTCCGTCGTCCAGCTCATGGTGCGCAAGCGCGAACCGAGGTATAGGTCGATCTTTTCCTTCGCCATCTCGGCCTGAATCGCCTTGATGCGGCCGGGGAAGTCGATGTAATAGGGGCTCGTTTTGTCAAACATGGCTCGTCCTCCTTAAAACTCGGTCTCGATGGTGGCGATGATCTTGTTGAGCCGGTCGCTCAGCGACGCGAGCTTCAGCGCCTTGACCATGTTGCCCTTGAGCTTGAGCAGGCCGCCCATGAGCGCCTTCTGCGCGCCGAGCTCCGCGCGGCTGATCTTGGCAAACACTTCGTATTCGCCGGAGATCACGAACTCCGCCTTGGGGCCTTCGCCTTCGCCAACTTGAACGCTCTCCACGTTGCCGTCCGCAAAGCCCACGAAGAAGTAGTGGCTCTTGCCGTCCGGGCAGTTGAGGTAGAGGTTGTTCATGGAGGAGGTGAGGTTGTTCATCTTCTCCGGGGTGAGCTGTTCCTTCAGCCGTTTTTCCACCTCGGCGCGCCATTCCTGCGATAAATACTTGACCATTGTGATGTGTCGCTCCTTCCGATTTGCTTTTTTGATGGGTGGGATTTGATTCAGCCGCGAGAGAACCGCGGCGGGATGCCGTATCGATATAGGGTATGTGATGGAAGCAATCAAACGCGCAGAAGCCCGTTGAGAAGCAGCTCTAGCGTGATGGGCAGGTAGCGGCTCGTGTAGTCTTCCTCGCTGTTGATGTAGGTATGGATGATAAAGTTTTTGTAGATGGAAAACAGCACCTCGGCGGAACCGCTCGCGTCCACGGCGCGGAACTCGCCGGTCTCCTGGCCGAATTGAATAATGCGCTCAATCATGAGTACGGAGTCGCGGTTGATCTCCTCGTAGGGATCAACGGTGGGAAACATCGGGAAGATGCCGGGGTCGCTTCGAAGCAGCGCGCAGAACTCCGCGTCCTTGGCGAGGTAATACAGCGCGCTCTCGCAGAGCTTGGTGAGCTTGCCTTGCGCGGTGGATTGCTTGCTCACCGCCTGCTGTACGCTGCCCTGCCAGCGCTTCATGACATAGCGCACGGTCTGCTCGTACAGATCGCGCTTGCTCGTTGCATAGGCGTACATTGCGGTGTTGGTCATGCTCAGCTCGTTTGCGATGTCCTCCAGCGTGGACTTCTTGTAGCCGTAGCGGGAAAACACCTTGAGCGCTGCGTCGAGAATGACGGTTTCGTCCTGTTTGTTTCGCATATTCGGTTTCCTTTTGGTCGATGATTCGTGTTTGACAGAAGGCTTTATAAGTTAATCAATGATTGGATGATTCAATTATAGCACGAAGAAACGTGGATGCAAGAGGAATTTTACGCAAGAAAAAACTCCCCGGCATATGTTTGCAGGGGAGTTGTGCCAGCTGATTATTTCTTGGGAGCCGATAATGGATAACGGAACGTTGTTTCTTTTGTGTATTCCGGATGCCGCTTGAAATATGCGCCCCATAGCAGCAATCCAACGAGAACATACGGGAAAAATGCCGCAAACGCGATCTTCGCAGCGAGGTTCCAGACATAATCCGCTTGCGGTATGGAGAAAAACAATTCGGACTCGCCATTGCCCTCGCGAAAGATTTGATAGTAGAAAGCGTTCCCTTGATAGCGATAGGTCACGCCGTTTTGCGAATCGGTCTTCCAGTTTTCCCGCTCATTGGTATCGGGTGTAAGATCCGATCCGGAGTACCTTTTCACAACTTCGAGCTGACCTGCGATGGGATTGCTTTTTGTTAGATCGATGATGCGTACGTCAGACGAGTCGGCGATGGTCAGCAGGTCATCCTCCGAGATGGAGAGCGAAACGCTCTGTCCAACCGGCGGCCAGATGGCACGCTGCCGCCCTTGATCGAACACATAGATTCCGCTGGAATAGTTCAGGTAGACTCGCTGCTCATTGTCCACCGCGAAACCACTCGGAACGCCAAACACGACGCCGGAGGTAAAAGCGGTTAAGAACACCATGATCACAATCAGCGCAAACGCGGAATAAGCCCCGCAGGCAAGAAAAAATCTTGGTGGTGTTTTGCTCAGGTCGACTACCATGCCCAATCCCTCTTAACAGACTTCATCGAATTGTATCACGATTCGGGAGGTCGCTTCGATGATAGACGGAGTTTTTTATTGTGACTGAATTAGGAAAGATACCCACAGTGATAAGGAAACGCGTTTTCTTTGCGCGGCTCAATGCGTGATACCGGCAAAGAAAAACGCGAGTTTAAATTATCTGTTCTTCTTTTGAAAAAGCAGATATTCGGTAATCGTTTCTGGGTGCTTCACCGCATAACTGTAGCTGATCAGAAAGGTTACTATAGCCCAAAGAACAATAATAACAGCCCCAATCCACTCGAACAGGTTCAGCTCATATTCGCTTTGCGGCATCTGATAAAGAACCCGATCCCCCTGATTGGTCTCTTGGACGATCTCGTACTGAAACAAACCCTTATCGTATCGGTAATGGTTACCGTTCTGCTCGTCTGTTTTGTGATAGGAGTCTTCGTCATGATCGAACATACCACGCACAGCATCGGCAGAGACAATTTCGCTTTGAATGTTGCCGTCCTTTGGCACGCTGGTATTCAGATCAATGGCGGTATATACCCCAACGTTAGCAACATAGAGCATGTCCTGATCCGAAATGTAGATGGTGGGGCTTTGCGTGGTTTCCGACAAGACGGGATAGAAGCGATCGCCATCGACCACATAAACGCCACTTTCAAAGCTAAGATACACCCGCTGTTCGTTGTCTATGGCGAAAAAATCCGGAATAAAATGCGGCCCGGCGTTCATATACATGAAACTGAACAGCGCAAAGCAGGACGCAAACGTCACAAGAATGAGGAACGCAATTATATATTTCTTCGGAAACTTCGAAAGGTCGTATCCACCGGCCATGCTTCAAAAATACCTTCCTATTTCACCGTATTCTCCGCCATGCTTCCGCAGCTCTTCCAGAACGCCTCCGCGCGAATGACCCAGGCGTCGTAACTTCAGTCGTCTATCTTATTCTGCTCCGCAATCAGCGCACGAGCATGATACAATACGACTCTCAATATACTTAGAATCATCAGCGGAGTAAAAGCCATCATGAGTATATTCCAGATCACATCCAGCGTCGGCATTCGGTAGAAAATATTAGCCTTACCATCTTCCATGCGTGTTATCTGATAGGAAAACAGATTCTGATCATAAGTATACGTAACTCGGTTTTGCTCATCGCCATTGCTCAACCGGCGGGATGCGAAAAATGCATCCTGTTCAGTTGTATTATATCGGTCGATCTCAGTCAACTTACCCATTGCAGGGTTGCTTTGGTCGATGTCGTACACCGTGACTTCATCATTCTGCGCGTAGGAAAGCAGATTGTCATCCGAAATAGAGATTGCGCTTGCTTCTTCGGGCTTCGGTAACACTTTGATGCGTCCATATTCCGTCACGCAATACCCGCCTTCGGCATACAGCAGATACATCCGCGCTTGATTGTCCACTGCGAACGATATCGGAAACCGATGGACGAGACCGCTGAGAAAAAACAGTAGCAGAAATAGACTATAGACCGAGAATGGAATCAGTTTGAAAAGCGCTTCTAGTCGGATATCCTGATTCACTACCATTCTAAAACCCTCTTGACACATTTCTCCCATGCGCTAAAAGTATTATATATCTTCAAAGTTTTTTTGCTAGATGACGCATCAAGTTTTGTTAGAATACCGGACTTCAGCATGGCTATACCTCCTGACAAATCTTTTGAGAGAAGGATAGCCTTTGTTTATCGAAATAATTATAAGAATGGATGAGATTTGAAATTCTGATAATATATAATCTATACCATTTCGTTTTCAGTTATATAAAAAGTGAATTCTTCAGTGAGAAACCAGATTTATTCCAATCTGCTTATTTCACCGAATTCTCCGCCATGCTCCCGCAGCTCTTCCAGAACGCCTCCGCGCGAGTGACCCAGGCGTCGTAACCGGACTCATCCGCGGGGTAGCTGGCGTAGAGCGCTTCCGCGCGGGAGCCGTTCTGCATGCCGCGTAGCAGCGAGCGAATCGTGGACACGCGCAGCCTGCCCGTGAGCACGCCGCCCGCCATGACTGCCGCCATGCGGAGCAGTTCCCCTGTCGAAAAGGTCAACGGCTCGCCGTTTCCGAGCGCGGCAAACGTCTTGTCGCTAAAGATCACGTCGTGCTGAAAGAAGAAGTCATTCTCCGCCGCGGTGGAGGACATGGCGCCAATCAACGTCGCGAGCTGCCCCGCGAACGCCTTGCCCTGTGCGGCAACATAGCGCGTATTGATGGGCCAGAGCCGCGCGCGGGTCAGGTACCCGCCCTCGTCGAGCAATTCGTTGACGACCTCCGCTGCGATTTCGAGCTGCACCATGCTCGCGGTAACGCCTTCGCCCGCGGAGGGCTTCGTCAGGCAAGCCGCATCGCCGGAAACGAGGAACCCGTCCGCAACAAAGGAGTACGGCGGACGGCGGTAGGGCGTTGTGCCGCGCTCAATGTGCTTAACCGTATAGCGCGGCAGCTTGACCGCGCGCTCAAACGCGGCGAATACCCGCTCGCCTTCCTCGTAGGAAAAGTTTGCGCCGACGCCGAGAATGGCGCAGCTTGCGTCGCCCTCCGGCGCTTCCCAGGTTTTGTAATAGGTCCAGCCGCGCGTGGACTTGATGTAATCTGCCGGATCGTGGTATACGACGTAGCGCAGGGTCACGTAGAATTTCTCCGTGTCCGAAATTTCGAAGAGCTCCATGCCGTAGCCAACCGGCAGGGTGCGCCGCGCAACGGAGGGAATGCCGGAGCAGTCGACAACGAGTTTGGCATACGCCTCGTGTCGCTCGCCGTCGCACTCGTAGAGAACGCCCGCAACGCGCCCGTCCTCAAACAGAAAATCGGTAAATGCAGCGCCGTAAACAAACGTCGCGCCCGCTTCCCGCGCCCAGTTGTTCAGGCGGGCGATGTAGCGGTGCATATGCATGCCGACGACATTTGCGGGGGTGTTCTTTGGGTAGCGGTCAAAGGCGGAGAAGGTTCTTCCGCCGGAGAATTCAAACGCGAGGTCGTCGTTCTGCTCCGGCAGGGGAAGTCCAAAACGAGCAAAATCGGCTTTGGCAACATGGAAGATGTCGAGCCGGCGGCCGAGGGCGTTCTTGGTGAGTTTTTCCAGGACCAAAACGCTGTGCCCTGCTTCGGCGATTTTGCGCGCAAAGTAGCTGCCCGCCGTCGCCGCGCCAACGATGAGAACGTCGTATTGCTCCATAACTTCCTCCAAAGGTTCGGATTGGTTATTGTCTTCTCGTTCAAAAGACGCAATGGGGTTTACTCGTTACAATGTTATAATTATAGCACAAAAAAAGCGGAAACAGTGTCCGCTCAGAGGATGCAGCCGTAGATTTCGTTATTCAATTGGTTTAAATTAGTTTGAAAAAGAATCGGCAGAAGTGGATCAGTCGTTATTCAGCGACCGGATCAGCGTCT
>JAYFPQ010000012.1:0-13394 GCA_034927595.1 Christensenella sp.
GAGTACGTTGGTCAGAAAGAACAGATAGTAGATGCTCTTGAACTGGTAGACGACGTTGCTCGCCGTGGAAAAGGTGCAAAACCCCACTTTTTCGGAAAAACGGGTGCGCGGAATGGACAGTACCTGCGTTTCGTTCATACGTTCTTCTCCTTATCCCGAACCGCCAGCAGGCGGTTGATCAGCAAACTCTTGAAGCGCTCCGGCTCGTCCCCCATCGGGTTATGACCGGACTGCTCAAACCAGATGAGCTCCTTTTGCGGGGCTTCGATGGAGTCGAACCAGTCCTGCACAAGCGAGGCGGGCGTGTTTTGATCCAGCACGCCGTCGAACACGAAGTAGGGAACCGCAAACTTCGTGCAGGTCTTTGGAAAGTTCGTCGCGCCAACCGCGTCCCACATCTCGGTGAGCACGTATTTATAGCCCTTCACGAGGCCGTACAAATCCCGAATCGAATACTCGCCGGAACACAGCACGGGGATGACAAACGAGGAAAAATAGCTGCGCTTCTTCGCATTCTTCGAGTAGCCGCCGTATTTCATCATCACACGCCGCTGCGCCATCATGCCGTCGAACCCGCCCTTATACACGCCGTTCACCGGCGGGCCGACTTTTTTCAGGATGGCGATCGATTTTTCGTCCCCTGCCTTGACGGATTCCTCCATGGCAAAATCAAAACTGATCTCCTCGTTCTTCGCGCCGTCAACCACCTGACCAAAGCCCACGTAGGCTGCGATCCGCTCCGGATGCCGGTGCGCCAGATACGTGCCGAGCTCACTGCCCCAGCTGCCGCCGATGATGAAGATTTTATCCTTATGAAACCGCTCGCAAAGCCAGTTGACCAGCTCGTTTGCGTCCTCCACGAGCCGATCGACGGTAAGCGTTTCCTTCTTCGCGCCGTAATAAGAGCCTCCGCTGCCGCGCTGATCCCAGGCGACGACGGTAAACACCTTCGCAAGGTCCGCATGGTCGGTCATGACCGTATGACGGTTGCAAACACCCGGTCCGCCATGCAGAAACAGCAGCACCGGGTTGTGTTCGTTTTCTCCCTTGATGTGAATTTTTTGCGGCAAGTCGCATAACGTTACCATGCGTTTTTCGTCGATCATAACGGCATTTCTCCCTCTCATTTGCGCAACTGCATAATGTTCCATACCAATATAACGCAAAACGGCTGTTTTCGCCAGAACTTATGCATTTGAATACATAAAAAATCAGAGCGGGTTTCGCGCGCCTTCCGCGCGCCGTTCACACCCGCGCCACAGTGTGAAAGTCACCAAAATTGGCGGCTTTTCGGGTTGCAAACAGGGGTTTCCTATGTTAATATTGTTTGATACTGGCGAATTATGCCAATTGAATAGAGTATGGAATCGATAGATTCGTTGGAGGAACACATGGCAACCGTTGAAAAGCTGGAGAACAACCGCGCAAAACTAACCATTACCGTATCGCCCGAGGCGTTCGGCACTGCCGTACAGACTGCTTATCAGAAAACCGCAAACCGTTACAACGTTCCGGGTTTCCGCAAGGGCAAAGCCCCGCGCAAGGTCATTGAAACCATGTATGGCGAAGCCGCATTCTACGAAGAGGCGTTTGAACTCGTTTGGGGCGATGCGTACGACGCGGCGCTGCTCGAGAACAACCTCACCGCAGTCGACAAGCCTTCTCTCGATATTACGACCATCGACCTCGCCACCGGCGTCGTCTTTACCGCCGAAGTACAGCTCAAGCCCGAGGTCACCCTCGGCGCCTACAAGAAGCTCGAAGTGCCCGAACCCGATTTTGCCGTGAAGGACGAAGAGGTTATGGCCGAAATCGAGAAGGAACGCGAAAAGAACGCGCGTTACATTGAGCAGGATCGCGCCGTAATCAACGGCGACCGCGTGATGCTGGACTACTCCGGCAGTGTGGACGGCGTGAAGTTCGAAGGCGGCACCGCAGAGGATCAGCAGCTCGTAATCGGCTCCGGCACGTTTATTCCGGGTTTTGAAGAGCAGCTCATCGGCATGAAGGTCGGCGACGAGAAGGACATCAACGTCAAGTTCCCGGAGGAATACTCCGCGCCGCTCGCCGGCAAGGACGCCGTCTTTGCGGTCAAGATCAAGGCCGTTCAGGTCAAGGAACTGCCCGCGTTGGACGACGAATTCGCCAAGGACATCTCCGACTTCGACACGCTCGAAGCGCTCAAAGCCGACAAGAAGGCCAAGATGGACGAAAAGGCCGCGAAGAACCGCCAGACCGCGATTGAGAACATTGCGCTCCAGAAGGCGAGCGAAAACGCGATTGTCGAGATTCCGGACGTGATGGTCGAGCGTCAGATCAACTACATGCTCCGCGACATCGCCTATCAGCTCAGCATGAGCGGGCTCTCGCTGGAGGACTACTGCAAATACACCGGCACGGACATCAACGGCCTCAAGGAAACCTATCGCGTCGAAGCGCTCGCGCGGGTAAAGACCCAGCTGGTCATCGAAGCGATTGGCGAAAAGGAAGGCGTCACCTGCACGGAGGACGACCTGAAAGCCATCATCGCGGAGTACGCGGAAGGCAGCGGCAAGTCGGTAGAAGAGTTTGAAAAGACCCTGAAGGAAGACGACCTCGAGTACCTGAGCGACAACGTGGTTGCCCGCAAGACGGTCAAGATCGTAACCGACAGCGTCGTGCTCGTCAAAGGCGAACCCGCCGAGAAGAAGCCCGCGAAGAAGGCGGCGAAGAAAGCCGAGCCGAAGGAATAACCGTTTTTCGGCAAACGCAACACCAGTTCCCCTGTGAAGGAGGGAAAACAGCATGAATCTCATCCCAATGGTCATTGAGCAGACCAGCCACGGCGAGCGTAGCTACGACATCTACAGCCGCCTGCTCAAGGATCGCATCATCTTTATCGGCGGGCCGATTGACGACGATCTGGCCAACATCGTGATCGCGCAGATGCTCTTTTTAGAGGGCGACGACCCCGATAAGGACATCAACCTCTACATCAATTCGCCCGGCGGTTCCGTCAGCGCGGGACTGGCCATCTTCGATACGATGCAATACATCAAGTGCGAGGTTTCGACCATCTGCGTCGGTCTCGCCGCCTCCATGGGCGCGTTCCTTCTCGCCGCGGGCGCGAAAGGCAAGCGCAAGGCTCTGCCGAACGCCGAGATCATGATTCATCAGGTCAGCGGCGGCGCGCAGGGGCAGGCGACGGACATCAACATCCAGGCCGAGCAGATTCTCAAACTCAAGAAACGGCTCAACGAGATCCTGTCCGCACGTACGGGACAGAGCGTGGACCGCGTCACGCGGGACACGGAGCGGGACAACTACATGAGCGCCGAGGAGGCGCGCGCATACGGTTTGATCGATGAGGTCTTCCCGCCGCGCAGATAACCCAGAGAGAGGCAAACTATGACTAAAGTGGAAAACAGCTCGTCCCCGGTGCGTTGCTCGTTTTGCGGCAAGGCGCAGGAGGACGTGCACCGCATCATCGCGGGACCCGGCGTCAACATCTGCAACGAGTGCGTCGAGCTCTGCCGCGAGATCATTGAGGAGGACGTTGAGGCCGAACCAATCGACCTGACGAACATCCCCAAGCCGCAGGAAATCGTCAACCAGCTCAACCAATACGTCATCGGTCAGGACACCGCCAAGCGCGCCCTGTCCGTTGCGGTGTATAACCATTACAAGCGCATCAACTCCACGAGCAAGAAGGATGACGAGGTCGAGCTGCAAAAGAGCAACATCATCATGCTGGGGCCAACGGGCAGCGGCAAGACGATGCTTGCGCAGACGCTCGCGCGCATTTTGAACGTTCCCTTCGCCGATGCGGGCGCAACCAGCCTCACCGAGGCGGGCTACGTGGGCGAGGATGTGGAAAACATTCTGCTCAAGCTCATTCAGGCGGCGGACTACGACGTGGAGAAGGCCAGCAAGGGCATTATCTACATCGACGAGATCGACAAGATTGCCCGCAAAGGCGAGAACGTGTCCATCACGCGGGACGTCTCCGGCGAGGGCGTGCAGCAGGCGCTGCTCAAGATTCTCGAAGGCACCGTGGCCTCCGTTCCCCCGCAGGGCGGACGGAAGCACCCGCATCAGGAGTTCATCCAGATCGATACGACGAACATCCTCTTCATCTGCGGCGGAGCGTTCTCCGGCGTGGACAAGATCATTGAGAAGCGCATCGGTCACAAGGTGCTCGGCTTTGGCGCGGAGATCACGAGCAACATTCAGAAGGACGTCGGCGAGACGCTCAAGAGCATCCTGCCGGAAGACCTGCTGAAGTTCGGACTCATTCCGGAGTTCGTCGGCCGTATGCCGATCATCGTGACGCTGGAAAATCTGGACGAGGACGCGCTGGTTCGCATTCTCACCGAACCGCGAAACGCGCTCGCCAAGCAGTATCAGCGTCTGTTCGAGATGGACGGCGTCGAGCTGACCTTCGACGAGGACGCGCTGCGCGCCGTTGCGCACAAGGCGATTGAGCGCAAGACCGGCGCACGCGGACTCCGCGCGATTCTGGAAGACGTGATGCTGGACATCATGTTCGACATCCCCTCGCGCGAGGACGTCTCTACCTGCCGCATCACGCGGGACGTGATCGAAAAGGTCTGTCCCCCGCTGCTCGCGGAAGGCACGGGCGAGAAGAAGAACGTGAAAAAGCCGAAGCAGTCGGCATAAACGCAAGCAACACAAAAGCGTGCGAACCCAATCGGGTTCGCACGCTTTTTTCCTGCTTCTTTACAGCTTTCCCTGCACCGTTACGGTCGTAAACGTTCTTAGCGTATGCTGCAACCGATCCCGCTTTAACAGCGGCATGAGATTTCGAACGACATCTATTCGCGTAATTCCCGTGAGTTCGAGCATCATTTCGGACGCATCCCGAATGGACGGGTTCTCGTCGAATACGATCTTGAGCGAATCGTCCGCCGCGAGCGTAAAGCGAATCACCCGCGTAAACGGCGTTTCGATAAAATGCACCACCGCGCTGAATGCCCACTCGTCCGAATCCGTCAATTCAGCCTCCGCCGCGGCGCGCACCTCAAACACATCCCCGCGCTGGCTGACGCTCGCGTTCGTGTAGACGCCTTCGCGGAACGAAAGCCGGTGCTTTTCCTCGCCCTCGACGAGCTCCAGATGCAGCGCGCCGTCCTCTCCTGCGGAGAAGACCGCCTGCATTAGCCCGGCGCTGAAGTTGTTGTGCACCGCCTGCAGAATCATTGGAAACAGCCCGCCGATGTTCGGCGTAAACGAGTAGACGCGCCCGTCCAGCCGCTGCGCCAGCTCCGACAGCGGCATGCGGTTGACTGCCGCGTTGAAATACGGCTCGCGATAGCGCGCGCTCAGTGAAGCGACGGTTGTTTGCAGCGCCTCCGTCGCGCGCGGGTCGGGAATCAACGGCCGCGGCGCACCGTCGTCCAGCGCGTCCGTCACGTAGTCCAGCACGCCGCCCTGCGCAAAGAGTTTGGACGAACCGGAGAGCAGCACGACAAGCACTCCGAGATCCGGCAGGGCGAGCATATACTGCCCGAACGCGCCGTTGAAGAGAAACGACCCTTCGCGTGCGGTCATCCAGATTTGGTGGCCGTAGCCATAGGTGATTTCGCCCTTCGGTGTGTCGATCTGCGGCTGCGTCGCCGCCTCGATCCACGCGGCGGATACTAAGCGCTGTTCGCCCTGTGGCGTGTTCCAGACGCCCTTGTTCAGGTAGAGCTGGCCGATCTTGGCGACGCTCTCCGGCGTCAGCGAAAGCCCCCAGCCGCCCTTCTCCGTTCCATTCGGGCAGGTCTCCCAGTAATATTCCCTTATGCCGAGCGGCTCATAAAGACGGGGTTTTAAATACTCTGTCAGCGTTTCGCCGGTCTTACGGCGGACGATGGCCGCGAGCATATAGGTGTTCATCGAGTTGTAGTCAAACGCGGTGCCGGGTTCAAACTTCGTACCCGCGCGGAGAAAGTCCCACTCCCAGTCCGCGCCCATTGCGGAGCCGGACTCGTTGTAGAGCGAACCGGTGCTCATGTTCAGCAGGTGGCGCACCGTCATCCGGTAGGCGGGCAGGTCCGCGCGCTCCGGCGCCTTGTCGTAAAAGATGTCGCAGAGCGCCTCGTCGATGTCCAGCAGGCCCTCGTCCACGAGCATGCCGATTGCAGTGGCCGTGATGCTCTTGCTCAGCGAGTAGAGCTGGTGCGGCAAATTGGTTTCATACGGCGCCCAGGCCGCCTCGGCGATGACCGAACCGTTTTTGAGAATCATAATCTCGTGCGCGCGCGCGTTTGGATCGGTATGGATCTTATCGAGCAGCGCGGTGATCGCGCGCGAGGACACGCCCTGCTCCTCCGGCGACGAGCGCGGCAAGGGCTGGCCGTCCGGCTCCAACCGAAACGCAGGCTTCTGCGGCCGGTGTGCATAGGCGTAAAGATGTTGCGTGTCCTGCGTTAAAAACTTCCAGATTAGGTCCATCGCGCGCTTTTCGAGCGTTAGATCGACCTTGTCCATCTCCGTTCGGAAGAGCCCACGCTTGCGGCGCAGCGCCGCGCGCTCCATGCCGGCGAGCACCTCGTAGCGCGCGCTGACGCGATCCAGCACCGCGTCCCACGAAACGGGGGCAATCGCCATGGCGTTGTTACGCATGCGCTGCGCCTGCTCCGGCTGGCGAAAGAACTCCTCAATGGCCTCCGCCATGCTCTCGGCGGTGTCGCCGCAGGTCAGGCCGTTGACTCCGTTTTGAATGAGCCCGCTCGCCGCGCTGCCCGCCACCACGAGCGAGGGCGTGCCCTGCACCGCCGCCTCGCGCACAACGAGCCCCGCGCTGATCCCCTGCATCGGAAACAGGCACAGCGCGCTCTCGGCGTAAAGCCCCGCCATCAGCCCCTCGTCCGTCACCTGCCCCAGAAAACGCACCGTACCCGCGAGGCCAAGCTCCTTCGCAATCCGGCGCGCATGCTGCTCGTCCGGCCCGCGCCCCGCGAGCAAGAGTTGGAAGTTCAGCCCCTTTGCCTTTAACAACGCCGCCGCTTCCAACACGCGCGGTAGGTTCTTCTCCGGCTCCAGACTGCCGGCAAAGAGCAGCGCGGGCGCGTTTGACAGGTGAAACAGCTCGCGAACGCGCGCGCGCGTTTCCGCGTCCGCCGCCTCGCGCTCGGTTCCGTTGTCAAACACCTCCACATTGCCCGTGAATCCGCGGTCGAGCAGGAAGGACTTCGCCTCCTCGCTGACCGTCCAGATCTCGTCGCAGCGGCTAAAAAAGTCGAACGCGAAAAATTTGTTCAGTTGCTTGCGGTGCTCGTCCCCGTGCTCGGAGAGATACTCCCGCAGGTATTTCGTATGGAAGGTGCCAACAAGCGGTACGTGGTGCTTGTCCGCGAGGCGCACGGCCTCCATGCCCGTCGAGCCGGGGCTATGCGCGTGGACAATGTCAAACGAGAGCGCATTGACGCGCGTGATATAGTGCAAGTCCAGCGCGGCCACGCCGGTTTTCGTCTCCGACGAGCCGGGCATGGTAAACGCCAGGTAGTCCAACACTTCAAACGGGTACGCGCCGCGGTATCCCTCGGTGATCATCGGGGTGACGACATACACCTCGTGTCCGCGCGCGGCGAGCCCGCGGGCATAGGCATTTGCCACGCGGCTGACGCCGTCGTGGACGGGCAGAAACGAATCGGTGCACTGCGCAATTTTCAGCATGGCTTCCAATCCTCCGCCCTCATTCTAGCACAGCGCGCGCGCCTTCGCCATCCGCGCCTGTATCGACAGGCTCGAACTTTACGGATTCTGCTTCGGCAGGTATAATAAGACATCAAGCAATGGGGGGAACTTTGATTCATGACCACGAATTCCGGTTCGCAGCAGACGCTGTTTGAGTATTTTTTGCCGACCCGGGCGCAGCGCGTCTGGCGGCTGATCCTCGCAATTCTGCTCACCGCAATGATCGTTGGCGCGGGGTATGAATTCAGCCGTCCGACGCCGGAGCCCGTCCGGCTCACGCACGAAACCGCCGACGACATCTATTCCTACCTCGACGTACAACTCCTGTCCGACTGGGTATATGATCCGGACGACAGTGATTCCTATCGGTACTACGAGGTAATGGACCCGGACGAGAACTGGTTTTTGATCAATCTCGATCTGGAAACCTACGATTCGCTCAGCGCGTATTCGGACGCGTACAACGCCTATTTTTCGTCCAACGCGCAGGACTACAGCTATCCGGTGCCGCACCGGCTCAACGGCATGCCGAGCTATATCGGCTATGACGACGTCAAGACGCTGGCCGATTTCTATAGTCTCTCAATCAGCGATTATGAGTCGCTGTTTGGCTCTTATTATTTCAACGAGGGCGCAAGCAACGCAATGGAGAACGCGATTCTCTATATCATGGGCGGGGTTATCTTCGGTCTATTCTTTCTCGCAATTGTGTTTCAGATTTCGTCTACGCGCAAACACCGCAAGAAGAGCGAGGATCGGCTTTATCAACTCGGCTTGTTGGATGAGGCGGAAACGCAGCTTTCCGACCCCGAAACTGTTCGTTACGACAAGATTCGGCTTGCACTGTCCAAGGACTTTGCCTACGTCGGTTCGAGCGGTTACCTGCTGCCGTATTCCGACATCGGCTGGCTCTACAAGCGCACGCAGCGCAACCACGGCATCACCGTCGCAACCCAGCTCATGGCGGGAACGATCTACGGAAAGACCGTCTATCTCGCGCCGCGGCTCGCGACGGACGAGTTCATCACCAGCGTTGCGCAAAAGGTGCTCGCCAAGAACCCGAACTGCCTGATCGGGTATTCGTTTGAAATTTCGAAAACCTATTACCAGCGCGTGAGGGAGTATAAGGCGAACAATCCGAAGTAACAAAAAGCGGGGTGTTTGCCCCGCTATAGTTCCAACTCCCTCAAACTCTCAAACACATGCCCGTCAATCTCCAGCCGTTTCGCCAGAAGCTGCTGGAGTCTCTTTTTGTGGAGTTTGTTGAACTCCCGGTCACCGTACTTGTCGTCCCCCAGCACGGGGTGCCCGGCGGCCGCCATCTGCACGCGGATCTGGTGCGTCCGCCCCGTGAACAGCTCAATCTCGACGAGGCTCGTCTCCCCGTTCGTTTGCAGCAGGCGGAAGCTCAGCTCACAGCGCAGCGCGCCCGGCTCCCCCTCGCGGCAAACCTGAACGAACGAATCGTCCGCATTCTTCACGACCCAGTGCACGAGCCGACCGGCGGATTCCGGCACGCCGCGCACAACCGCGTGGTAGATCTTGCGCAGTTCATGCGTGAAGAACAGCTCCTCATACCGCGCCGCGGCTTCCTCCGTCCGCGCAAAGAGCACAAGCCCTTCCGTGTTCGCGTCCAGCCGGTGCACGGGAAACACGCTCTCGAAAAGCGACTCCAGCTCACCGAGCAGCTCGCCTTCCGTCTCCACGCCCGCGTGCTTGTCCACGACGACGCAGTCCCCGTCGAGGTACACGCCCCGGCAGACGGAAAACGCGGGCAGCAGCGCAATCTGCGCGGAAAACGTCTCCTCACTCCAGGGCGGCGCGGAAAAGAACGTCATGCTTTCCTTGAGCGTGGGGTGCGACAGGGTCAGCGCATACGCCCAGAGGCGAATCTGCTCGCCCACCTGCTCCGCCGTTCCATAACGCTGGTCGCCAACGATGGGATACCCCGCGTGCATAAGCTGCACACGAATCTGGTGCGGCCGTCCGGTGCCGAGCTCAATGTCGAGCATGGCGGTGCTTTCCGCCTGACATAGCAGCGCATAGCTCAACCGCGCCTGTTTTGCGCCATCCGTTTCCGGCGGCACGACGCGCGAGGAAAAGGTGGTTTCGTCCTTGTAGAGCCAGTCCGTGAGCGTTTCCTTCGCCTTCGGTCGCCCGCGAACAATGGCGCAGTAGCGCTTCTTCGCCTCGCGCGAGGCAAACTGCGCGCTGAGACGCGCCGCCGCCTTGCTCGTTTTAGCAAACACCATAGCACCGCCAACGGGGCGGTCGAGCCGGTGCACGAGGCCGAGATAGACCTCGCCGGGCTTGTCGTACCGCGCGCGGATATAGTCCTTGAGCAGCGTCAACAGATCCGGGTCGCCCGAAGCGTCCGCCTGCACGGGCAGGTTGACGGGCTTCTCCACCACGAGCAGATGGTTGTCCTCGTAGAGGATGCGAATACCGCTGTCGGTTCGCTCTTCTTTTCGGAATTTCTTTTCGTTCGGACGCTCCTCCATACGCGCTTATCCCTTCGGCGTCCAGCGGCCGCTCGCGCCGCAAGGCAGCGTCAGGCGGTCCCGCTCAATCGGCAGGCCGACCTCGTCCGAAACGGCGTTTCCCGCGGGCAACGCCACGCGCAGCACGTTACTGAGCACGCTCGGCGCAAGGCCGGTGGTATACGAATTGATTAAAAAGAACGCGGGCGTGTCGCTCAAGAGCGCCGCGCAGTCCGCGACGATTGGGTACAGATCGTCCTCAATCTTCCAGAGTTCGCCCGTCGGCCCGCGCCCGTAGCTCGGCGGGTCCATGACGATTCCGTCGTACTTGCTGCCGCGACGGATTTCGCGCTTGACGAACTTGGCGCAGTCGTCCACGATGTAGCGAATGGGCGCGTCAGCAAGCCCGCTCGCCTCGGCATTGTTCTTTGCCCAGGCGACCATGCCCTTTGCCGCATCCACGTGCACAACCTCCGCGCCGGACGCCGCGCAGGCAACCGTCGCCCCGCCGGTGTACGCAAAGAGGTTCAGCACCTTGGGCGCGCGGGTGTTTGTACGCTTCCAGCGATCCAGCTCGCCGCGCATCCAGTCCCAGTTGACCGCCTGCTCGGGAAACAGGCCGGTGTGTTTGAACCCGGTCGGGCGAACGAGAAACGTTAAATCGCGGTAGGAAATCGCCCACTGCTCCGGCAGCTGCGTTTGAAACTCCCAGTGCCCGCCGCCGGTATCGGAACGCAGATACACCGCGTCCGCCGCGTGCTCCTGCATCGGCCAGACGGCCTGCGGATCCGGGCGCAGCAGGGTGACCTGCTTCCAGCGCTCGAGCTTCATACCGCCGCCTGCGTCCAGCACGCGAAAATCCTGCCATTGGTCGGCTAAAAACATATTGTATCCTCCCTGCGGCTGCCGCCGCAGACTGCTTCTCTTCTCTTATTTTGCTATGAACAATATACACAGTATAATAATAGAATTCCGTTTTTGACAAGTTCGATTTGCCCCGGCGCCGAATTGCGGGACAATTTCTTGCGTTTCTTTCCATTCTTTACTATACTTTTTCCCATGGATGGGACAATGCAGGGAAAAATTGTGATCGTTACCGGCGCGAACGCGGGCATCGGCAAGGCGACCGCCGCCAAACTAGCGGACAAGGGCGCGACCGTCGTGCTCGCCTGCCGCTCGAAGGAGCGCGGCGAGAGCGCGCTCAATGAGCTGAGCTGCGTCAACGGGCGCTGCTTTGCGCTGATGCACCTCGACCTCGCCGACCTCGACAGCATCCGCGCGTTCGCCGCGGCGTTTGCCGAGCGATACGGGCGGCTGGATGTGCTGATCAACAACGCAGGCATCCTCGGCGGACGACGCGCAACCACGAAGCAGGGGTTTGAGATGGCCTTTGGCGTCAACTACCTCGGCGCGTTCCTGCTGACCATGCTGCTGCTCCCCCTGTTGGAGCAGAGCGAGCAAGGACGCGTCGTCATGATGACCAGCGTCGCGCATGGCTGGGTGGACGTCCGCTTTGACGACCTGAATTATACGCACGGCTACAACCGTTTTCTCGCCTACGGGCACAGCAAACTCTGCAACCTGCTCTTTACCCGCACGTTATCGAAAAAGCTCCGCGCGCGCGGCAGCCGCGTGACCATCAACGCCGTGCATCCCGGCATCGTCGCCACGGACATCGTGGTCAACCGCGTGACCGGACGGTTCCGCTGGGTTGCGGATTTGATGCGGCTGTTCTTTCTCTCCTGCGACGAAGGCGCCGAAACCAGCGTATACCTCGCGAGCGAACCCTCGCTTTCCCGCGTGAGCGGCGAATATTTCGTCAACTGCAAGGTGGAGCCATCCAGCCTGGATTCCAAGGATCTGGAGAAGGCAAACCGGCTCTACGACGTCAGTTTAAAACTGTGCCAAATTGCGGTTGACCCGCTGCCGCCGCCCCCGCCGCGCATCCTGATCTAGCGAAAAAACGAACCTGCCCCGGACATCCCGCCCATTTTAAGCGGGATGTTTGCTTTTCTCCGGATTCTGCCAATCGTGGCAGGATTATTAACTTTTTGTGGTTTCGCTCCCGCGCGGACGCGTATTTGGTATAATAGCATTGTTTTATTAGTGGAAATATCGCTTGCAGGCTTGCGTTTTGCCGCGAGCCGATTGCAAACGAACAAACTTAGACTTCTCGAAAAAAGGTGCTGACAGGAAAAACATGAAACGAATCTTCGCATTGATCATTGCCGTCGTTATGCTGAGCGGAACGATGTTGAGCGCCGGTTGCTCCATCGTGACGCGCGGCAGCGACTACTGCTATCGTTTTTTGGACTATATTCGCGACAGCCAGTTTGACAAGGCGTATGAAATGCTGGCGGACAGCATCAAAGCGCCGGAAACCGAAGAGGAGCGCGAAGAACGTCTAAAGGAAGAAGAGAAGGAAAAGGAAGCCAACCGCGAAATCTGGCGACAGGTCTTTGGGTTGGACAAGGCCGAAACGCCCTCTCCGACACCGGAGCCCTCCGCGGGCACCCCGACGCCGGAAGTATCCGATACGCCGGTACCCGAAACCTCGGACACGCCGGAACCCGTGGAAGAAAACGGCATGACGCCGGACCCGGAGACGGGCGAATACCCAACCACCAGCGATACCCCGCTGCCGGAGGGCGTAGCCTCGCCCGACCCGAACACAGTGGACGAGAGCAACATCCCCGCCGACCAGCGCGACACGGACATGACGCCCGCGCCGGACACCTCGGCAACGCCGAATCCTTCCACCACGCCGACCGATGCGTCCACGCCGGACCCGAACGCAACACCGGACCCGACCGCAACACCGGACCCGAACGCAACGCCTACCCCGACGCCGGACCCGAACGCGACGCCTACCCCAACGCCGGACCCGAATGCGACGCCTACCGCGACGCCCGTCGCCGGGGAAGACGGTGAACCCACCGCGGACGAGCTGGAAAAGACCGTCACAAAGGTCGAGTTCATCGAGAAATACCAGAGCATCTTCGACGAGCTGGAGCTCACCGGCATCGACTACGAAGCCAAGGACGTGCTCGACGGCGAAATCTACGCGCGCGTCAACTACAGCCTCACCTACCACAGCGAGCGCGCGGGCGAGGACTTGACCTACGATTTCACGATTGAAGCCAATCGAATTGAACAGCGCTGGACCATCAACTGGTCGCCGAGCCTGATCTTCCCCGAAATGCAGTGGGGCGACAGCCTCCGCGTCGGCGT
>JAYFPQ010000038.1:0-17321 GCA_034927595.1 Christensenella sp.
AAATGAATGATCGGGTGTTCGCGCCAGAAATCCTTGTCCTTGTACTTCACGATCGACGCAAACATCGCCCCGCTCTTCATATGGTGCCCGTAGAGCACGATGTTGTCGCTGCGCGGCCAAATCGTACAACCTTCCCCGACAAACGGAACACCGCTCATGGACTTCTTCTTTGAAAATGCGAGGTGGATGTAACGTTCCGGCTCGTCCGGCGTGAACATCACGGGATAGTCGAGATCGGTGTCGTCAATCTTGACCCACCCGCCCAAGTCGCTGTTTTGCGCGTACATCTCTGTAAACCGGCTGAGGATTTGCGCGTTCTTTGGCACCTCTGCCGTTGGCTCCGGGTTGGTGGAAGAAGCGGTTGCTTCCGTCAGCGTTGCGGGCGCGGGCGCCGTCTGCGGGGTTGTTCCTTCGCTCGGCGTTGCCGCCAGCAGCGCAAACTCGCGAAACTCGTCCGCCTCCGCCGCCCTTTCGCGATAGTCCGCCAGCAACGCCGCACCCGCGACGGCGATCAGCAGCAGTCCCGTCATGACGAGCAGCAGTCGACGCAGGAACCGCTCTGCCTTGCTCTTGCACGTTTCGCGTCCGTTTCGTTCCATGCAGCCCCCGTGCTTTTCTCAAGCGTTACTTCTTGTTCTTCTTCCCCGGCAGGAACGCCGCCACCAGGCAAATCAATCCCATCGCAATGAGAATCCACCAAAGGTAGGCCTTCGATTCGTCCCCCGTCTTTGGCCCGTCCGGCTTGTCGTAGGCGTTTGTAAACACCACCCCTGTCTGCGCCACGCCCGAGGAATTGGTGATTGTCCGCGTGGCCGAGAGCTTGCCGTTCGACTCCGTAACCACCACCGTCATGTGGTAGACCGTTGCATCGTAGACATATCCGCTCGCCGAACCGACTTTTTCGTATACCGTGTAGGTGTACGTTCCCGCCCGCGTATACGTGATGTTGCCGAAATCCACGCTTCCCGTTCCATTGATCGTAATCGACTTCAGCCCGTCCGCGCTGCCTTCCGGCATGGGGTTCGCCGTGTTGTCCGCCTTGAGGTAAAACACAAACGTGCTGTTCGTGGACGGCCGGTCTCCGCTGATCCGCTTCTCCACCGGCGGGTCGACGATCACATAGTCCGCCTGCACCGTGTTCGTAAACTGCGCTCGCTCCTGCTTCTCCGTCTGCCCGTGCCGTACCAGGTACATCGCAGCCTGCAGCACCCCGCCCGCCTGATCCTTCCACGTGACCTGAACCGTTAAATCGTATACGGTGGAATCGTAGGCATAGTTCCCGCTCGTTCCGGCCACTTCCGAAATGGTATAGCGAAAGTCGCCGACCGCCGTATAGGTGATCGTTCCAAACGTTGTGTTCCCCGTGCCCGCGATCGTTGCGCTCTTAACCCCGTTTACGCTTCCAGCTGGCATCGGCGCGCTGTCCAGCCCGGTCAGGCGAAAGGTAAACGTCTCCGTCGTCGCCGGTATGCCGGAAACAACCTTGTACACCGGAATGCTCAGCGTCGCCGGCGTATCCGCTAGCGCGAGATTGCCCGCTGGCACGACCAACGCAATTGCAAGAAGCAACAGCCCTGCGAGCGTTCTATGTATTTGTTTCATTTGTTTTCTTCTATTCCTCACGGTTCGCCTCCGGCTAGTTCCGTTTCTATCATTCTTGCGATCAGGATCGTCCGCCCGTTTGTCGTCTCTTCCGCGCAGGTGGACAGCGCAAGGATATGATCCTGATTCGTCAGTTCCGCCCCGCGGCGGTAGGTCGCGTCCTTCTGGATGTGTGCTGCGATACCATCCCATCCGCATTCTTCAAGCGGCAGATTGAACAACACCGACGTATAGGCGTCCACCTCGAGCAACGCGATCATCTCCAGTTGATACGTCCTGCCCGGCAGGTAGAGCCTGCCGGTCGGATGTTCGTCGAAATAGGTCTTGTCCGCAAACTGCTCGATATCGCCGAACATCTTTCCGCCGGCCATGTGGTGCCCGTAGATCAAGGAATACCGGTCCGAAAAATCCTTGCTGCAGCGGTAGTCCAGAAAGATGCTGCCGCCGAGCGAATAGTCCCCGTAAATATCCTGGTTGAGGTACTTCGTGTTGTCGTCCGCTCGCAGCACAGGGTAGTCGATATTTGTGTCGTCCACTGTGAGCCACGCGCAGACTTCCGCGTTGATTGCCTGTAACTCCGCGAGGGAGGGATTGGAAACGTCCGGTTTGTAATGCATCACCTCGTTGGACACGCCCGCCTTGTTCAGAACCGAGTACGAATCCCAAAGCGCGTACCCTGCGTAAAACAGGATTACGATTAGCACCAGAATCAATCCCAGGTTCAGCAGCCTGTCCAGGCCGCGGATCAGCCGGTCCGCCGTTTCCAATCCCTTACCCTCCCGATTACCGTACTTGCGTTACTTGCGTTTCTTGAGCAGAATCACCACCAGAACCACCGCCACAATCGCCAGTAGCACATATGGCAGGATGTTCAGGATCACGCCCGTCGGGGTGACCGACTCCTTGTTGTTCGTGAAGTTCTCCTGGTTGACCGCGCCTGCGCCGGTAAAGATCGTTTGCTGACCGGTCGTCTTGTTGGTCGTCACGTTCGTACGCACCGTCGTCAAAACCGCTGGGGTCGCCGTGTTGCCGTGCTGTACGGTGATCGTCGTCCGGTAATCCGTCGTGCCACTCTCGCTTGTAGTCACGCGCTCGCCGGAAGGCAGCCCGATAATTTGGATGTACTGGTTATGCGTCAGCGTGAACGTGCCGCCGTTCGAAATCGTACCGCTACCGCCGGATACCGCGGTATCCGCCGCCGTCGCGCTGCCGCCGACCGAATGGTCGCTGCCCATGTCGTACTTCTGGTAGGTGTAACTCGCCGTGTCGTTGCCACCCGACGGGCTGACCAACGCAAGCGTGAACGAGAATGCCAGCTTTGGATCCGCCATGTCACCGGTCACCAGCTTGGTTACCGTCAGCGCCGCCGTGTTGTAGTCGTTCACAAACGGGTAACTGATGTTGCGAATGCCGCCGTCCGTGCTCGGAGGAAGCGTAATGCCGATCTTGCCCGTGTCCGGTTCACCTGGGTTGTTTGCAATCGGGCCTGCGCCGCCGTTATCCTGCCCCAGGGGATCCAAGTTGCTAGTGTTGGTCGTTTCCCATGCAGTGATCGCGCTGACGTTCACAACCGGATTGCCGGCGTTCAACAGCGGCGTTCCGTCGTCGTTGAGTACATTGGTCACGTAAACGTTGATGTAGTAAATCGTTTCATCGTAGTCCACACCTGCAATTGGAGAACCGGGAACCGTGCCCAGCGCATCCGTCGTACCGGGGATGCGCTCGGTCAGGCGATAGGTATAGATGCCAGCCTGCGTATACGCAATGTTCCCCGTGGTCGTGGTCTGTGTCTGCGTCGTGCCGGTCGCGGTTGCGGAAAATCCGCTCACCGTGATTACCTGCGGACCGGTTGTGCCACCCGGCATGGGCAGGTTCGCCGTGGTATACGCCGTCGAGCCGGGACTCGTCGGCCCGGGTGTATAGCCCACCGGTTCGAGTAAGAATCCAAAGCTGGTGACCGACGGGAATATCCCCTCCGTCGTTGCGGTCAGCGTTTTACCGACCGTGATGTTTGCGTTGCTGTTGTAGCTTGCCGGGTCCGTCGCCATCGCCGTGGTGAACGGTACAAGTACCAGTGCCGCCGCTAACAACAACAGGAACATTCTGCCTAGTTTGCTGTTCTTTTTCATTGATTGCCTCCATTTTCTTTTTGTGTTCTGTTTGTTTTATAAAGCAGTTTTACTTGCTTATATAACCGTTCTTTTTGATTGACCGCCTCAGCTTTTCCGGCTCACAGCCCGCGGTTTCGCAGCAGCGAAAGCACCTTGCCTTCGATCTCCGTCCGCGCAATCGGCCCGAAATCCCGACTGTCCTGCGCGTATTCCCGGTTGTCCCCCAACACGAATACCTCGTTCTGCGCCAGCTGCACCGGAAACACCGTTGCCCGTCCTTCCGCGCTTGTCGCGGAGAATACCTCTTCCTGCTGGACGCTGCCGTTCACGATCAGCTGCCCGTCCTCGTTCAAATCCACGCTGTCTCCGCCAAGAGCGACAATCCGCCCGTAATGCAGCGCCCCGTTCTTTGAGTACGCGATGATGTCGTTCACGTTCTGCTCCGCTTCCATCCGGTAAAAGATCACCATATCCCCGTCCCGCAGGCGTGGATACATCCCCTCGCCGCTTACGATTCCGATTCCGAAGAGATAGGAAAGTGCCAGATACGCGCAGACCGCGATCACGAAGATCTTTCCCGTCAGCGCCCAGGCGCTCCGTTTCACTTCAGCAAGCCGCCTGCGTTTTTTCAGGATCCCGACAACGCGCTCCTTATAGTTCCACTTGCGATTTGCGTTCGTTCTCTCAGCGCTTCCCATTTCACTTACCAAAGGCGCTCTTGCCTCCGCCGTAACGCTTCAGCAGTTGGTTTGCCGAGAACGCCTGACCTTGCGCTCCCCCACCTGTGCGGTTCGCTGCCTCACGCTGCACCGCATACTGTTTCTGTACCAGCATTTCGTTCTGTCGCAGAACCGTTGCCTGTCTCTGGTGTTCCTGCATTCTTGCGGGTTCCTTCTGCATGGTCTGTTTGAGCTGGTTCCACTCGTCCCGCAACCGCCTTACTTCTTCGTCATTCTCGCGGATCATATCCTGCAGTTGTAATGCGTAATTTCTCCATTCCCCAACCGCTCCAAGCGAGTATTGGTGTTGCACGTCCAGCAGCTCATCGTATTCCCCATGCAGTTGTTCGAATACCCGCCAGACGTCCTCTTCATCGACTCCGCCGACGAAGCATAACCGGAACTTCACCGAATTCAGGTATTTCTCCAGTTCCTTATAACTCTTCGCCATTCCATTCCATCCCTATCCTTGTGTCAGATTCGCTTCGAATTTCCTCTTCTGCTCTGTCTCTTTCGGCGTGCCAGAGACAGCGACAGTGTTAGTATGCCTCCCGCAAGAACGGTCATCAGTGCATATGGAAAGATATGCAGCAGAATCCCGGTTGGAACCGTGCCGATGAGTGTATTCTCAAACTGCAAATGAACGTCGCCCGAAATCATCCCCCCTGCACCGGCATTGCCAACCGGAGTAAAGCTTCCCCCGCTCGTTTCCGTAATCGCCAACTGATAACCGCTGAAGATCAGGATCTCGGAGATGACATAGGAGGAACCCACTGGAACGTGATCGATCGTAATGCTCTGCCCATGTTTCAGCGAAATGATGTCAAACCCGCTTGATATCGTTCCGTTCGGCGGGGCGCTGACGCCTGCTATCGTAGAAGCTCCCGTGTAGGATAGCGTGCCTCCAACGTCGTTCAGCGTGATACGGAAGTTGAATTCTTCCTTCGGGTCGGCCAGGTTTCCCTTCACAATCTTTGATAACGTGATGGTCCGCGTACCCACCTTGTGGTAGGTCGAGTTCGTCGGTATTGTGGTTGTCCCCGCCGTGACCGTTGCCGAGTTTTCATAAATCGTTTCCGGCGCGCCGACATTTACATTCTTCACCGTCACCTGGCATTGGAACTGATGTTGTGCACTTGAAATCACGACGTCGTTCCAAGTCACGGTTGTGGTGTTTGTTGAGGCGTCCGTCGTCCAGGTCATCCCGGGCGTATACGTTCCGGCGTCCGTCACCAGCTTCAGACCGGCGGGCAGCGTGTCGCTTATGTCAACTGCGCCAATGTCCATTAGGCCATATACATCGTTCCACTGCACATTGATCGTATAGGTGATCGTATCGTTGATTGCCGTTTCCACCGGCGCGGTTGGCGTTCCGTTGTTGATCTCGCTGCCGTTTAATCTGGCGTTCTTGTCTGCGGTCGGAATCAGGCCGTATCCAAAGTCCATGTTCTCAAAGGCTGCCGTTGCCCCCGCGAATGTTACGTCGCCGATGATCGCCCGAGTCCCGAATGCTTCGGCGTCGTTGTCCGTGGATACCGTTTTCAGCGTCACCTTCAGGTCGGTCGGCGTCGTCATGACGATCTGATACGTTCCCTGCGGAATTCCGTTCAGCGTGTATTCCCCAGCGGTGTTGGTTGCCGCAATCAGCGGCGAACCATAGATGCCGCTGACCGGCGTTGTGTACGCCGTATCCCCCGCGGCATACAACCCGACCATGAATCCGGAAAGACGTTTCTCAGCGGTATCGATCATGCCGTCCCAACTGGTATCCATCCAGACCCGTCCGGTGATTGAACGGATGATAGTGAATCCGAAATCCTGACGGTTTGCCGATGTGGCTGTTGTCAGATCCACCCCGATGATGACCGCATTCGCGCTTTGCGCAACCGCATCGTTGTCGGTCGTGCCCGTTTTCAGCGTAACAATGTGATTGTCCGGGGTGATCGTAACCACCTTATACGATCCGTAAGGGATTTGCGAAAAGCTATATTCTCCGTTTGCGTCCGTCGTCGCCGTCAGCGGCGTCCCCCGCAGGTCATTGACCGGTGTCGTGTAGGTCGTGCTCGCTGCCGGATACACGCCTACCGTCAATCCGGACATGCGCGTTTCGCCGCTATCCAGCATGCCGTCCCAGTCCAGATCCGTCCAGGCGATGCCGCTGATGATGCGATTGGGCGCAAAACCAAAGTCCCGATTCGTGGATGACGTTGCGCTCGTCAGATCGATTCCGCTGATCACCGCGCGCACGCCGGATGGAACGGCGTCGTTGTCATTTGCCAGAACGGTAACGATATGCCCGGCTGGTGTTGTGACGACGGCCTTGTACGCTCCATATGGGATATAGGAAAATCCGTATACGCCGGAAGAGTCGGTCGTAGCCGTCAACGGATTGCCATATAGATCGTTGACCGGCGTCGTATAGGCGGTATCGGTATTGCTGTAGAGCGAAACCATCAAACCGGCAGCCAGAGTCTCCGACGCGTCAATCGTTCCGTCTGTGTCCGCATCGTACCAAATCCGCCCAGCCAAGGTTCGGTTCGGTACAAACCCGAAGTCCACGTTTGAAACCGTAGTCGCATTGACGAGATCAATTCCGCCCGCGACCGCTCGCGTTCCGAATGCGATGGCGTCGTTGTCGTTTGCCAGCGTGGTTACGATATAACCGCTTGGCGTCGTGATGACGACTTTATACGTGCCGATCGGAACCGCGGCAAAACTGTATGTTCCCGTCGCGCTGGTCGTTGTCGTCAGTGCGGCGCCATAGATATTCGTTATCGGCGTGGTATACGTCGTGTCCGTATTGGCATACACGCCAACCGTTAAACCAGAGAACGCCGCTTCCGACGCATCGATAGCCCCGTCGGCATCCGTATCTACCCAGGCTCGCCCAGCGATCGTACGGTTGTCGGCGAACCCAAAGTCCATGTTGTTTACGGAAGTTGCCGTAGTCACCGCCACATTCCCGATGATTGCACGCGTACCGAAAGGAGTTGCGTCGTTGTCATTGGCATGCACCGTTACGACATAACCTGCTGGAGTCGTCACCACAATCTTGTAGGTTCCGTACGGAACCAGCGAGAAGCCATATGTCCCGCTTGCGCTCGTCGTTGTTGTTAATGCCGCACCATAAAGATTCGTCAGCGGCGATGTGTAGGTCGTGTCCGTATTGGCGTACACGCCAACCGTCAGACCGGATAGCAGCGTCTCGCCCACGTCAATTGTGCCGTCCACATCGGTATCCATCCATGCGCGTCCTGCAATTGTCCGGTCGACAGCAAAGCCAAAGTCTATATTGCTGGCGGACGTCGCGGTGGTCAGCGCAACATCACTGACAACTGCATGCGTACCGGATGGTACGGCGTTGTTGTCGTTTGCCAATGTTGTTACAACATATCCGCTTGGAGTTGTCACAACGACTTTGTAGGTCCCGTTTGGTATCGCAGAAATGCTGTAGGTTCCGGTCGCGCTTGTCGTCGTAACCAATGTAAACCCATAAATACTTGACAGCGGGGTCGAATAGGTTGTATCTGTGTTCGCAAACACCCTTACAATCAATCCGGAAACCATCGTTTCTGCCGCGTCGATCGTTCCGTCCGTATCCGTGTCGTACCAGACACGGCCTGAAATCGTTCGATTCGGTGTGAAACCGAAGTCCATGTTGCTCACGGATGTGGCGGTCGTCAGTGCCACATTGCTGATGACTGCCCGCGTGCCGGACGGGCTCGCGTCGTTATCGTTCGCCAATCTTGTTACGATATGCCCGCTCGGCGTCGTAATTACGACCTTATAGGTTCCATAAGGTACCAGCGAGAAGCTGTAGGTTCCGGTCGCATTCGTCGTCGTCGTTAGCGATTGGCCGTATAGATTCGTCAGAGGTGTGGAATAGGTGGTATCCGTATTTGCGTAGATACCAACCGTCAAACCAGAGACTCTGCTCTCCGCAGCGTCGATCGTGCCGTCCGTATTCGTGTCGTACCACGCGCGTCCGGCAATCGTGCGATTTGAAGTAAGCCCGAAATCGATATTTGTCACCGTCGGTGTTGTGGTTGAAACCGAGACATTTCCTGTTCGTGCATATGTTTGTGGTGAAAGCGCGTTAGCCGATGCATCATTGTCATTTACAAGTCGAGTCACTACATATCCGCCCGGAAGCGTCATTTGCAGTTGATAAACTCTAGCGTCCATGGGTGTCAACGTATATACACCGGAAGCGTTCGTTGTTGCAGACCTTAACGGATTGGCGAAAAAAGTGTCATCATGGTCATATGCCGTTACCGTAATTCCGGATAGTCTTGTTTCGCTTGCATCAATTGTTCCATCCGAATCCAAATCGACCCAAACTCTGCCGCTGATGGAACCGCCGACGACCGTAAAGCGGTTCACATAGGACGTTTCATCTGCCGAATTCACCGTCCGTCCGGTTACGCTGGAGTAGCTCGTAAAACCGCTGGCGTTGTAGCCTTCATAATTGCGGTCGTTATAGGTTACACTCGCCTGATTTTTCACGACCATTCCAACGGGACCCGTTACCCTTGCCTGATAGGAGATGGTATGGGTCATGCCTTCGCCAGCCTGAAGATTAATCCCGATCGTATTACGTGATCCCCAGGTGACGCCGCCGTTCGTCGCGGATGTGCCTGCGGTTGCGCCGTCGCCAAAGTTAACACGCAGTTCGTCCGTCGTGCTGTTAAACGTCGCACGGCTTCCCGCTTGATAGCCGTCGATTGTTACGCTGCCGGAAACGAAATCGAGTCCATCGCTCAGGATATCCCGAAACACACAGCGGGATGCGTCCGTTTCCCCCCAGTTTGTAATTTTCACGGAGATCGTTACAACCTGATTTCTCCATGCTGTTGTGTTTCCAGATTGGAGCGTTGTAATACTTTTTTTCGCAATAAGTTTTGCGCCGGTCTGAAACGCAACGTCGTCTAAGAAGTTACCGTTCTGTACATTTCCCGTCCAGGAAGATACCGCAGCGAAGTCGAATTCGGTGCTGGTTTGACCCGCAGGCACCGTGTAAGCGCCACGGTAATAGTACCATTGGGTTCCGTTGTTGTTTGCTGTTTGAATCAATTGCGAACCGGAAGGCGCGGTTGTTGGCGTGCCAGATGGACGCAGGTAAAAATTCATCTGGTCGTATTTTGTTGAGCTGTTTCCAATCGCCCTATGCGCAAATTGCCAATATAACCTGGATCCAGGTGTCGTTGAAACGACTTGATACAAACGTCCCGGAAAGAGGCAGTTCAACTCAGCATACTGATCTTCATCCGCCTGCGTTGTTGCAAAGGTAAAAGGAACGCCCGCCATGCCTGTTGGGTCAACAACTTGCAGTTCGATTAAGTATGCATTTGGATTTGTTCCATACGCAGCGTAATCGACCGGACAGGTTGACCAGCTTGCCATCTGTGCAATCGTATATGAGTTATATCGCGCCCCGTCGTATGGTCGTACATATGTTACCGTCGGCGATTGGAAGCTTCCGTTTAGAAAATTGACCGGTGTCGGCTTCGTTTCGTTTGGCACATAATAAACTTGCGTCCCGGCCTGCGCCGACCGCACAGGGAGCAACAATGCCAACGCTCCGATCGCCAAGGCGACACAGATAAAAGGCAGGGCCCTATTCTTGCGTTTCTTCATAATCCGCTCCTTACCTTAACCGATGACTTGTACGGAGTAACCGTCGCTCGTTTCGCCCGATGGCGCTTCTGACTCTGTTGCCCTCAACGTTGTTTTCAGCACAACGATTTCCGCAGTTGCCCGCCCGCCGCCGCTGAAGCCGTCCCCGACCTGCATATGCAGCGTATAGGTACCCGCCGAGTCCGTATCGTACCGCCCGCTCCACGTGATGGGGATGTTCCGATAGCCGCCGTCGCTCATGAATGCGCCCGTTTCATCGGGGAGCTGAACCGAGCCGCCCTCAAAGATGACGAACCGCATCAGCAGTCCATCGTCCGATATGCCGCAAAAGCTCGAAATGTCCGTGCAGCCAAGGATGCTTACACTCGCCGTTATCGGTTCTCCCGCATAGGTGTAGGTGTTGTCAGGTGCACTTGGTTCCGCCGTCTCCTGCGCGTCAATCGTCTGCTCCCGCGGTTCTTCCGTCTGTTCCGGAAGAACGCCATCGGCCGTTGGTTCCGTCGATTCCGTTGATACCGTTGATTCTGCTTCCGGGTTCGCAATCGAAGCCGTGAATACCCAGGGGCCGTAACCGAACCTGCTTTCCATTGCGAAACCATTTTCGGAGAAACCGTTTACGGGTACGTTGGCTTCGTCGGAATTCCGCTCATCCGCCAAGGCACTTGTGCAAGTCCATTGAACAGGAACCTCAATCGTAACGCCGTTGCCGTTGATCGCGGGCAGCGTCGCGGGCAGCGGAAGGTTCTCTTCGGTGGTACCGCGCTCAATACAGATTTCGATCGGCTCGTTGATAAAGGAAGAGACGACATAGTCCTGCGCGGGATCAGAAACCGGAGTAATCTCCGGCGAACTGCTTGGTTCCGGCGAAATCGAGCCGTCCGGCGTTTCGCTCGGCTCCGGTGTAGTCATAATCTCCGGCGTGCTGGTTTGTTGTATTTCCTCCACCGCCTGAACCTCGACCTGAATGGTTGGAAGCGCTCCTTCCCATATGAATCCCGGCTGGAGTTGCGCGTTAAAGAGATAGGTCCCCTCAGCATCAGGATCATAGTCGTCACTCATCCAGGCGACCGGTATGTCGCGAATCTCCAGGATTTCGGTCTCCTGTTCGGTTTGTTCTCCCTCCGGCGACGGTTCCCGCGGCACGACGACATTTGCTGCAAGTGTGCTGGGCAGGCCGATCTCCTCCGCGCGCGTTCCCAAGTACACCGTCTGAGCCGCGATGCTCGCTTCCGAGAACGACGAAATAACGACCTCTTCCTGCGCCAGTGCACGCACCGGCCGCCCGCTGCATCCAGACATGAATATGCAAAGCAGCAGCACCGAAGAGACCAAGGCGAGAATCCCGACCCGTCCCATGCGCTTCGTTCTTTTAATATGCCGATTCCGGATTACATTCTTGTTCACTTGGATTCCTCCTCGTTTACTACCGCATCGTTGAATGACAGTTGTTTTATGCAGCGGACTTTTGGCTCACATCGTTTGCGAACTCGTCGGATGAATCAGACGTATTAATCGAACCATGTGTCTACCGCCACGTTGTGCCAGTTGGTTGATCCGCTATGTTACTTCCTATTCAGAATGATTGACATTTTTTGAATACGTGCTTTTAAATAATCCCATATTCACGTTTTATGTCGTTTCCCTTAGTTCCATTTCTAACACTTCATCTAGCGTTCCACAATGTACGAAGATACAGTCTTTTCAAAAAATTAAGTACAGTTCAGTGCTTGAACTGTACTTTCCGACAATGCAAATTTTCCCTCTTATTGCGTTACTTCCTGTCCTTGAACCACCCCATTTTAACCACATAAGCAATTACTTGTGACTTATTCTCCATTTGCAATTGTTCCATCATTGAGCCCATGTGATATTTCACCGTTCGTTCGGTAATCCCCAGCCGATCGCCCGTTTCTTTGTAGGTACTTCCGCTTGCTACCGATTCCAGCACTTCCATTTGCCGCCCGGTAAGGCTGGTTTCGGTGCGAACAGGCGGTTCCGTGTCCCGCTTTTGATTACTCGTCTCATCGCTGCTGATTTCCTTGAGCAGACGCGCGGCGAGTTTTGGCGAGAGCGGAGCGCCGCCGTTTTCCAGGTTAATCAGCATATCGACCAGCTCATTCCCGTTCATGCTCTTGAGCAGATAGCCGGATGCACCCTGTTTGATGGACTGAAACAAATCTTCATCTTCTTCGGACGTCGTCAGCATGACAACCTTGATGCCAGGCATGCGGTTTTTGATTATTTTCAATGCGCCGATTCCGTCGCATACCGGCATGCGTACATCCATTAAAATAATGTCCGGGCTCAGCGACTCCGCCTTTTGCACCGCCTCCAGTCCGTTCACCGCCACGCCTACGACTTCGATTCCGTATGTACCCAGCAGAAACTGCAAGCTGTCGGTAAACAATTTATGATCATCTGCCAGTAGAATTCTGGACTTCATATACAACCCCTCTTCTCACCACGCAATTTACACCAATCCCTCTTCATTAAACACTTCCTGTAACAAATTCACAATGTACCGATATACAGTTTGCCCAAATTAAAAAGTACAGTCCGCGTCACCGAACTGTACTTTTGTCGGACTGTACTCGATTCTTGTTTTTATGAATTCGTCCAACCCATTTGTGTCGCATAGGCGATCAACTGGGCTTTGTTCTCCATCTGCAGGAGTTCCATCATCGACGCCATGTGGTACTTCACCGTACGTTCGGTAATATGGAGTCGTTCGCCAACCTCCTTATAAGTCGCACCTGTAGCAACCTCACGTAATACCTCAATCTGCCGTTCGGATAGGTGCGATCCCTCGCCAATAGCAACCGATTGTTCGGCAACCACACTCGCCGTTTCGCCTCCACGCCGAAACTCGTTGAGCAGTCGCGTTGCGAGTTTCGGGGCGAGCGGAGCTCCGCCTTTTTCCAAATCGAGCAGCATGCCAACCAATTCATTTCCATTCATGCTCTTGAGCAGATAGCCGGATGCCCCCAGTTTGATGGCCTGGAATAAGCTTTCGTCGTCTTCCGTGGTTGTCAGCATAACAACCTTCACTTCCGGCATTTTGCTTTTGATGCGCTTCAGCGTTTGAATGCCGTTGCAGCCGGGCATCATGATATCCAACAATACAACGTCCGGTTTCAGAGACTCCGCTTTCTCTATGGCTTCAAATCCGTTTCCTGCAACGCCAACCACCTCAATGCCATATGTGCCAAGCAGGAATTGGAGACTGTCGGTAAACAACTTAT
Source organism: Christensenella sp. (assembly GCA_034927595.1). GTDB lineage: Bacteria > Bacillota > Clostridia > Christensenellales > CAG-138 > UBA7703. The sequence goes on from JAYFPQ010000038.1 coordinate 13,312, forward strand.
GATCGTCAACAAGCAGTATTCTTAGCATGTTATGCCCTCCTTCGCCAGCGGAATCTCGAGTCTGACCTGCGTACCTTTTCCCGGTTTCGATTGTATGATCAATTTCGCATCGATTTCGTCAGCCCGCTCTCGCATAATGTTCAGTCCAAACCGGTTTCCATCGTAATCTGCAAGGTTGAATCCACAGCCGTCATCCGAAACGGCAAAGCATAGATTGTCCTTCTCCTGCTTCATGGAAATTGTAACAGTCTTCACGCCAATTGCGTGCTTGCGTATATTGTTGAGGCACTCTTTTAATATATAGTACAGATTCGCCTTATGACCGCCATTGAGCCGATCGAGAGCTTCAACCTGTTGAATATCCGTTCGAACCATTACCCCCGTTAACTGGCAAAATTCCTCAATCGCTGTTCTGGCTACCTCTGGCAGGTTCTTCTCTCCCGCTAATGCATTTCGGACACTGTGAATGTACTCTCGAATATCGCTATGTGCGCTCTGTGAAATGCCGACCAGTCGCGTTAGATCGCGATAAACCTTCTCCGTCTCTTCGTATTCGAGTTCGTTGCAGATTCCCTGCGCCTGCATGCTGATGGACGCAAGAACCTGCGCCAAATTATCATGCAGATCACGCGCGAGCTTCTCACGCTCCCTGTTTGCAACAACAGCGCTGGTCTGCTGCAGCATGCGCAGACGTTCCATGCGCATTTCGGTGATATCTGAGATTAAAACCACGTAGCCCGCTGTGGCGCCTTTCTTGTTATTAATCGGCATTCGTTGCGCGCGTAGAAATCGTGTTTGTCCGTTTTGTCGATCAAGATACTCAATTTCCTTCGAATCTCCATCTTGCAGTTCACTTATTTCAGAACTCAGGTTTGCGAAGACTTCATTCGCAGGTAATCCGAGCAACGCCTGCTTTCTCTTCTCAAACATTTGACGCGCGGCATGATTCATATCCGCAATGTTTCCGTAGTTATTCACCACAAGTATCGCGATATTGATATTGTCTACCGCCGCTTCCCGTGCAACCGGAGCCGAGACAAATAGATGATATCCTCCCGCCGCGGCGATCACCGAAGAAACGCTCATAAAGACAGCAGTTATATCATATCCTTTTATCAGCCAGAAAGACAAAAGGTACAGTATGCTCGGACATACGCTGATGATTGGCCCAAGGACGAAGGAAGACATTTTCATTCCGTAGATGGACTTATAGAACAGCGACCTGCGGATAACCAGTACAATTGCCAGAAGATCCAACGTATAGATATAAACCGGAATGAGTAGTAGAAGCCATCCGTGCGGTTTGCCTGCAAGCGGAAAATGCACGCTAGAATCCATGATATACCCGTAATACGTAAGATCGGCGAACGGCTTCGTCCAGACCAGAATCGATGATAGAACCGGCAGCAAGAGCAGCGCAAGCAGCCTTTTCCATTTTAACCAGTCCTTTCCGCCTCCGAACTGCAGAACCATGAAAAACCAGCTCATGTGGAGTGCCATGTAGAGGCAGAACCCTGCACATGCCCAAATATTACGCGTATAATAATCGGCTCCAAGAATCGCGAGTCCTTTGCAGATCGTCCATCCGCCCAGAAACAACATGCAGAAACCGAATAGCTTTGCCCCTCTTACCCGATAGTAGACGACAGAGAACAACCCTAATAGCATAACAATGAAGAAGGATAACGCCAGAGACCATACTCCGGGGATATATTTAAAATACATGTTGCCGATCCTTTCTCGTCATTATCCTCTAGAAGGAAATCGCGATATCGGAGCCTGAAAAACCAATCTCATCGTTTCTGTTACCAAGAACATGGATAAACCGCATAATACTGTGGATCCGTGTCGTATAACATTTGATCCGCAATCGCCATCAGGCAATAGTACGCCGTATCGCCAATTGAGAAATACTCGTAGATCACATGAAAATTCCAAGTCGAAGCGCGAAGCTCCTTCAAATCGGTTTCATATGCATAGCAAAAAACCGTGCCACTGAATTCTGTTTGATTGAGAGCCTGCATGGTATCCCACGCCCAAGCCGGGTCCAGAATGAAGCATGTGTGCATATTGGGATGTTTGCGCAGCATTTCTTCCGCAGTCGTTCTTACGGATTGACGTCCCCCCAAATAAGAAATGCCCTGCACCTGAACATCCGATCTTAGCGCAATTCCGTAATGCGAATCGCGAAGCAAACTACGCTTCAATTGCAGCGTAGACGCATTGCCCGCTTGACTGCCAATCAGAAATGCTTCGCCAGGATCACACTTATATGCCATATCGGAACCCAGATAATTCGTATCGTACCAAACCGACGACGAGCAGCAATCAAACCGCTCTCCCTCGTTGAGCAACATAATACAGGGGATGCCAGCGTTTTTGCAGCGCTCATCCAGGACCCGGATAGTCGCTTCATTCAGCCCAATTGGATCGATGATTGCCGCTTTTATTCCTTCATTGATCAATTCTTCCAGCGCTTCCAGTTCGCTGCCGGCAATACTCGATATTCGAGTCTCAACTTCCCAGTCATAATATTCCGCTTCGTCATAAAGGCCTAGCACGAGCCTGTCATAATATGCGGAATCCAGCGTAGGTAGCACTACGCCAATCTTTGTCTCGTTCATGCACTTCGATTCGGCGGTGAAGAGCAGCCCTCCGCTCCCGCCCGGACCCAAAACAAACAAGATAAAGAACATGGATATCCCTAACAACCCAACGGCTCCAACGAAGAACAGCAGAGCCTTTGGGAAGGATCGATCTTCTCGCACATGTGCTTTTTTAAAATGCATTGTAGTTTTGTTTTTTCGGAGTATCATTTGGGTTTGTTCTACTGCTGCATATGTCGATATCGAAACATATCTTTTGATCTACGCCGTTAGCTGTATGGCTCATATGACTCCTCAGGTTTCGATTGCAGGAAAACCTTGTTCGCCACTTATTCTACTTCATTTCAGCCGAGGTTGCCACAGCATTTCTGATACTTTATTTTCCATTCTCGAATGATCTGCGGATTGCTTCACGTAACAATCCAAAACAGTTTCCTTTGCTTGACCTGCTTCTTTTAAAGTATTCAACTTAGAAAGAGCGAAAATAATAAACTGAGAAAAAAAGGTGGTTGAAATGAAGAAGTTCTAATACGCAGCGGAGCAAATTGCCTTTGTTCCAACCGACAGTACTGGGGGGCCAATATAATAAGCGATTACTGAGTACACGTAGAATGAACCAATTGCCTGATTTGCACCCGCCCTCCACGTTTCGCGCGTCTGTATCACTTCATGAGGGTTTATTCAAGAAAAGGAATTCCACGTCTGATGGGCTCTATGTTTTTGTTTATTCAGTGGGGTTGGAGACTACAGCAAGCTCCGTTCGCACAGCGCTACTATAGCCTGACACCAGCCGGATTTGCCCGGAAAGCGGGCTCAGAAGCCATCTGAACATCGACTTTTTCTCTTTCAAAGTGGACTGATCTTTGGGGGACACCTCAGTTCCACCTAGTACTATTCATCGGACTGTTCAGCTTTTCATTGCGATTATTTGTAGTTTACACAAAAATATTGAATTTGCGCGGTTGTGCTATAATGACATAAAAAGAGGAATTAATCACTTCACACGAATTAGTACGGCACTTATTTTTACAGCAAGTTGTTTAAAGGAGAGCCATCCATTGAAAGTCGGAAAAACATTGAAACGCTCGCGCGTGAATCGTGCTCTGGCCAGCATATTCGATTATCCGCTGACAATTGTGGAAGCTCCGATTGGTTACGGTAAGACCACCGCAGTTCGGGAATTTCTTGCATCCGCCAAAGTTCCCTTCCTGTGGTTGTCCTTTTTATGTGCGGAAGATACAACGTCGCTTTTTTGGAATAAATTCGCTTTGGAAATCGAGAAAATTGATCCCTCAGCGGGGAGCCGCCTGAAAAGCCTTGGCTTCCCGGCCGACGCGCCGCAAACGGCAACGATTCTTTCGATTCTGAGCGATATCGATTTTGAGAAGAATACCGTTTTTGTCA
>JAYFPQ010000036.1:0-29882 GCA_034927595.1 Christensenella sp.
CCCTGCCACGCTGCTCGAAGTTCTCGAACATGTCCCAGCTCGCGCAAGCGGGCGAAAGCAGCACCGCGTCGCCCGGTGCGGCGAGCGTTCGCGCGCAGGCAACCGCGTCCGCAAACGTGCCCGTCGCGTGGCAGTAGCCAAGGTAGCCCGTGTCCCGCGCAGTGTCCAGAATCTTCTGCTTCGTCGCGCCCAGCACGACAATCGCCTTGAGCGTGCTGCCGTGAAAATGCTCAAACAGCTCGTGAAAATCGCTGTGCTTGTCGTAGCCGCCGAGTATCAGCACGGTCGGCCGCGTCATCGCCTGAATCGCCTTGATCGTCGAGTCCGGATTCGTCCCCTTGGAGTCGTTGATGTAGCGAACGCCGTCGAACTCGCGGACAAACTCAATGCGGTGCTCCACGCCGGGGAACGTACGGAGCGTTTCGCGCACCGCGCCCGCCGAAATGCCCATGCCGAGCGCGAGCAGCGAACAGAGCATCGCGTTTTCGAGGTTATGACCGCCGGGAATCTTGATTTCGTCCACGCGGAGCAGTTCGTACTCCCCCGCCTCGTCGCGAACAATCACCGTGTCCCCACGCAGGAAGCAGCCGCGCGGCACCTCCTGCTTGCGGGAGAAATAAAACACCTTTGCGGGCGTGAGCCGCGCCATGTCGCGCACCACCGCGTCGTCGTAGTTCAGCACGGCGATGTCGTCCGGTGTCTGATGGTCGAAAATCTTGCACTTGGCGGCGATGTAATTCTCCATCGTGCCAAAGTGGTCGAGGTGATCCTCCGTAATGTTGCAGACGCCTGCCGCGCGCGCGTGGAACTGCACGTTCCCTTCGAGCTGGAGCCCCGCCGTCTCGGCGACAACCACGTCGCCTTCTCGCGTATCGAGCGCATGCTCCGTAATCGGCACGCCAATGTTGCCGAGCACAAACGTATGCCGTCCGCCGGTTTTGAACATCTCGCCGGTCAGCGCGGTGCAGGTTGTCTTTCCGTTCGTGCCGGTGATGCAGACGAATTCCGCGTGGCTGTAGCGGTAGCCCAGCTCGATTTCGCTGATGACCTCGATGCCGCGCTGTTTTGCCGCGACGACGAACGGAACCGTCATCGGAATGATCGGGCTGATGACGATCAGCGACACGCCGTCAAACAGAGATGCGGGATCCTCGCCGAGCCGCCATTCGACCGAAACGCCTTCCAGCGCTTCGCTCAGGCCTTCGATTTCGCTCTTCTTGTCGTTGATGACCACGTCCCAGCCGACGCGGCGCAGCAGCTTGGCCGTGCCAATGCCGCTCTTCGCCATGCCGACGATGAGCGCTTTCTTGTTGGATTCCATAGTTGTCTCCTCCGAAAAAAACGCCCGACGCTTTCGTTCGGGCGGAAGTGTTTTGCTTAGCGCAGGTAGGGCAGCAGGCAGATGGCGCAGAGCACCGTGGTCACAATGGCATACATCGTGACGATCTGCGGCTCCGGATACCCCAGCAGTTCGAAGTGGTGATGAATCGGCGCCATCTTGAACATACGCTTGCCGTGGTTGAGCTTGTTGGTCGCCACCTGCAACACGACAGAGAGCGCACTGGCGAGGAAGCAAAAGCCCATGATCGGCAGAATCAGGATCGAGCGGCTCAGAATTGCCATCATCGAGACCGCGCCGCCGAGCGCGAGCGAACCGGTGTCGCCCATGAACACGCGCGCGGGAAAGGTGTTGTACCGCAAAAACCCGATCGACGCGCCGACGATTGCCGCGCAGAAGATCGCCATTCCGTTGAAGTTGCTGCCCAGCAGCAGCTCGCCGTTCTGGTTGGACAGCGTCGTCATCACGGCGAAGATCGCAAGCATGAAGAGCGAATAGATCATCGTCACGTTAGTGGCGAGTCCATCCAGCCCGTCCGTGAGGTTCACGGCGTTGACCTCCGCAACGATCACGAAGATCACGAGCGGAATGTACCAAATGCCAATGTCCCATTCCCCGCCGGAGATCGGCAGGTAGAGCGACGGCCCGATCAGAGGCGAGCGATATGCCCAAACGGCGACGATCGCGGCGATGATCAGCTGCGCGAGCAGCTTTTGATACGCCCGCAAACCAAGATTGTTCCTGCGACGAATCTTGATGAAGTCGTCGAGAAAGCCGACAACGCCGAACGCAACGGTCACGAGCAGCGCGGGCAGCACAAAGTCCATTCCGTCCAGCCCGAACACGAGCGAAGCAACGGTAACGGCGAGCAGCGTCATAATGCCGCCCATCGTCGGGGTGCCCTGCTTTTTCTTATGCGACTCGGGCCCGAGCTCACGCTCAATCTGGCCGAACTTCAGCCGGTGCAGCATGGGAATGAACAGCGGGCCGAGCAGCCAGACGATTGTAAAGGCGGTTAACGCCGTAATCAAAACTTGAAACATAGCGATATTATAACCCCATCCCCGCGCGCCGGACAATCTTTTTCTGCGGAATCCACCAAGCGGCGCGAAATTTGAACCTCGTACTTCCCCCAACCAACGGATCGACCGTCGCACACGGGCGGCGGCGATCCCCAAAACGCGCAAAATCCGCATTCAATGTCCGCGCTTGATCCGCGCGGCTCACGCGCGGCAAACGGGAGATGCAAATGCGGAAGTGCGAATGTTCTTTATAGTTCGGAGAGCAATTCCTCTACGATCTCTTTGTCGTCGAAGTGGAACTTTGTTCCGTTGATCTCCTGATAGTTCTCGTGGCCTTTTCCGGCAACCATGATCACGTCGTCCGTCTTGGCAATCGAGAGCGCGTAGCGAATCGCTTCCTTGCGGTTTTCGATGACGGTATACTTCGTGCCACTGCGCTTCATGCCCTCTTCAATCGAGTCGATGATCGCCATGGGGTCTTCCGTGCGCGGGTTGTCGCTTGTAATCACCGCAAACTCGGAGAACCGCCCCGCGATTTCGCCCATAATCGGGCGCTTTGCGCGGTCGCGGTCGCCGCCGCAGCCAAAGACGCAGATCACGCGCCCCTTAGCGAACTGCTGAACGGTCTTGAGCACGTTCTCAAGCGCGTCCGGCTTATGCGCATAGTCCACGAATACGGAGAACCCGCGGTTCGTCTTGACCGGTTCCAGCCGTCCGGAGACGCTGGTCAGCGACTCCAGTCCCGCCTTGATCGCGCCAAGCTTAATGCCGACCGCCTGCGCCATACCCACCGCGCCCAGGGCGTTGAACACCGAGAACAGGCCGGGTATCGCCAGATTCATGAGCACTTCGCCCTCGGGCGTATGCAGGTCAAACTGAACGCCGTCGGTGGTGATGTCGATGTCCGTCGCGGAGATGTCCGCGCGGTCGCGCACGCCAAAGGTCAAAATCGGAATCGTCAATCCCTCCATGATGCGCGCGGCGTAGGGATCGTCCACGTTGACAACCGCCTTCTTGCTGTTGAGGAAGAGAATCTTCTTCGCGGCAAGGTAGTTATCGAAGGATTTATGATAGTCGAGGTGATCCTGTGTCAGGTTCGTAAACAGGCCTACGTCAAACTTGATTCCGTGAACACGGAACTGTTCGAGCGCATGCGAGCTGGTCTCCATGACCACGAGGTCGACATGCGCGTCCGCCATCATGCGTAGCAGTCGAAACAGGTCGACGGACTCCGGCGTGGTGCGCTCGGTGTAGATGCTCTCGGAGCCGATCATGTTGCGAATCGTGCCGATGACGCCAACCTTCTTGCCGGCCTGTTCGGCAATTGCCTTGACCATATAGGTCGTGGTGGTTTTGCCGTTGGTGCCGGTGACGCCGAGCATCATCATCTCGCGCTGGGGATATCCGTAGAATGCGGCGGCCATTTCGGCCATCGCCTTTCTTGCGTTTTTGACCACGAGCTGGGGCACCGCAATCGGCAGTTCGCGCTCAACGAGCAGCGCGCCCGCGCCGTTGTCCACCGCGCTCTGGGCAAACGTGTGCCCGTCAAACAGCGCGCCGACAATGCAGCAGAACATGCTTCCCTGTTTCACCTTGCGCGAATCATACTCGATGGACGCGATATCCTTGTCCTCGCCTTCATAACGCAGGCCGGACGCCATTGCGAGTTCCGAAAGCAGCATGTAGTTTCCCTCCATTTACGCGGAGCGCATCCCCGCGTATCACATTCTCAATTTTCTACGCCGTGTTCGGCGATGTTTCTACTCCTGCGGTTCCGGAGTGGTCGCGGGCGTTCCGCCCGAAGGCGTTGGCGATCCCGTCGGTACCGGCGTCTGGAAGGTGACATAAATCGTCGTTCCCGGGTTCACCTTGGTGCCTTCCGGTTCGGACTGCGAGTCGATCTGCCCCGTGCACAGCGTCTTATCGTAGGAGAGCAGCAGCCCAAGCTTTGCCAGCGCGTCGAACGCATCCTGCCGCCGTTTGTTGATTAGCCTCGGTACTTCAACCTGATTGCTATAGAGTCCCTCGTCGTTAAACGTCGTCATCGACGTATACAGCACTACGCTTGTGCCGGAGGGAACGATGGTCTCCGCCGCGGGGAACTGGGAAACCACAAGCGCTTCCTCTTCGCCGGGCACGACGTAGGCGGGTAACCCGGCCTGCGTGAGCTCGTAAACCGCATCCTTGCCCGTCATGCCGACGACGTTTGGCACCGTTCGGGTCTTCGAGGTCGTATCCGGCAGAATGCCGTAGTACTGAACGAGATCGGAGAATATCTTGGAAGCCCAGTAGCCCGGTACGTTGCTCGCTTCCAGAACCGGCACCTGCGGCTCGTCGATCACGATCATGCAGACCAGCTGCGGATCGTTTACCGGAATGAAGCCGCAAAACGACGCAACCACGCGCACGCGGGAAGGCGTTGTGCCGTCCTCTTCGAACTTGCGGGATACGCCCGTGATTCCACCAACCTGATAGTTCATTACCTTCGCGCTGGCGCCGTTTCCGTTGTCGACAACGGACTGCAGCAGGGTGCGCATCGACGATGACGTTGCGGAGCTGATGACGCGGCGCAGGATGGTCGGTTCGTTTTTAACGATCTCTTTGCCGTCCATATCGGTGATGCTGCTCACGACGTACGGCTGCATCAGCAAGCCGCCGTTGATCACTGCGCTGAACGCGTTTGCCATCTGAATGGCGGTCGTCGTAATCGTTTCGCCAAAGGCAAGATGCGCAAGGTCGCTCTCGCGAATGTATTTTCGATGGATAACCTCGCCGGTGTCCTCGCTCGGAATTCCGCACTCGGTGGATTCGTTGAACCCGAACGAGTAGATGTAGTCGTAGAGTTTGTTGACGCCCGTCGCCTCTGCGACGTCGATCATTGCGACGTTACAGGAGTTGCCGAGTGCTTCGGCAAGCGTTTCGTCGCCATGTCCGCCCGTCTTCCAGCAACGTACCTTTTCCAGCCGGAAGGTGCGCGAGCCGTCGCAGTTGAAACTGCTGGCTGCGCTCGTTGTGCCTGCGTCGATGCCCGCCGCAGTGGTGATCACGTCGAACATGGTTCCGGCTTCGTAGGTATCCGTCACGATGCGCGCGCGCGACATCGACATGAGCTCGGTTACCATATCGCGCGGCGGATTGTTCAGGTCGAAGGAAGGATACGTGGAAATCGCAATGATTTCGCCAGTATTGGGGTTCATGATCAGGCCGGAAACACTGATTGGCCGGTTGACCTCGTAGCACTGCTTCAGGTATTTTTCCAGATAGCTCTGTGCAACCGAGTCGCCGGTAATCGTCATATCATAGCCCTCAACCGGGGCAATGTATTCCGGCGTACCGTAGGAAAGCGGATTGTTCTTTCGATCCACCTCGGTCACGAGCAGACCGTTCGTGCCCGCGAGGTAGGTGTTGTACTCCGCCTCCAGACCGGTTTGCCCTTCCGTCTCGATGCCGGTGAACCCGACCAACTGCGTAAAGAGCTGTCCAAACGGATAGTACCGCTTCATGTCGGTGGTATAGCTGATGCCGTTGCCGAGCTGCAGCGCTTCGAGCTGGTCAATGACCGAACTTTCCACCTGACGCTTGAGCTGCACCTGCAATTTTAGCTTGCCGTCGGCGTCCGGCGAGATGCGCTGGAGCACATAGTCGTAGTCGAGTCCGAGAATGTCGGACACCTCGGTTGCGACGCGGACGCGGTCGTCCGGCGCGATGGCCGGCGGGTTGGCAAGCACGCGGTAAGACGTGCCGCTCTGCGCGAGCACGAGTCCGTTTCGGTCGATGATTCTGCCGCGTTGTGCGGCCAAATTCTGGCGGCGCGTCCACTGCGTCTCCGCCTTTTTCTTTAATTCCGGCCCCTGAACCAGCATAACCTGCGAAAGGCGCATTGCCAGCAGGAACATCAGCAAACCGGCGAATACCATCAGAAGAACCAGTTTGCGTTTGAGTTTGGGGCCCTTAGACGTTTCTTTTGCCATACGGCTATCGTCCTTTCATTCGAACTTAACCGTTCGCGGGCGGTTGGCCCCCCCCACCCTGCGTATTGCCTGCCGCGCCTGCGGAATCGGGTTCCGGCGTTGTTTCCGGATTGGTTGTCGGTGTCTCCGGCGAGGTAGACGGCGGAGTTGTCGCCTCTGCATCGTCCGGCTTTGCGGTTGGAACGCCGCCCGAGAACGGCAGCGGATCTCCAATTTTTACGTATTGGCTCTTTTCGGGATAACGCATACTGTATGCTTCCGCAATCGCCTGCGCATCCTGAATGGTCACCGCGCATTCAATCTGGACGTCCAGCTCGTTGATGCGCAGGCTGGTTGAATCAATCTCGCTGTTCAGCGCGTTGATGTCCGCGTAGGCACGCGAAATCCGCTCGTACCCCGCCAGCGTAAAAAGAATCATGCCCGAGAGAATAAACCCGCTGAGAATCAGACCAAACCGGCCCAGCACCGTCATCTCCGGCTTGTCGACGCGCACATGCGGCTCGTCCGGTTTCTTTCTTGTCGATCCGGCGCGGGGCGTGCGCAGCGTGTCTTCCGCATCCGGGTCCTTCTTTGGCGTATAGAGCCGCGTGGTCGGCGACTTTCCTTTTTTCGACGCTTCGTCAAAACGAATGTCCAAATATATCCCTTCCATTCTCCGGCTGTCGCATCTAAGTCGGGCGCGCAGAATCCGCCCGAACTACGCGCTTTCTTGCTAAATCTTTTCCATGCAGCGAAGCTTTGCGCAGTTAGAGCGGGAGTTCTCGGCGGCTTCCTCCTCCGAGGCAATCAGCGGTTTTTTTGTGAGGATCTTCGCCTTCGGTTCCTTTCCGCAGATGCAGATCGGCGCGGAAGGCGGGCAGGTGCAGGGGTGTTCAAATCTCCGAAACGCCTGCTTAACAATGCGATCCTCCAGTGAATGAAATGTAATTATACACAGTCTTCCGCCTTTTTGCAACAGATCGCAGGCATCCTCGACCGCGCGGTCGAGTTCGCGCAGCTCCCCATTGACCTCAATCCGGATTGCCTGAAAGGTTCTGCGGGCGGGGTGCTGCTGTTCGTTTCGGTATTTTGCCGGGATGGCACTGCGGACGATCTCCGCCAGTTCCAGCGTCGTTTCAATTGGTTTTTGCGTGCGCGCGCGACAGATTAACTCTGAAATCCGGCGCCCAAAGCGCTCTTCGCCATAGTCCCATAATACGTGCGCAAGCGCATCCTGTGAGTAGGTGTTTACCACCTCGCGGGCGGTGAGCGGCGCGGTTGCGTCCATTCGCATGTCCAGCGGCGCTTCGGCCTTGTAGGAAAATCCGCGTTCCGGCGTGTCCAGCTGATGCGACGAAACGCCGAGGTCGAGCAGAATTCCGTTGACCTCCGTTACGCCGATTTCGCCGAGCAGCGAGCGCATATTGAAAAAATTACCGTGCAGCGCGGTGAAGCGGCCGCCGTAAGCCAGCAGTCGGCTTTCCGCCGCATGCACGGCTTCCCAATCCCGATCAATTCCAATGAGCCGGCCCGACTCCGGCAGGCGGGAAAGCACCGCTTCCGCGTGTCCGCCACCGCCGAGCGTTCCGTCCACAAACGTGCCGCCGCGCCCGGGTTCGAGGTATTCGAGCACCTCGCCGAGCAGCACCGGAATATGTTGAAACGTCGCGCTCATATGCCCATTTGCGCCAGATGCTCCAGCGCTTCGTTATAACTCTCGTCCGTTCGCGCGTTGTAGGCCGCGAGCGAGCCGGGATTCCAGAACTCCATGCGCTCCCCGACGCCAATCAGCGTTGCGTCCTTAACCAGCCCGGCCAGATCGCGCAGCTGCGCGGGAATCAGAATGCGGCCCTGCTTGTCCACCTCGCAGGCAGCCGCCATGGAATACAGCCTTCTGCGGATGCTCTGGCCGCTCGCGTCCGAAACCGGCAGCGAGGAGAGCTTCTCCGAAAAACGCTCCCATTCGGGAACGGACATGCCGTAGAGGCAGGCCTCCTGCTTCGTGTCGAGGCCGATGGTCACAATCAGCATGTCCCCCAGCGACTCTCTCCACTTAGCGGGAATGAACACGCGTCCCTTTGCATCCAGCATGTGTTCATATGAACCAATCAGCACGCGCTTTCCTCCCGTTCGTTCCCTAAAATTGGTCTTTTAATAGAATCCCCCAGATTTACGATGAGTATACACCACGATCCCCCATTTGTCACCACTTTCCTCGTGTTTTTTGCATTTTTTCACAATTTTATCGACGAAACACACTGCTTTTTCGCGCGACTCGTTTGGATTGGTCAAATCCGCTCCCGCGAGCGCCGCACCCTATTTTTGAATAATTTGAAAACAAAACATTTGTTTGCAAGTTCCTTGGTTCAACCGGTACACAGGCGGCTACAAAGTATGGTATACTACGCATGTCGGCACGCAAGATATGGCGTTTTCACCGAAACCATTCCCCGGCTAAAGCGGCGAACCCCACGGTTTTCCCCTTTGCCGGCGTTTTTCCGTCCGGCAGGCGGCATTTTGCAATCTTCGCGTTTTTTCGCATTCGCTATCCTATTAAAATATTGAAATATCACATGCAGCTAGGAGTCAATATGGCGTCGGATTACACAGTAGACAAAATTAAAATCATGGAGGGGCTGGACGCGGTTCGCATGCGCCCCGGCATGTACATTGGTTCCACCGGGCAGCGCGGCTTGCACCACCTGCTCTGGGAAATCATCGATAACTCCATCGACGAGGCGGCCAACGGCTATGCCAACGAAATCGCCGTGACCTTGCATAAGGACAACTCCGTCACCGTGACCGACAACGGCCGCGGCATTCCCGTTCAGATTCACGAGAAGATGGGCGTTTCCGGCGTCGAGGTCGTGTTTACCCAGCTCCACGCGGGCGGCAAATTCGGCAACGACTCCTACGGATACTCCGGCGGTCTCCACGGTGTAGGCGCATCCGTCGTCAACGCGCTTTCCGAATGGGTGGAGGTCGAGGTCTGCACGGACGGACGTATGTATCAGATTCGCTTCACGAGCGAGGAGGACGCGACGGGCAAGATCATATCCGGCAAGGCGACTGCTCCGCTCGCAGAGGTCGGTCGCACCCGCAAACAGGGCACGAGCGTCACCTTCCTGCCGGACGCGCGTGTGTTTGAGACCGTTGAGATGAGTTACGACATCATCTCCAAGCGCATCCGCGAGCTGGCCTATCTCAACCGCGGCACGAAGATGCTCCTATCCGACGAGCGCATCGGACACCAACGCAAGGTCGAGTACCAGTTCAACGGGGGCTTGAGCGACTTTGTCAGCTACCTCAACAGCGACAAAACCCCGCTCTACGAACCGCCGATCCACTTTAGCGGCACCTCCGGCGACATCGTGGTCGAGGTTGCGCTGCAGCACAACGACGGCTATGCGGACAGCATCTTTTCCTACGTCAACAACATTCCAACCAGCGAGGGCGGCACGCACGAAACGGGCCTCAAGGCAGCGCTGACAAAGGTGCTCAACGACTACTGCCGCAAGATGGGCTACCTCAAGGACAAGGACGCTCCGCTCACCGGCGAGGACTTTCGCGAGGGAATCACCGCCGTGCTCTCGCTCAAGATGCGCTCCATTCAGTTTGAGGGGCAAACGAAAACCAAACTTGGCAACACCGAGGCGCGCCCCGCCGTGGAAAGCGTCGTCACCGAACAGCTAACCCCCTATCTGGAGGACCTGAAGCACGGCGAGGTCGCCACGGCGATTGCCGAAAAGGCGGTCAAGGCCGCGAAGGTGCGCGAGGCCGCGCGCAAAGCCAAAGCCACCGCGCGCGAGAAGAACAAGCTCGAAAACGCGCCGCTCGTCGGCAAACTCTCGAGCTGCACCGGACGCGACTACAGCCGCAACGAGCTGTTCATCGTTGAAGGCGACAGCGCGGGCGGTTCCGCCAAGCAGGGGCGCGACCGCAAGTTTCAGGCGATTCTGCCGCTGCGCGGCAAGCCGCTCAACGTCGAGAAAAAACGCATCGACCAGGTGCTGCAAAACGAGGAGTTCCGCTCCATCATCACCGCGGTTGGCACCAGCATCGGCGAGGACTTTGACATCTCCTCGCTCAAATACGACAAGATCATCATCCTCTCGGACGCGGATCAGGACGGCGCGCACATTCGGGCCATCCTCCTGACGTTCTTCTATCGTTATATGAAGGAACTCATTACGGAAGGACACGTTTACATTGGCCTGTCTCCGCTTTATAAGGTGCAAAAGGACACAAAACGCATCTATTGCTACGACGACGAGGAGCTCCGCGCCGCGACAAAATCCGTCGGCAAGGGCTACACGATCCAGCGGTATAAGGGCCTCGGCGAGATGAACCCGGAGCAGCTCTGGGAAACGACTATGAACCCGGACGGACGCGCGCTCATTCGCGTGACCATTGAAGACGCGGCGGATGTCGAGCACCTCGTAACCGTGCTCATGGGCGACAAGGTGCAGTCCCGCAAGGAGTATATTTTCGAAAACGCGGACTTCAACAAGCAAAACACCGATATGTTTGAAAAGCTTAGGGACTGATTCCCGTTTGATTGCGCCATTCAACATGCGATGATCATAGACATGTTTGAAAAGCTTCGTGATTAACACGATTTGATAGAGCACTCATACTGACGAATATATAAGGATGCACGATATGCCGAAACAACCGGAACAGCTTAAACTGGAAAAGATCATTCAGCGCAACATGGACGAGGTCATGCACCAGTCCATGATGCCCTACGCGGAGCACGTCATTCTGGAGCGCGCGCTCCCGCGCGTCGAAGACGGGCTCAAGCCCGTGCAGCGGCGCATTCTCTACACGATGCTCGAACTGAGCCTCTCGCCGGACAAGCCGCACCGCAAGAGCGCGCGCATCGTCGGCGACTGTCTCGGTAAATACCACCCGCACGGGGACACCTCCGTTTACGACGCGATGGTGCGCATGGCGCAGCCCTACAACATGTGCGTTCCGCTCGTGGACGGCCACGGCAACTTCGGCAGCGTGGACGGCGACAGCGCGGCGGCCATGCGCTATACGGAAGCGCGCATGACGGAAGCCGCAATGCAGCTGCTTCGCGACATCGAGAAGGACACGGTCTCCTACTCCTTTAACTTTGACGATACGCTCAAAGAGCCGGACCTTTTGCCCGGTCGTTTTCCAAACCTGCTCGTCAACGGCGCCAGCGGCATTGCGGTGGGCTTGGCCACCAACATTCCGCCGCACAACCCCGTGGAGGCGATCAACGCGGTTGTCGCGGTGATGGAAAACCCTCGCATCACGCTCGAAGAGCTCATGAAGATCATCCCCGCGCCGGACTTTCCAACCGGCGGGTTCCTGCTGGAATCCTCCGAGGTCGAGCTTGCCTACCGAACGGGTCGCGGAAAGATCTATATGCGCGCCAAGACGCACTTTGAGGAGCAGAAGAACGGAAAGACGTTCATCGTCATCACCGAGCTGCCCTTTCAAGTTAACAAGGCGAACATGCTCGAGAAGATTCTCGCCGTCAGCCAGGAGAAGAAAGCGATGTTTTCCGGCATTGCGGACATTCGGGACGAGAGCGACCGCACAGGCATGCGCGCCGTCATCGAGGTCAAGAAGGACGGCGACCCGGAGCGTATTCTGCAGTATCTGTTCAAGTATTCCGACCTGCAGATGACGTTTGGCGTCAACATGGTCGCCATTGCGGGCGGGAAACCGCAGCAGATGAACCTCAAGCAGATCATTGCGCACTACATTCGCCATCAGCGGGACGTCGTTACCCGCCGCACGCAGTTTGATCTCGACGCGGCGCTCCGGCGCGAGCACATCCTCGCCGGGCTCATGATCGCCGTGGACAACCTCGACGCGGTCATCGCGCTGATTCGCGCGTCCAAGTCCCCCAAGGAAGCGCGCGAGGGGCTCATGAAGACGTTCGCGCTCAGCGAAGTTCAGGCGCAGGCGATTCTCGACCTGCGTCTCCAGCGATTGACAAACATGGAACTCATCACGATCAAGCGCGAATATGCCGAGGTCGTGAAACTTATTGAAGATCTGCGCAGCATTCTCGCGAGTGAGAAGAAGCTGCTTGCGCTGATCAAAAAGGAACTGCTCGAGATTCGCGAACAACTCGCGGTCTCCCGGCGGACAACCTTTATCGCCACGGAAGAAACGCCCGTGGACGAGTCGGAGGATTTCGCGATCGTTGAGGACGTGACCGTCTGCGTTTGCGAAGGGCTTAAGATTCGCAAAATGCCGACCAAGGCGTTTTCGCTGGCGTCCATCTCCGAGGACAAGCCGCTGTTTGTGCTCGACACCCGCTCCGACCAGCGCATCCGCCTCTTTACGAACCTCGGCGCCATGCTCTCCATCGCGGTTTCCGAACTGCCAGAGACGCGTGCCACCACGCGGGCAACGAATCTCGCCGCACTGCTGCCGTTTGAGAAGAACGAGTCGATCATTGCGCTATATCCGGACGACGAGGAAGGCGACTACCTCTTCTACCTGCGGGACGGCAACATCAAGCGTACGCCCAGCGCCGAATACCGCGTTCGCGTCAAGCGCACGGCGGCGGTCGCGCTGCGGGACAAGGACCGCCTGCTCGCCGTGGAGAAATACGAACCGAAGTCGATTCTGCTCATTACGAAACTGGGCATGAGTATCCGCTTTGCAGCGGACACCATTCCGGCGATGGGTCGCGTGTCCGGCGGCGTCAAGTGCATCAAGCTCGAAAAGAACGACGAGGTGATTTATTCTGCGCTCGTTCCGGACGAGGGCGAGGTGCTGACCATTACGGACAAGGGCTTTGGCAAGCGTTCGCCGATGTTTGAATACGAGTTGCAAGGCCGAAACGGCAAGGGTCTCAAGACCTTTGACCTCAAAAAGAACGGCGCAAACGGCACCTGCATTGCCGCCGTGCTGCACCTGACCGAACCGCGCACCCTGACGCTGATTCAGCGACACGGAGCGCGCACCCCCGTCAACAGCAGCGAAGCACGCGTGGAACCGCGCGCGGGCAAGGGCACCATGCTCGTTGCCGTCGTTCTGGACGACGACGTCATCGGGGTCGAATAATCAAGCAAAGACCGGGCGTTGCTACACGCTCGGTTTTTTGTCGCCAGAGCGAAATAACGCGCCTTTGGCGAACACAATAGAAATGGGAGGAACGAACTTGGGCGAACAGGCAATTGTTATTGGCACGGGATTGTCGGGCCTCGTTGCGGGCGCCTACCTTTCCCGAGGCGGCGTTTCGGTGGATCTCTTTGAGCAGAGCGACGAAATCGGCGGCATCACCGGCGGCTTTCGCAAAAACGGCTATTCCTGGGACATGGGCCAGCTGAACATCGAAGGACTGGGCGTTGGCGAGAGCGCGGGGCGCATTGTCGACGAACTCGGTCTGCGTTCCCGGCTCAAGCTGCATCCGGCGGCGCGGCTCTACGCCTTCCCCGATTTCACTATACAGCCTCCCGCCTCCTACGAAGGCCCCTGGTGGCGAAAGGACTATCTGCTTCGGCAGTTTCCGGAGGAGGCGCGCGGCATTCGCGCGTACTATCGCTTTTACATTCGCATGCGCGAGATCGTGACCTACGCCCAGCGTGCGGAGGACGCCAAAGGACTGCGCGCCCTTTTGCTGAAGGCGGGCATGTTTCTGCGCCTTCTGCCGCTGCTGCCAAAGATGAACTGGTCGGCCAAGCAGTTGATGGATCACCTGTTTTCCTCGGAGCAGCTCAAGGCGGTGTTTACCTCAATTTTGGCCGATTTTGTGGTTCGACCGGAGGAGTTTCAGGGGCTGGGCGTTGCGCTGGTCAATCCGGAGTCCGCGTTTGACGATCGCGTTCCGCTCGATCTTTCGCCCCGCGCACAGCAGCCGAGCTATACCTGCGTCGACGGCGGCTGCCGCGTGCTGGCGGAGCTGCTGGCGGACGTCATCCGCGAGCACGGCGGACGAATTCACACCAATGCGCGCGTCACCGAAATCCGAACCGAGCAGGGAAAGGCCGTCGGCGTCACGCTCGCGGACGGTACCCGTTACGACGCGAACCTCGTGCTCGCCAGCGGCGGCGCGCGGGATATCTTCCGTTTGGTCGATCCTGAGGCGGTTGGCAAGGAGTTTCTTGCGCTGGTGGACGGCGCGCCGTTGATGGAGTCCGTGTTTCTGCTCCATCTTGGGTTGGATATCGACCCGATGGACAGCCTGCCCGGCGCAATCAGCTATTGCTATCGCAGTTACGACATTTCCGGCAGCGTAGACCGCCTGCAGCACAACGACTATCACGAGGGCGAGGACGGCTATCTCATCTATGTTCCGTCGCATTTTTCGCCGCAGTGCGCACCCGCGGGGCGGCACGCGGTGACCATCTACACCGTCGCGCCCAACCGGCTCAAGGAGGGCGAATGGAGCGAGCAGAGCGCCCGCTTTGCGGACAAGCTGATCGATCTTGCGTCGGAGCGAATTCCAAACCTCAAGGAGCATATCGTCGAGCAGGTTGTGTTTACGCCGGAGGATTTCCGCGCGCGAACCTTGCAGGCGCACCATTCCTTTGGCGGCTGCGCTCCGGTCATGGGCAAAAAAGCGGTGCCAAACCGCACGCCGGTCAAAGGTTTCTGGTTCATCGGCGCGCAGAGCGAGAGCGGCGCGGGTATCGTCAGCGTGATGTCCGGCGCGCGCCGGGTAAGCCAGACCATTCTGAGCGAACTGCGCGATTGCTGACCAACAAACACGCATACAAAAAGAGCGCCTTCCGGCGCTCTTTTTGTATGCTTAAGTTATGCCTTTGTTGGTTCCGGCTCGCAGTCTTCCTTTGGCGGAATCGAAATCTCCGCGCGTTCGATGCCGTGGTTCTTCATCTCCAGCACGATTACATGTAGTCCGGCGACGTCCACCTCAAACACGGTTCCGTCCTCCGGAATCTCGTTGAGCACGCTGAAGACCAGGCCGTTGAGCGTGTCAAATTCCTCCATCGGCAGCGGGCATCCGGTCGCCTCCGAGATCTCTTCCAGCGTGGCGAATCCCTCCGTCTCCCAAACGCCCTCGCGAACAAGCGAAATGGCGGGCAGACCGTCGTCCTCCTGTTCGTCGATGTCCCCGACGATGACCTCGATTAGGTCGCTGAGGGTCACGATGCCGCACATGCCGCCATACTCGTCCATCACCACCGCAAAGTGGTTGCGGCTGCGCTTCATGTCGAGGAACAGGTCGTCGGCCTTAATCGTTTCCGGCACGAACCGCGCGGGCTGTACCGCGTGTTCCATCACGTTGTCGCGTGAGCGGTCATTCAGGCGAAAATATGTCTTCGCGTCGAGAATGCCAACCACGTCGTCGCTGGAGTCCCGGCAGATGGGGTAAAACGAATGGCGCGTATTGTGGATGGTCTCCGCCCAGTCTTCGTCGCTTTCGTCCAGCCAGAGGATGTCCACCTGCGTGCGGTGGGTCAAAATATCCTCGGCGGAGACGTTGTCGAACTCGAAGACGTTGTGGATCATCTCCTTCTCCTGCGCTTCGATCGTACCCTTTTCCGAGCCGACGTCCACCATCATTCGAATCTCTTCCTCGGTGACTTCGTCGTCCTCCGCGTTCGGGTCAATACCAAGCAGGCGCAGGATTCCGTTGGTCGAGATTGTCAGCAGCCAAACGAGTGGCGCAAACGCCTTTGCCACGCCGTTGATCAGCCCTGCCATGCTAAGCGCGAGCTTCTCCGCGTTTTTCATGGCAACGCGCTTGGGCACCAGCTCGCCGAACACGAGCGTAAAGAACGTTAAAATCAGCGTAATGAGCAATACGGAAACCGTATTGATAGTTGCGAGCGGCGCCGTCGGCCAGCTAGCGGAAACCGCGGTGGTGATGCGCTTGGCAAAGTTGTCCGCCGCAAACGCGCTGCCTAAGAAGCCGGAGAGCGTAATCGCGACCTGAATGGTCGCGAGAAACCGCGCCGGCTGGCTGGTTAAGCGCGCGAGTTTAATCGCCCGCTTGTCGCCTTCTGCGGCGAGCTTGGCAAGCTTCGCGTCGTTCATGGTGATGACGGCAATCTCCGCGCAGGCGAACACCGCGTTGAGCGCGATCAGAACCGCCTGTAAAATCAATTCCCAAAATATGGGGTCGTTCTTCATTTCTCTACTCCAAATAGTCTCGTCGGGTAACCGAGTGTCGTGCTCCTGCCGCGCGGGCAAATCAAATTCCTGCGCCGGATATCAGAATAAAAAAAGCCATGCTTCTTCTGTTTGGGTGCTCCCAGAAACAGAAAAAGCATAACCGAAACGCCTTTTCTCAACAAAGACTGGTTATGTTCTTTCGAATCATTCCGTTCATTGGATTGGTTTTGTGCTCGTCGGTACTGTCGCTCTCGTCGTCGCTCATAGGGTCCTCTCGTTGGTCGTCTCTTTTTTTCTAGCACAAGTATACCGACGATGGCCGTAAATGTCAATGATGCGGCTTATGGTGCTAGAATTCTATTATAATTTCGATTCACATCTTTTGTATTATGGCGTCGATCCTGTTTTGTGCGTCGACACTCCCTAGATCACGTGCTCTCGTAAAATAGTCAAGTGCGAGTTGATAGTCTTGATCAGTACCCAACCCGTATTCATAGCAACAACCCACCCAAAACAATCCATTGCAATCATTTTGATCAGCTGCTTGTTTGAAGTAATAGAATGCTCGATTAACGTCTTTGGATGTGCCAATCTGATTAACGTAGCAGTACCCAGCATTATATTGCGCAATCGCGATCCCTTGATCTGCTGCATTTGTGAACCAAAAAACGGCTTGAGCACAGTCTTTTTGCACGCCGTACCCATAGTAATAGCAGTAGCCAACATAAAGCTCGGCATCGGCTAAACCTAATTGTGCAGCCTCTAATAATAATGGATATGCCATGGTAAAATCCCCTTTATCATAAGCAGGCTTTCCGCGGCTAAAAGCTATAAGTGCACGAGATTCTTTAGATGTTGAGTCATCCTCTGGTGTATTTATATCACCCAGTTCTGGAGTTTCTGAGGCTGTAATAGAATCAGTGTTGTCTTCGATTGCTTTAATTTCAGGATTCCAGCAAAAGAGAACTATTGCACCAATGAAAATGCAGACTAACAAACGCATTCCTACGTTATACTTTGCATTAGCTGTCTTCTCGTCAGCTTCCTCATTTGGTAAGGAATAAATAAGCAGACCAAGAGCAAGAACACCAAAAACAATCGACACTATACGTATGGTAGAGAACGAGTCGATTTCTCGGAAAGTAAAAATGAAACCGATCAATGTGCATGTAGTAATGACCGCCGCTAGAATTATTTTTATTTTTCTCCCATTTCTAAACAAGAACTTCATCTGTGAACCTCAACTATGCAGAGATGTTTTTTTAAAATAGTTCGATGATTTCAACCGTTTTAAATAGTATATCCGGAAAGATATGTTTATTCAATATGCAATCGTATATCCCCGTCACCCCTAGGTTACAATTTTGTCATTCAGTTGACAATTTGTTGAATATCGTATATATTCATGGCAATATTTGCACTTATACTTCAAGATTATGATTGGATGGACACAACATGGATCAGAGCAAAAAACGTCGCCGCGGCGATCGCCGTGACGCAACGCTGGTGCGCGGGCTGGACTCGATGCACGCGTTCTTCCCCCTCATGATTCCGAACCGTGCGGACAACGAGGCGTTCATTCAGGAGATGATTGACTTCGGCGCCGTAGAAGCCTATCTGGAACGGAAAAACGCGGCAAACCCGCAGTACAAATACACCTTCTTCCATGTCATTCTCGCGGCGCTCTCGCGCACCATTCAAATGCGGCCCCAGATGAATCGCTTCATCATTGGCGGAAAATACTTCGACCGTAACCACATCTCCTTTTCCATGATCGCGAAAAAAGCATTTTCCGACACCGGCGCAGAGTCCATTGTCATTCTCAAGTACGATCCGGAGAGCGAAAAGCCCGCCATCGACGTGCTGCATGACAAGCTCTGCGACTTCGTGTATACCATGCGTACACATGACATGATCGACAACACCACGGACATTCTGGATACCATGGCGAAAGGGCCGCAGTGGTTCCGTCAGCTCCTGATGGACATTCTGCGCGCGCTGGACGCGCACGGTCGCATGCCGAAAGATATTGCCAAGGAAGACCCGTACAATAGCACGGTGTTCATTTCGAACCTCGGCTCCATTAAGCTCAACGCAGGCTACCATCACCTCTCGAACTGGGGCACAAACTCCGTGTTCGTCGTCGTCGGCGAAAAGCACATGCAGCCGTTCTACGGCGAGGACGGCTCCGTCACGGTCAAGCCCGCCATCGGGCTCGGCATTACGCTCGACGAGCGCATTGGCGACGGCTACTACTTCTCCAAGACCGTCCGCCTGCTCAAGAAGCTGCTCGCCGAACCGGAGCTGCTGGATATCCCCGCGAACCAGCCGCTGGACATCGAATACTAATAAACCGTTTTTTTGTCGGATTCGTCCGGCAACCCCGCAAAGGAGGAAGAAACATCTTGCGTACCGAAATCAAATCCTTTCCGTTTTCGGAAGATATGTCTAATGTAAAATCTCCCTGGCTCGCCTTCTACGGCGAGGTGGACCCGCAGCTTGACTATCCGGATTGCTCCATGTTCGACCTTGTCGAGCGCTGCGCTGGGCAGTACCCGAGCTTCGAAGCAATTACCTTTATGGGCAAGGGCGTCTCGTACAAAAACCTCGTTAAACAGGTAAAGATCGTTGCCCGCGCATTCTCCGCCATCGGCATCCGCGCTGGCGACAAGGTGACGCTCTGCATGCCAAACTGCCCGCAGATCGTGCTCTGCTTCTACGCGCTCAACCGCATTGGTGCGATTGCGTCCATGATTCACCCGCTCTCCAGTGTCGGTGAAATCGCGTTTTACATTCAGGACTCCGCATCCAAAGCGGTGGTCACGCTCGACGCGTTTTACAGCAAGTTTGAGGAAGTGCGCAAGAGCGTTTCGTTTGATACGCTCGTGCTCACCAGCGTAGGGGACGCGCTGAGCCCCGTCATGAAGGTTGGCTACGCGCTGACCGAAGGCAAGAAAGTGCCCAAGATTCCGAAAAACGCGGATGTATTATATTGGAAGAACTTCCTTCTGGGCGCAAAAAAACAGGACGAATCCTGCTTTGTTGAGCGCGGCGCGTTTGACCCTGCCGTCGTTCTCTTTTCCGGCGGCACGACGGGCACGACGAAGGGCATTCTGCTCAGCAATCTCAACTTCAACGCGCTCGCGCTTCAGACCTGCGCCATGGGGCACTGTGTCGAGCCGGGTTGCCGCATGCTTGCCGCCATGCCGATGTTCCACGGCTTTGGCCTCGGCGTCTGCATCCATACGATGCTGGTCATCGGCGTCACCGCGATTCTCGTGCCGCGCGTCTCCGTGGAAAGCTACGCCAAGCTGCTCAAGAAGGAACGTCCGAACTACATTGCCGGTGTTCCGACGCTGTTTGAGGGCATTACGCGCAATCCGTTCATGGACGGCGTGGACCTCAGCTGCCTCAAGGGCGTGTTCTCCGGCGGCGATACGCTCTCCATCGAGCTCAAGAAGAAATTCGATACGTTCCTTGCCGAGCACGGCGCTACCGTTCAGGTACGCGAAGGCTATGGTACGACGGAGTGCGTCACCGCGAGTTGCCTGACCCCATACCACATGTACCGCGAAGGCAGCATCGGCCTGCCGTTCCCGGACACCTACTATAAAATCGTCAAACCGGGCACGATGGAAGAGCTGCCCTATGGCGAGGACGGCGAAATCTGCCTCTGCGGACCTTCCGTGATGATTGAGTACACCAACCAACCCGGCGAGACCGCAAACGTGCTCAAAAAACACGAGGACGGGCACGTCTGGCTGCACACGGGCGATCTCGGCGTCATGGACGCGGACGGCTTCATCTTCTTCAAGCAGCGCATCAAGCGGATGATCATCACGAGCGGTTACAACGTATACCCCTCGCAGATTGAAAACATCATCGACGCGCACGAGAAGGTGCTCATGAGCTGCGTCATCGGCGTGCCGGACCCCTACCGCATGCAGAAGGTCAAGGCGTTTGTCGTGCTCCGGCCAAACGTGCTGCCGACCCCCGCGCTCAAAGAGGATATCCTCGCGCACTGCGAGAGGAACGTCGCAAAGTATGCCATGCCGTATGACGTGGAGTTCCGCAGCGAGCTGCCAAAGACGCTTGTCGGCAAGGTTGCCTACACCGTGCTCGAGAAGGAAGAACTCGAGAAGCAGGCGATCTGACTCTGAACCCAGCAGGAGCCCGGCAGAGATGCCGGGTTCTTTTTTTACGGCTGTCGGCTTGCCAGATACCGTTTCTTCTTGTATACTCATGTGAAACTATTCTCGGGAGGATTCTATGTCTTACTGTTCCAACTGCGGAAAAGAGCTTCCGGCGGATGACAGCGGGCTTTGCGCCGACTGCGCCGCGGCGAGCGCGAATACCCCGCTGACCAACGAGGAGATTACGAAGCGGATGAACCGCGGCAGGATGATGCCAGCGGATGCGCCCGCGGGGGTGAGCAAACGCGAATTTCAGCAGAAGTATTCCGAGGGTGGCCGTTCCTGCGTTGCCGCCGCGGTTATCGGGTATATCAGCGCGGGTGCAACGCTGCTTGTTGCGCTGTCCGGCCTGCTGGATGGCAGTATTTGGATGCTCATTGACGTCGCAATTATTCTGGTGCCTACCCTGCTGGTACACATCATCAAGAGCCGGATTGCGGCGATTGCGATGCTGGGCTATGGCCTGTTTAACCTTATTTCGTATCTGATCAATTCGGGCGAGTTCCGCGGTTGGATTCTCGTTGTGGCGGGTGCTGCGGCGGTCTTTGGCGCGTTCAAATGCGCGAAGGAATGGCGCGAGTATCAGGCGAGAACCACCGTCGTCGCCGAATAGGCAAGCGGTGTTTGCATTCGTCGGAGCGCGGATTGTCCGCGTTCCGGCGGGTGTTTGGTGAGTGAATCCGGCACGGCGTGCGCGTCCACTTTGCGGGTTGGTAAACGGGTAATCTTTCTTTCGCTGAATCGAAAATCTTGATCCGATTTCTGTGAAAATGACTTGACACTCCAAGCCCGTTTGCCTATAATTGAAAAGCATGAGTTGCCAATGTAGCTCAGTTGGTAGAGCAGCTGATTCGTAATCAGCAGGTCTGGGGTCCGAGTCCCCACATTGGCTCCATTTTTTCGGGGTGTAGCGCAGTTTGGTAGCGCGTTTGGTTCGGGACCAAAAGGTCGCTGGTTCAAATCCAGTCACCCCGACCACACGAGAAGACCATCCGTTTGGGTGGTCTTTTTGTGTATTGTTTGATCAATGGGTTAAAAGCTTAGAAGAACGTTTGTGTTTCTTCCTGCCCCCTCCCATTTCCACTCTCGAATTTTCGATCCTTCTATTCGTTTCTTCCATTTCGGAATCTATCCCATATTCTGCCCGCTCCCTTGACGAGCACCGATGCGAGTGCATATAATTGCAAAAGGTCTATACAATTCTACGGTTCAGTATTGTGATTGAAAGCATACAGGAACACCGCTGATCCGGAGAATACAAATTGGACGATCAACCATTCTATAAGGATGTGCTTTTCACAAAGCATAAACGGTGTGTATCAATGACGGTAAAAATAAAAGTCTGGCGGATTCAGGCGATCGCGTATTTATTGCTGCTGCTTCCAGCATCTTTTTTTATCATCGGCTGGATCAGGCCTTGGATTGCCATTCCGGCAACTGCGTTGCTGTTGGCAGCGTGGGTACTCATTCTCCTCCATGCGCGAAAAACCCAGACTGACGTTTATGAAATCAAGATAAGAACCATTGTATTGATCGGTGTCGTTCTTTTGCTTTGGTGTTACTTGGCGGGGCTGGGCGGCTTCTTTTATCAGTCCGACGATCACCACTACCGCAACGCAATCTTCCGGGATTTGGTTTCTTTTCGTTGGCCGGTCGTATATGAGAAAACCGGAAATTCGCTGGTTTATTACATTGGGTTTTGGCTGGTTCCTGCGTCGATTGGAAAGCTGGCCAATCTGTTTTTTAGCTTTGACACGGCATGGGTTGTCTCAAATGTCGCGTTGTTGCTCTGGTCGTTTCTCAACATCTTTTTCGTATTCCTTTTGATACTAATCTATACAAAAGCGAATTCGAACAAAAAGATCGCTCTGGCTCTGATGGTGTTCGTATTCTTCAGCGGAATGGACATCATAGGCATGCTTAGAGCCCTTTACTTCGATGTGACCAAAATACCGAACCATATTGAGTGGTGGGCGGCGATCTATCAATACAGTTCTAACACAACGCAACTATTCTGGGTGTACAACCAATCCATACCCGTATGGCTCGCCACGGCTCTTTTTGTCAACGAAAAAGGCGTGCGTAATTATGTGTTCTTGTGTCTGGTTCTTCTGATCAGCTCGTCTTTCCCGGCCGTCGGATTGATGTTCCTTCTTTTCGGCATGGGCTTGTACAAACTGATCCTCTCCATTCGCTCAAAACAAGTATCCAGTTTTCTGAAGGAAGCCTTCTCCATACAAAACATCATTGCCGCCGTTGTGTTATTGCCGGTTTTCTATTTATATTACAAGACAAATCGTGCGGTAGATGGCAATTCCTTTCAATTTAATCTCTACGCCGAGGTATTCGGGTGGGGCATCGCCATTCTCCGATATGTATTCTTCTGTCTGCTCGAATTTGGCCTTCTCAGCATTGTTCTATACAAGGAAAATCGAAGCAACGTATTGTATTGGATTTCCGTCGTTTCGCTGTGTTGCGTAGGCGCGTTCAGCTTAGGAGCTACGACCGACTTTGCCATGCGTGCGTCCATTCCAGCGCTGCTGGTTCTCATGATACTGACGATTCGAACGCTCAACGGCAGCATCCGCTTGAAGGAGTTCGACGGCAAACGCTATTTTTGCATTCGAAAGATTGGGCTTGAAATTGCGATTTTTCTGATCATAGGTACCGCAACACCAATGGTGGAGTACAGCCGTGCATTCAACGCGGTGTGTGTACACCAGCAGTTGAACTTGATTGCGGATGATGTAAAAACGCTAGCGAATCGAACGGTCAAGATGGATCCGAATTTTCTTGCAGCGAATTATAAAGAATTGGACTTCTATAAATATCTACAGAAACATTCCTGACCATGCAGTTGCTTGCAGGCATTTGCTTACAGGCATTTGCTTAAAGGCATTTGCTTGAAGGCATTTGCTTGAAGGCATTTGCTTGTAGCATTTGTTTGTTGGATCGGCAAGCCGTTCCCAGATTTTCATTTGGAGGTTCCATTCATGCTTACGCGCGATAGCTTTCCCGGTCTGCTCAAACAAAAGACCGTCCTTCTCACCGGCGCTGGCGGCGGCATCGGCGTCGAAGCCGCGCTCGCGTTCGCCGCGATGGGCGCGCGCGTAATCCTCGCGGAAATCGATCCCGTCAGCGGCAAGCACGCGGAGGAAACCGTCAACGCGGCCTACCCCGCCTCCGCCGCGTTCTACGAGGTCGATCTATCCAGCGACGAGCAACTCCGCCGCATGGCGCAGTGGATATCCGCAAACTACGGCACGCCGGACGTGCTCTTTCACAACGCAACCATTACCAAGATGGGCGCGGTCGATCAGGTGGACGTTTCCTACTGGGACAAGAGCTATGCGGTCAACCTCCGCGCGCCGCTGCTGCTTACGCAACTCTTTTTACCGCAAATGAAGGCGCGAAACAGCGGCGTGGTCGCCTTCGTCTCCTCCTCCGGCGCGTCGCCCTACATGGGTGCGTACGAGGTGTTCAAGACCGCGCAGGTCGAGCTTGGCAACACGCTCGCCATGGAGCTGGAGGACACCAACGTCGCAGCATACACAATCGGCCCCGGCCTCGTGAAAACGCAGACCGCGATGGGCGCCATCGAGATCGTCGCCGCGAGCATGGGCATGACGACGGACGCATTCTACGAGATGAACAGCAGCCATATCCTCGGCGCGGACGCGGCCGGGCTCGGCTTCGCGCTCTCCGCCGCGTTTGCGGAGCAATACCGCGGACAGGAGATCGGCTGCATTCAGGTGCTCATGGACTGCGGTGTGTACGGGCAGGAACCCGAAGAATCGGCTGCAACCGGCGTCTCCGACGAGCAGCTCTCCTGCTTTGCTCGTATTCGGGATACCTTTCTAAGCCAATACGACGGCTGGCAGCGCATGAACCTCTTTGAGCGGCAGTGGGTGTTTCGTGACTTCAAAAAATGCATGGCGCTCTCCGCGGAACAGGCGGGCGACGAGCTGCGCCGTCTTGCCGACGCACTTTCGCGCAATCAGGCTCCCTCGCTACAGGATCGGGCTTTCCTGACCAAATTGCGGGCATACTGGGAGCATCAGCTGCAACTGCTCAAGGGCTACGAAAAGAACGCCGCCAAACTGGAGGAAAACACGCGAATCATCACCGGCTGGATGAACGATATCGATTCGTTTCTTGCCGCCGAGTAACTGATGTTTTCGGTTGTTCCCTCAACCATACTTCATCGTGCCGGAAATTAGAGATATCACAAATCTGAATGGTTTCACTTTTGTGATATCTCTTTGCATTCCAGTATGAATCGTTTATAATTGATATGTAATTTCTCTTGTTCATGATTGCCCATCTTTTCGCTTCGATTCAGATTCTCGACGGTTCCAACGAGTCCAGGACTTGCTCTTCAGCTGGAGGTGTCAAGCATGCCGGATTACAAGAAAAAGAAGAAACGTGTGTTTCTGCTGAGCATTCTGATCAGCTTCTTCACGATTTCGATTGTCACAACCGGATTTTTGACGATGTTTCTGTCGCAGTCCAACCGGTCAAGGCAAAGCGAACTGGAGAGCGCATCCAATAGCACCATCAACGCGTTATCCTATTTCATCACCTACAAGATCAACCGTCTCACGTCCGACATCTCATTTGTATCGGATATTCTACGAGATCATTATCCGTCAAACAACGACTTTTCGGATATTGAGTCGATTCTGCTTGCCTATTCCAAGCGAAGAACGGTTTTTGACCAGATTCGTTATCTGGACTTGGAAGGAAACGAGATCATTCGCATCAATTACGGCACGAACGGCGCTTACGCTGTTCCAAAGAACGAACTGCAAAACAAAGCCGACCGTTATTATTTTCAAAATACAGTGACCTTGGGTAAGAACCAGGTGTATATTTCTCCTCTCGATTTAAACGTTGAGAATAATCGCATTGAAAAGCCCCTAAAGCCAATGCTTCGCCTGGGAATGCCATTCTTCAACTCGTCCGGAACGAAAACAGGCGTTATCGTACTAAATTATTCTGCCAACGATATTCTCAAGCAAATTCAGGCCATCGCGGCTTCCAACACAGGACGTGTATTTCTCGTTAACCAGCAAGGATATTGGCTTTATAATCAATATGAACCCGCAAAGGAATGGGCATTCATGTATGATCCGACATCCAGTGTATCCTTTGCGGCGGAGTATCCGGAAGAATGGAATACCATACGGAAGAATCCAGCTGGAACGATACTGACCAAGAATGGATACTTCCAGTATGCCCAACTCCTTTCCGGAGAGGTATTCTCCGACGAAATAAACCGGTGCACCGTTCTCAGCCAGGCCGGAACCTGGTATTTCGTTTCCATGATTCCATCCGATTCCCCGGATGCACATTTCTTTGAAAATCGAATCAGCGACCTGCTGCTCTATATTGTCAGTAAATACTATGTGTTCTACTTTGTGTTCCTTGGAATCTCCGCAATTCTTGCCATGCTGTTTACGGGCAACCGGATGAAGAAAGAGCAGGTGCAGTATTACTCCGAATATGACGTGATGACCAACAGTTATAACCGCAACGCGGGCATTCAGCGGCTGAACATGCTTTACAAGAACCTTTCAAAGAACGACTGCACGACCAGCCTGTGTTTTCTGGACGTAAACGGTCTCAAGGAAGTGAACGACGTACTCGGTCACGAGGCCGGGGACGAGCTGCTGATTACCGTTGCGAACACCATTCGCAGCCGAATTCGCGCCGACGACTTTATGATTCGCTTTGGCGGGGATGAGTTTGTTGTCGTGTTTTCCGGCGTCGCGCCCGAGCAGGCCGAGCAGGTTTGGGCGCGCATTGTCGAGGCGTTTGAAGAGATCAATCGAACGGAAAACCGCAAATATGTCATCAGCGTCAGCCACGGCATTCAGGAGATCAGCTGCACCGTCGACCAATTGCTGGACACCGTATTGCATCAGGCGGATGAGAAGATGTACGAAGAGAAACGGGTAATCAAGAGCCGTGTTCAAATCATCCGACGCAAGTAATCGTCCGAAGAGCCGCATATGGCTGCTGTTGCTCAGCCTGGCGCTGTTGTTGTCCGTATCGCCGCGGATGCTGGTCGCCGCTCGAAATCCCACCGCTGCCGACGGGTTGATCTCTACCCCGCTCCCCGCCTCCCAGACCGCCCGCTACACGCTCGAAAGCCGGGCGTTTGGCTCCACGGTCCCTTACATGGTCTATCTGCCCGCAGGCTATGGCGACGGAACGAAGTACCCCGTCTGGTACGCCATGCATGGCTACAGCTCAACCGAAACCATGTGGCTGAGCGAGGCGGGCGTCGGCAAGGTTGCGGACGAGCTGATTCAGAGCGGCAAACTCGCTCCCATGATCATGGTCTTTCCCTTTTCACGTTACGACTCCGCCAAGGTGATTGAACAGGACATGGCGGACGGCAAGCGGGACGCTTCCGGCATGGAGCGTTTTCTTTGCGACGAACTGATTCCATTCATCGATTTGAACTACAACACAATCCCGTCCCCGAAGAGCCGGTATATCGGAGGCTTTTCGATGGGCGGGTTGTTTGCGTTACAAATTGGCCTGCACCGACCGGATCTCTTCGGCAAGATCGGGGCTTACAGCCCCGCGCTGGACACCGCCGATTTCTCCGGTGACGAGTTTGAGCGTTGGCTCGCGACCGATCCCGCCGTGGCAAACGCGCTGGACGGCTACACAGAGGCACGCGGGCTGGACAAGCTGAGTATTTATCTCGACTGCGGCGACGCGCGCGATCCGTTCTCCGCCGGAGCGGCCTCGCTTGTGCAGACGCTCGCCGCGCGCGGCATCGCGGTGGAGTTCCATCCGCATGACGGTGGACACACCCTTCGCCTCGACCTGTTGGAGCAATATCTGCTGTTTTACGCGGGGAAGTAAATTGATACAACACAATAAGTGAGGATGCTATGAAAGTTCTTGTTTTACTCATCACGATTCTACTTGTGCTAGGCATTTCCAACCTATGCGCCTTACCAGATGACGTGCCCACAGAAGCTGAGAGTGCACAATATGTTCTCGACTTGTCCATGGATTCCTGCGATTACGATATATATCAAACGGATGTGGGACATATTTACCGAAGCAAAGGAAAACGCGAGGCTTTTCTCGGTACATATGAGAATGGCAGCTCCTTTGATGGTGAGCGCGCATATCAGTATATCGACGGTCAGAAAAAGCCTATACGCGAGTTTCCCTTCGAACCATATGATGCCAGCGTTAAGAAACTTCTTGAGCTTTCACAAACGATCCTTTCTAGGAAGTACTATACTTCATATAACGACAATCGAAGAGGTTACGAAGAAACCTATTATTATTTTGAGATTTCCGAGGAGGGGCTTGCCTTATTCCAAGATCAAGCGTATTCCTATGGACGCATCACATGTTACTATCGCGACAAGGAGTTCCAAAACTTCGCACTCATTCTCTCCAGTAGTGTAACCGCCAAGCCAGACATATCTTACACATTGGGAACGATTAGTTACACTGCCTCATTTTCTCCTTTGTTAGCTGCAGCACAATAAAGGCCGGCTGTTCCCAAGAAGTCTGATGCGTTGATTAAGCATCGGATTCTTATTTGATAGTCAGCACGATATCTCTCAGTTTTAAAAAAATACCCTGATTATTTTTAACGGAGACTCACCGCTCCGTTTTTTACTACTCAACGGCTAATAGCGATGCGTACTATCCGTTCGGGTTCCGAGATGCATCAATTTTACCGCTTTACAAGAAGAGCAGTTGCGAGGAAAATGAGCTTAGCGGTTTACTAGGAATAATCGAAAGCGAAGTTTATAACATGCTAAAACGGATAGGACAATTGAGCATCCTGCTGGTAACCTATGTCAGCATTACCATCGCCTTGTTGATCGTATTGATTGCCAGTTTTCTCTTGATTGACCATTTGAGATATGAAGCGCAGTACTCATATCAAAAGATTGAGCGCGCGTACCATCGCAATGAAGAATCCTTTCAAGCCACCGTCGCTTACCTTCAGAGCATCGATGTAACGGATTTTCAAAAAGAAAGTGTGGATAAACCTGTTATCACAATCCGGGAACCAGATGTATTACCAGATGATCCCGTTTACAAATACAGTGTGCTTTCTACATCCGCAGCCTCTGTAACGATCTCAGATCGCGAGATGAATTCCACCTTGGATGATCTTTTTCGCAATACCGACTTGACGTATATCTGGCAAACCGACGCAGCGGAGTCGCCAAGCATCTTTTTTGAATTTTCGGCTTTGGCGGGTTTGGTTTTCTCCCCCTCCGGTAATGCACCAATCGATTCATTTGATGCCTCCATGGTCTATTCTTATGAAAGGATCAACGATAACTGGTTTTATTGGACCGGTACTTGGCCAGATTAATTAGGTCGTTTTTCTTAACGGAGCCTCACCGCTCCGTTTCTTCATACCCCGCTTTGTGACCACGTTCCAACAGCTTGCCAACTCAGATGCGTCAATTTTACCCCCTTTACAAGAAAACCGTTTCAGAGGAAAATGAATCTAAGTATTTGAGGAGTTGCGAGAGGTTACAGCACAAGGAGAACGAAATGTTGACAAGAAAAGCACTAAAGTCTTTGCTAACCGTGCTCGTATTTTCTTTTTGCGCAATGATGCTTGGAGCCTGCATACCGCACGACCAGAGCTTCAATGACATAGATGCCCGTATCTTTTCTGCCCATATGAAACCCTTTTCGAATGACGAAACAGGGAAGAAAGCCGTTCTGAATGATGAGCGGATATACTATCTTTCCGGTGAACTAGGCCAACAAGTTATCTACAGCATTCGGCTGGATGGCAGCAATATCCAGTTTGAGTTCCCCGTTGAAGATATCCGTGCAATGCAAATCAATGATGATGGATATTTCTACAGTGGATACCGAAATACCGCCACGAACAGCAACGGAACCTATCGCCTCTTTCGTCTTTATCATCGGAAGGATCGAGAGCAAGTGCCCTATGATGTGATTGATCACATTGGCGATACCGCCGACTTTATCGATACAAATACCTGGGATTTTCATTTTAATGCCGACGGGAATCTTTTTATAAGAAGTGTAGAGCAAGATTGGCTTACAGGTGAAAACAACTTGTGTTTACTTAGTTTTGTAAATGGCACTGTTGTTCCGAAAGCAGAATATCAGGTGCTTACGAATGACGACGTCGTTTTTCAAAAAGACTATCCCCGGGAATCCCTCTGCACATATCGTATTCAAGACCAGTACTTCATCCTATCCAACCCAATCGGGAGTTTTGGCGGCGAGGAAATGGTCGGGAATCGAGTCAGCATTGCTTTGT
>JAYFPQ010000017.1:0-184194 GCA_034927595.1 Christensenella sp.
AGCGCGGCGGCGGTGCTGCTGATGATCACCATCCTCGCGATCGTCTTTGTTTCGATGCGCATGGCGGATCGGCGAAAGGAACAATCATGAAGAGCAAACGACTGCAACCCGGTTCCTTCGTCATCCTGTTTCTGCTGGCGCTGTTGGTCTGGACGCCGCTTTGGATGCTCTTTACCGGCGCGCTGACGCCGACAAGCGAACTAAGGGAACACCTCTCCGGCGTGCTGGGCGCGAGCGGGGAACTCGCGAGCTGGAGCCTGTTACCAAACCGGCTGACGTTTCGACACGTGGTCGAACTGCTGTTGGATACGCCCGCGTTCTTCCGCGTGTTTTGGAACTCCTGTATTCAGGTGCTTCCGGCCGTTGCGGGACAAATTCTGATTGGCGCACCGGCGGCCTGGGCGCTCTCGCAGCTGCGCTTTCGCGGGCGAAACACGATATTTCGGCTTTACATTGTGCTCATGATTCTGCCGTTTCAGGTCACGATGGCGTCGAGCTACATCGTGCTCAACGCGCTTGGGCTGATCGATTCGCCGTTTGCGATTCTGCTGCCCGCCGCGTTTTCCGCGTTTCCGGTGTTCATCATGACGAAGTTTTTCGCCGGAATTCCGCGCGAGATGCTGGAGGCGGCGCGCATGGACGGCGCGAGCGAGTGGGCGGTGTTTTTCAAAATCGGCCTGCCGCTGGGGCTGCCCGGTGTGCTGTCCGCCGCGCTGCTTGGCTTTGTCGAGGGCTGGAACGCCGTGGAACAGCCGATTACGTTCTTAAAATCTGCGTCGCTCACGCCGCTCTCCGTGTTTCTGCCCGCTACAACGGTGGCAAACGCGGGGGTATCGTTTGTGTCCGCGGTGATCGCGCTGCTGCCCACGGTGCTGATCTTTTTATTGGGGCAGCAGTACCTCGAGCAGGGCATCCTCGCTTCGGGCATCAAGGAGTAAGATTTTTTATGGAAGAAAATCAACAAGAAAAATCCTTACGGGCGCCATCTTCGCAGGGGTTGTCCGAGCGCGATCCATCCGAACGCGCCGAACAGCCGTTCGTGAAGCGAATTGGCCGTATCCTGATTTGGTTTGTGGTGGCAATGGTGGCGCTGACGTTTCTGTCCCGTGCGGCGAGCGACGCGCTCAAGGCGAAGGTCTCCGTGGGCTATACAAACGCGGGCTCGCTGGATCTCAGCGTCAGCGGATCGGGCAAATGGGTTAGCGGCGAAACGCAGTTTTTCACCACGTATTTTGCGCGGCGGATTTCGAAGGTGTTTGTCAAGCCCGGTCAGGTCGTTGCGGAGGGAGACTCGCTGTTTGCCTACGACGTGTCGACCGTGACCGGCGGCAAGAAGGTCTCCGAACAGAAGCTGGTTGCCGCCCAGCGCGCGCTGGAAAAGGCGAAGACCGAGCTCGCGAAACAGCCGGACTCGACCTATGCCGCAAGCACGGTGGACAACGCGGAGCAGGCGCTGCTGTTTGCGCAGTTTACCTACGAGCAGTATGTTGCTCTGCAAAACGGCGGTGTGGTGCGCGCAACCTGCGCGGGAACCGTCGTGTCCTGCGACCTTGTCGCGGGTAAGTCGTCCACCGCCGGAACGAGCGGGCTGGAAATTGCGCTGGGCACGCCGCAGCTTGAACTGCGGGTTCCCAAAAAGGAAGCGGAGCGGGTTGCCATAAACGATGAAATCATTCTGATGCGCGAGGGCAAGCAGGAGGACGATACGCTTCGCGTTCGCTCGATCTCCGCGCCGGACGCGGACGAGATGGTCACCATTCTTGGCGCGCAGAGCGGCGAGGGAGCCGGCAAAACCGAGCGAAAGATCGGAAGCGCGCAGGACTGGAAGATTCGCAAGAAATCCGGGCAGTACTACACCTGCGTTCCGCTGGAGGCACTGCGGCAGGGCGGCGGCGATACGTACTATGTATACGTCATTCGCGAGGTGGCGACCATTCTGGGTACAGAGCTGGAGGCGCAGAAGGTGGATGTCGATCTGCTGGCGCACGACGACAAGCGCGCCGCAGTGGACGCCGAGCTGGGGAGCGAAGATCGGCTGATCACGGCCTGCTCCAAGGAAATTTCGGATGGCGACCGGGTGGTGCTGCATGACGGGGACTAAACGCGGCTGGTGTGCGGCGGCGTTGCTCGGTTTGTTCGCGGTTGCCTGCTGGCTTGGCGCGCTTTCCATCGCGTCGTGGCTGACGCGGCAGTACGACGGGTTGAGCGTTCGCTTCGCCCAACCGGTGGTGGCGCAGAAGGATTTGCTGCGCGCCATTGACGAAACACCGGAGGGCGAACTGCGGGTTCGCGCGGCCTGGACCAGCGACGCGAAGCTGCAAACGGCGAGCTCCGCGCTGGGTACGCAAACGCAGCTGCGCCGGATTCAGGCGTATGGCGACCTGCGGGCGATTGCGCCGCTGCGGCTGCTTTCGGGCAGCTTTCCGGTGGAGGACGACACCAGCGGCTGCCTGATCGACAAAGCATCCGCCTGGCAGCTCTTTCATTCGACCGACGCAATTGGTGCTGTGGTCACGCTGGGACAGAATCGTTATACCGTTCGCGGGATTGCGGACGCCTACGAGCCGATGCTGGTGATTCGCGGCGGCAACGCGACGTATGAAAATCTCGAGTTCGCTGCCGGCGAACAGTCCGCCGCAAAGCAGCAGGCGGAGACGTTTCTCTACCGTTGCAATGCGCCGAACACCTACACCTTGATTGAGAGCGGACTGTTTGCCCGCGTTGCGCGCGGGTTCATTTGGCTCTGCCCCTGCGTATTCGGCATTGCGGGCGCGATTGCTTTGTTCAAAAGCGCAAAAACGAGAAAAGATTACGCAAATGCAGCGGTACCGAAGTATTTGGCTAGTGCGGTACTCTTGGTAATTGCTCTTGCAATACTGTTGCAAACCTTCTATTGGCCGCAGTCGTTTCTGCCGACGAAATGGTCGGACTTTGGATTCTGGCGCGATTTGGTCGTAGGCTGGGGCGCGTTGGGAAAGGCGGTTTCGCTCATGACGCCGCATCCAAAGGAGATTCAGCTGCTCGCCGCGCTGCGCTGGTGTGCGGTGCTCGAACTATCGGCGGTGCTCTTTGGCGGATGGTGTATCACGGCGGGTCGACGCATCTGCCGCTGAACGAAGATTTTCGCATGATCCGTTCAACGGAAGTGCCTGACGGCTGATCGGGCGAATGTAACTTGCCGGACAAAACAATCTGTTACACGCAAAAAAACCTCCGGCCGTATTGTACGGCGGGAGGTTTTGTACGCAAGTTTTTGTTGCTAATATAATCGATTGCCAGTTAACGCGCGAGCGGCTTTTCGTAGATACGGTAGGTCTTGTTGTGCCGCATGCCGAGGCGCTCCAATGCGTTTTTGATGTGCAGGTTGTCCTCAAGGATGTAGTTCGCCTCCATGCGGATGTTCTTCGCTTTCAGGCTTTCGTAGAGGTGAATGTACATCAGCGCGTCCAGCGCGCGCTTGTGCCACTCCGGATTCACCGCGAGGCCAAAGAGCCGGTAGTCGCGCAGTTTCTTGACCCCGAATATCAGCCTTGCCCAGCCAAACGGGAGCAGGTTGCCGTTGATCTTTTTGAGCAGCACGTTGATGTCCGGAAAGCCAAGGCAGAACCCGACCGGCTTGCCCTCGTATTCGACCATCCAGACCGCATCCGGGTCGACGATCAGCTTCAGTTTCTTGAGCATGTCCTCCATGACCGGCAGCTCCAGCGGCACATAACCCCAGTTATCCGCAAGCGCTGTATTCGAAATTTCCCAGATGGCGCGCGCGTCCTCTCGGAGGTTCTTCATATTCAGCCGACGGATGGAGATGCCCGGATAGCGCGCGCGGAAGCGCTCGGAAAACCCCTCGAACCGCGCGGGCAGCGCATAGCCGCCGCCGATGTCCGCCTCGTAGACGAGCAGATCCTTCACCTTTTCGTAGCCGGAGTTCAAGAAGAACGAATGGTAGTATTCCGGGTTCCAGGGGGACATGTAGACCGGCGGTGTATCGTAGCCTTCCAGCACGAAACCCCAGTTCTCCGCAACCGGATGAATCGGCCCGCGGATGGCGTCCATGCCGTGCGAGGCGAGCCAGTGTTCGGCGGCGTTGACGAGCAGTTGTGCGGCGGCGGGGTCGTCGATGCATTCGAATGCACCAAAGAAGCCGATCTTTGCGTTGTAGTAGCGGTTGAACGTGTGGTCGATGTATGCGATGGTTCGCCCGATCGAGCGACCCGCGTCGTCCAGCAACAGAAAGAGAACGAAGTCTGAGTTTTTGAGAATCGGATTCGTCTTTCCGGTGTATGCGCCCGCTTCGTCCAGCCAGATGGGCGGAGCAAAGCAAGGGTGATTTCCAAACAGAACCTGCGGCACGCGCACAAACGCGCGCATTTGACGCTTGTTTTCAACCGTGACCAGCTGCATGCAGACGCCCTCCCCCAAGGATACGGATAGATGCGTGTGGAAACGCAGAACCGTAGTGACCGAAGTATATCAAACGTGGATAAGAAATACAATTCCCCGACCGAATGGTTCGAGAAAACGCCGGGAAAGCGCCATCCGTGCGCCTGAAACGGGCAAGATGGTCATTGACGGTTTCTCTCGTTCCGGCCTACAATAGCAGTAACATCCGGCTCTTTCGAAAGGAGAAATTCCGATGAAAAACGTCGTAATCACGGGCAGCACGCGCGGCATTGGCTACGCGATGGCGAAGGAGTTTTTGAAGCGGGACTGCATGGTTGTGCTTTCCGGTCGCGGGGAAACGCTGCGCAAAACCGCGCGGGAAGAGCTGAAGGCGTATGAAGATCGTTATTGCTACGTGCCCTGCGACGTTCAGAAAAAGTCCGATCTCGAGAACCTCTGGTCGGTTGCGGTTGAACAATTTGGCAGCGTCGACATCTGGATCAACAACGCCGGGCAGAACACGCCGCATGTGCTGGCGTACGAAACGGACGAATCGTATGTGCGTGCCGTTGTGGAGACGAATATGCTGGGCGTGATGTTTGGTTCACAGGTGGCTGCAAAGGGCATGCTCGCGCAACACCACGGCGCGATCTACAGCATGGAAGGACTTGGCTCGAACAACATGATTCAGCCGAAGACCATTCTCTATGGAACGACCAAGCACGCGCTGACCTATTTTATGAAGGGGCTCGCGAAGGAACTGGAGGGGACTGGCGTCATCGCCGGTCGCCTGTCACCGGGCATGATGCTGACTGACTTTATCACCATTTCGCCGGACGGCGCGGTTGCCGCCATCGAGAGCGACGAGAGCTTTCGAAAACTGTTTAACATTCTCGCGGACAAGCCGGAGACGGTTGCCGCGTTCTTTGTTCCGAAGATTCTGAAGAACACGAAGAATGGCGTTCAGATCAGCTGGCTTACCAATGCGAAAGCGGCGGGGCGGTTCCTCTCCGCCGGGTTTCAAAAACGGGATTTGTTTCGATAATCGAGACCAAACGACTAGTAAAACAGAATGGAACATTGCTGCGCCGACTTCGCAGGAGAAAATCAGCGCAACGAAAAACCGCCCCCGCATGGGCGGTTTTTCTGTGGCGCGGAGAGCATCGCGCCGTCTGCGAATCGAGTTACGGCTGAAAATCCTTGTTCTCCAGATTCGCATAGATTTTTTTCAGCGGCGAATAATCCTGAATTGGATTGCCTTCCAGCTTGAGGGATTTGAGATTCGGTAAGGTTGCAAGCGGAGTAACGTCGGTCACCTGAGAATTTGAAAGATCCAATTCCTTGAGATTGGCCAGATTGGCGAGGACGCTGGCATCAGAGAAGGTCGACCAGGAAAGGAATAATACGTTCAGATTGGTCAGCGACGCCAACGGGCTGTAGTCGCTGGCCTGACAACTAAACAACGACAGAAAGTCCAAGTCCTTCATACCCGCGAGCACGGAGATGTCTTTGATTGGATTACCGCCTAGTCCGAGGGCCTTTAGCTTGGTTAAGCCCTGAAGCGCGGAGATGTCGCTGATGTTGTGGAACTGGAGATCGAGATTGCCCAGATTCACAAAGTACTTCAACGCGTCGATGTTGGTAATCTGCGATCCGGCGACGGGGTTCTGCTGATAATCGATGCTAATCGACAACCCGGTAACGGTTTTTGCGTCCGCAAACGTAATGTCGCCATCCGGCCGTTTCATTGCCTCGCGCACCTTGCTCTCCAGTACCGGATCGTTGAACACGATCACTTCGTCGTCGGGGAACTGTGTCTGCGCCTGAATGGAACCGTCGTTCGGATCGAAGTCGGTCTCTTTCAGATTGGGATAGATTTGAATCAGCGGCGCGTAGTCGGCAATCGGGCACTCGCGCACAAAAAGTTTCTCCAACTTCGGCAATTGGAGCAGGGGCGAGACGTCTTTCACCTGTGATTTGACGATGTCGAGCGATACTAGTTCTGGCATACCGACAAGTAGGGTCAGGTTGCTGAAGGTGGAATATCCAATTGCGAGCGATTGCAGCTTCGTCAGCTGTGTCAGCGACGAATAGTCGGCTGCTACGCAGTTCCAAAGCGACAGTTCGATCAGGTTCGTCAGATGTTCGAGCGCTTCAATGTTGTTCACCGGATTTCCGCCGAGGCGGAGGGATTCCAGCTTGGTCAATCGCGCCAACGGTCGGATGTTTTGGATGTTGTGGAACTGCAAGCCGAGGTTCTTTATGCCGAGAAAATACTTGAGCGCGGAGATGTCCTTAATCTGGGTTCCTTCCGTAGGGTTTTCCTCCCAGTTGCGGTCTGCGTTGAGGGACTCAACGCCCCAGACGTCCGCAAAGGTAATGTCCCCGCTGGGTTTTTGAATGGTTTCGCGAACGGCGGACTCCAGCACGGCGTCCTTCATCGCGATCACGTCGTTATTGGGGTCGAGGTCGAAGTCCGGGTTTTGCAGATTTGGATAGATCGAAGCAACCGGCGAATAGTCGGTGATTGGATTGTCGGAGAGCGTCAGTTCCGTTAGTTTCGTCAATCCGGCGAGCGGGGAAATATCTGAAACGAGATTGTCTTCCATGCAAAGATGCGTAAGCTCCTTGAGGTTTGCCAACGGAGAAAGATCCTGAATATAGTTTCCCTTGATCCATAGGTCGGAGAGCTGCGTCATGCCGGAGATCGCGCTGATGTCTGTGATCGAGTGGTTGCCCCAAATCCAAAGGCTCTTGAGGTTGACCAGACCGCTCAACGGTGAGATATCCCGAATACTGTCGCAACCAAGCAGCAGGCACTCCAGCTTCACGAGCCCGGAAAGCGGGCTCAGATCGATGTCGTTTCCGTCGTTATAGAGCGCCCAGCTCATGCCAAGATACGTCAGGTTAGTGAAGTATTTCAACGCATCAAGGTCTTTGATTCTTGGCTTCGACCAGTCGCTGCCGTCCATCGTGAGTTCGAGACTGGTCACGGTCAACGCATCCGAAACGAGAATATTGCCTTCGGGTTTTCCCATTTGCGCGCGAATCATCTCTTCGAGCACTGGGTCGTTGAACTCGATTGGCCGATTGGGATCGGAAGTAGGCTCGGGGGTAGGCGCGGCGGTTGGTTCCGGCTGCGCGGACGGTTCCGGCTGCCCGGTCTTTGGTGCGCAGGCAAACAGGCTGAACGCCAGAAGAACGGCGAGCAGAAGGCTGGCAATGCGTTTCATACGGCAAATTCTCCTTATAAAAATGAAAGTCTGCGGAACAACGGAACCCAAAATAGTTGTATACACGTGTATCATTTCAGACTTTGCCGAAAGATGCAATAGACCGCGTCGCATCGTCAATGACAAGTCAATGACAAAATTCGGTTTTCAACTGTACTCGACAGCTTTTTTTTGTTACGATAGCGGGGAAGGGCGGTGGAGCGGTTGGAACGGTACGATGAGGCGAGTCGTGCATTCCGCTTGCGGTTGACACTACTCATGGAGTACCTTGGGGTAACGAATGCAAGCCTCGCAAAGGCAATTGACGTCGACAGCTCGCTGATCAGTCGTTGGCGCACCGGAAAGCGCTCGATTGCGGGCAATCCGGAATATGCCGCGCTGATTGCGCGCTATCTTGTGCCGCGCATTGCGGGCAAGACGGATCGGGTTTGGCTCAAGCGGCAGATCTCCGGCGATCTTGGCGCGACGGATGCGGATCTGGACGCGGACTTGGTTTCGTGCGCCGCACGTTGGCTCTTTCCCAGCCGCGTTCGTCTGCTGGAAGATCCGCTGCAGGAGGACCCGGCGGTGCTGCTGGTCAGCAGCTTTGCGGAAGCGGTTGCCGCGGAGAGCGGGGCAAAACGGGAAGGCGCTTGGGCGCTGCCGCGGACCAGTCTGGACGAGGTGGTTGCGGTGTTCGGCGAGGCGCGCGTGGAGGAACTGCTTCGCTGCTGCCTGAACCAAGCCGGGCCGGACGACGAGGTGTTTGTCTACCTGTCCAGCGAGAGCATTCGTTCCATTCGACGCGCGGGCGTTGTTTCGGCCATCCAATCCGCCTTTGCGGAAAAGCGGTTTCGCGTGTGCATGCTGGTGCAGTCCGCCAACAACACGGCGGCCAGCAGCGAGCTGGTGGCTACCTACATGTCGCTGCTCGTGACCGGACGGCTGCAACTGCTGGTCACGCAGGGGGTTCCGCAGTCCCTTTTTGGAACCTGGGGCGTTCTGGTGCCGAATCAGGCGGCGCTGACGGTGAACGAAACGCTCTCCGGCGATTCCCCGCCGATTGCGACGCTCGTGACCAACGAACGGCATCTGACGGATATTCGCCAGAGCTTTGAACGCAGCAAGCGCTTTGCCCACCCGCTCATGACGATGATGGACGACCATTTTGCGCGAAACATCGTTGAAATATTCTTTCAGGAATACGGCGTGCCCGGCAATCTGGACGTGATTAAGAACGGCCTGAATCCGCTCTTCTTTGCGCCGGAGGACTACGACCGGGTGCTGCGTGGCTACGGATTGACGAAAGAGGAATTCACCTGGCGGCAGCAGGAGTTTGTGCGCTTCAAGCAGGCCATGGCGGAGGTCATGCGCGAGTCGGTCTTTCGCGAGGTGCTGTCGTTACCGCGCCTGCGCGAGATTGTTCGAACGGGCAAATGCCGCATGCCGGGCATCTACTTTTTCCAGACGGGCATCCACGAGATGGACGCGCTGGACTGCGCCGCGCTGCTGGAAGGGTACATTCGATCGCTGGAATCCGAGCCGAACTTTTTTGTGATTCTGCTGGACGACGAGCGGCTCTTTCTGCCAAACAGCTGCTGGCACATCAAGCTGAACAAGCACGTGATGATTCACACCTGGAATTCGGATGATCCGACGCTGATCTATTCCGACCAGCTCCTGTTGATTGACGTGTTTCAAAAGCACTTCATCGCGCTCTGGGACCGGCTGGCGCAGATTGGTTCGGAGAATCGAAAGACCATTGAACAGTTAAAGGCGCTCGCTGCGGAATGCCGCCGGAATGTTGAATAAATACTACGAATTGAACACATTGAATTAAACAAATGACCGTTGCTTGGTGGTAGAGATCTAAATTCTCGGCTTCCATTGGA
This sequence comes from Christensenella sp., assembly GCA_034927595.1. Classification (GTDB taxonomy): domain Bacteria; phylum Bacillota; class Clostridia; order Christensenellales; family CAG-138; genus UBA7703. The sequence goes on from JAYFPQ010000017.1 coordinate 9,485, forward strand.
CGGGAAGCGCACGAGGGAGAACACGTTGAGACAGGGCAAAGCAGGACCGATTCGAGACTTACTACTGATACTAGCAATGATGCTCGCGCTGAGTGCGCTGCCCGTTTCGGCACGCGCGGAGCTGAACGACTCCCTCTGGCACGGCTGCCGCTACACGAGCTCCGGCGGGCGGCCGAGCGGACTGAACGAACTCTGGGATATGAACGCGGAGAGCGGCTATGTCGTCAAAGGCCCCGGCGATGTGACCATCAGCTGGCGAAAAAGCGTACCCGCGCGGATGCTTTACCTTGCCTGGCGGACGCTGCCCGAGCCGTTTACGCTGACGCAGTTTGATCAGGACGGAACGCAGATCAGCTCAATGCCCGGCGAAACGTGGGAGCTGAACCAACTCTACAAGATCAGCCCGGAGGCGCGAAGCCTCTCCATTACGTCGCAGACGGATATGGACCTTTGCTCCGCGCTCGTCTACGGCCCGAACATGCTGCCAAAGAGCTATCATCCATGGAAACCGACGCCGGAAAAGCTCGACTATCTCGTGATTGCGACGCATCCGGACGACGACATTCTATTTTTAGGCGCAATTGTTCCGATTCTTGGTGTCACACGCGGGCTGAACGGTACGATTCTGTATACCGCGACGCGCAGCATTCGCTACCGCTGCGACGAGGCGCTCAACGGCGCCTGGGCAATGGGGCTAAGAAACCACCCGCTGTTCGCGGGATTCCCGAATCTGCTGCCCAAGGAGCAATACCGGCGGGGAAAGGAGTTTTCCGTCGACGCGCTGACGGCCTATTACGTTTCGGTTCTGCGCCGCTACAAGCCGGAGGTCGTCGTGACGCAGGATGAAAACGGCGAATACGGGCACTGGCAGCACATCAACGTTTCCCGCGCGGTGCAAAACGCGGTGTCCCTCGCGGCGGACGCAACATACGATCCAACGTCCGCAGCGGAATATGGCACATTTCAGGTAAAGAAACTCTACCTGCACCTATACCCGGAGAACAAACTGACCCTGAACGTCTATCGACCGCTGCCCGCGCTTGGCGGACGGAACGTGATAGAGGTTGCGACCGCGGCGTTTGCCGAGCACAAATCGCAGGTGAAGGTCGATCACTATCGGGTTCGCAACGACGGGTTCTACCGGCTCAGCGACTTCGGCCTCGCGTTCTCGGCGGTCGGCGCGGACACGGGCAAGAACGATTTACTGGAACACATCGACCCAAGCAATTTGAGTAACTATGTTGCTTCGGCGTCTATCGCCCCTCCTTCGCCCGCGCCAACGCTGGAGGGCGCACCAAAGGAACAGGAACATACGGAACCATTCGCAAATCCCGGTGATGCGTCGGGACGGCGGGCGTTGCAGATCGGCTTGACGGCGGGGGCGGTGTTGGCTGCAGCCATAGGGGCATATCTCGCGATCCGCGGCCGGAAAAAGCGGTAAAAATGCAGGCTTGCGAAATCGAACATGCAATATGTATAAGCATATACGATAAAAAGAAACGCCAATATTTGGGCGATAATTGAGGATTCATGCGAGATTAACGCATAAATATAAATGTTTCTAGCATAAATATAATTTAGCTTTGCATCACTCTTTTTTTGTGCTATCATACACGATAAAAGCAAGCGAGGGCTGCTTACGAGCGCCCCGCGACACAACGAGTATGGCGCGGACAGGGAGGAAATGCATGGCAGGCGCGAGATATTTAACCCTTGAAAACGGGCGCGTGTTTCAGGGAAAGGCGTTCGGCGCGGGCGGCGAGGTAACCGCCGAAATTGTGTTTACAACGTCCATGACCGGATATCTGGAGACGCTCACGGATCCCAGCTATTTCGGACAGATGGTCGTTCAGGCGTTTCCATTGATTGGAAACTATGGCGTCATTCCGGCGGATTTTGAAAGCGGCGCCCCGGCGCTTGGCGCATATATTGTTCGTTCCTGGTGTCAAGACCCTTCGAACTTTCGCAGCGAAGAGGACCTTGACACTTTTTTATTCCAGCGCGGCATCGTAGGGCTCTACGACATCGACACGCGTGAGCTCGTGCAGATCATCCGCGAATACGGCGTGATGAACGCAATCATTGCGGACGAGCCGAAGACGGACGCAAAGACGCTGGAACAGCTCCGCGCCTTTCGGATTGAACGCGCGGTAGAGTCGGTCAGCTGTGAACACCCGACGATCGAATGGAACGTGGGGATCAAGCGGACGGTCGCCCTCTGGGACTTTGGCGCAAAGCGAAACATTGCGCGCGAGCTGGTCAAGCGCGGCTGCAACGTTGTCTCCATGCCTGCGCGGGCAACGGCCGAGGAAATACTCGCGCACAAGCCGGACGGAATCATGCTTTCCAACGGCCCCGGCGACCCGGCGGAAAACACGGGCATCATTCGCGAACTGGCAAAGCTCTGCGAGTCCGGCGTACCGATATTCGGCATTTGCCTTGGTCACCAGCTGCTCGCGCTCGCGCGCGGCGGCAGCACAAACAAGCTCAAGTACGGCCACCGCGGCGCAAACCAGCCCGTGCAGGAAACCGGCACCGGAAAGGTCTACATCACGAGCCAGAACCACGGCTACGCCGTCTGCCTCGACGAATCGCTGCCAAAGAACGCAAAGGCGAGCTTTCTCAACCTCAACGACGGAACCTGCGAGGGAATGGAGTATACGGACATCGACGCGTTCTCCGTCCAGTTTCATCCGGAGGCCTGCGGCGGGCCGCTCGACACTCGATTTCTCTTTGACCGTTTCCTCTCGCGCATCGACCGGAGCAAGGAACTACGGCAAGCACAGGCGGACGGGAAAGGAGAAGCGAAATGCCACTGAATCCGAACATTCACCGCGTAATGGTCATCGGCTCCGGGCCGATTGTCATCGGGCAGGCGGCGGAGTTTGACTACGCGGGCACGCAGGCCTGCCGCGCGCTCAAGCAGGAGGGGCTGGAGGTCATTCTCGTGAACTCAAACCCCGCGACGATCATGACCGACCAGGCGATGGCGGATCGCATCTACATTGAGCCGCTGACGCTGACGACGATTGAGCGCATCATCGAAAAGGAGCAGCCGGACAGCCTGCTCTCCACACTCGGCGGACAGACGGGGCTGACGCTCTCCATGCAGCTCGCCAAGTCCGGCTTTCTCGCGGCGCACAACGTAACGTTGCTCGGCGCAAAGCCGGAGACGATTGACAAGGCGGAGGATCGCCAGCTCTTTAAGGACACGATGCTTTCCATCGGCCAGCCGGTGATCCCCTCCAAGGTGGTCAACGAGGTGCCAGACGCGCTGGCGTTTGCGGAGGAGATCGGCTACCCGGTCATCGTCCGCCCTGCGTTCACGCTCGGCGGTTCCGGCGGCGGCATTGCGCAGACGCGCGAGGAACTCGCCGAAATTGCGCAAAACGGCCTGCGCCTTTCGCCGATTACGCAGATTCTCGTGGAGCGCTGCGTCTCCGGCTGGAAGGAGATCGAGTTCGAGGGCATGCGGGACGCAAACGGAAACGTCATTACGATCTGCAGCATGGAAAACTTTGACCCCGTCGGCGTCCACACCGGGGACAGCATCGTCATTGCTCCGGCGGTCACGCTGGCCGACCGCGAATACCAGATGCTGCGTTCGGCCACGCGCGAAATCATCGATTCGCTCGGTATCGAGGGCGGCTGCAATTGCCAGTTTGCGCTGAACCCAAGCAGCTTTGAATACGCGGTCATCGAGGTGAACCCACGCGTGTCCCGCTCCTCCGCGCTGGCCTCCAAGGCGACGGGTTATCCCATCGCGAAGGTCGCGGCAAAGATTGCGGTCGGCTACACGCTGGACGAGATTCAAAACGCGGTCACGGGCAAAACCTCCGCGTGCTTCGAGCCCGCGCTGGACTACGTGGTCGTCAAGCTGCCGAAGTGGCCGTTTGACAAGTTCGTTTACGCCAAGCGTACGCTCGGCACGCAGATGAAGGCGACCGGCGAGGTGATGGCGATTGGCCCCACCTTTGAGCAGGCGATTCTCAAGGCCGTGCGCGGCGCGGAGCTCTCGCTCGACAGCCTCAACCTGCCACGCTTAAGCAAACTCTCCAACGACGAGGTTCGCGCGCTGCTGAAAAACTGCGACGACGAGCGGCTGTTCGTGGTGTTCGAGGCACTCAAGCGCGGCATCTCGGCAAACGAAATCGCCGAGATTACGACAATTGATCGTTGGTTTCTAAACAAACTGCGCCTGCTCGCGGAGTTTGAGCACAAACTTGCGGAGGAAGGTTTCAGCGACGAGAGGTACTTGGAGGGCAAAAAGCTCGGCTATCCGGACGCGGTGCTGGAGCGCATCTCCGGCGGCAAGGTTCGCCAGCACCTCTCTGCGGGGTATCGCATGGTCGATACCTGCGCGGCGGAGTTTGAAGCGCAGACGCCGTACTTCTACGCGGACTACGGCTGCGTCAACGAGGCGGAGCGGTTTTTAAAACAGCACGACACGGGAAAGAAACGCGTGATCGTCTTCGGCTCGGGGCCGATCCGCATCGGCCAGGGTATTGAGTTTGACTATGCCTCCGTGCACTGCGTCTGGTCGCTCAAGAAGGCGGGCTACGAGGTCGTCATCGTCAACAACAACCCCGAGACGGTCTCCACGGACTTTGACACCGCCGACCGGCTCTACTTTGAACCGCTCACGCCGGAAGACGTGATGAACGTCATCGCAACGGAGCAGCCCTACGGCGTGGTCGTTGCGTTTGGCGGGCAGACGGCGATTAAGCTCACGCGCACGCTCGTGGCAAACGGCATTCGCATCCTCGGCACCCCTGCGGACAGCATCGACATGGCGGAGGATCGCGCGCGGTTCGACGCGCTGCTGGAGTCGCTCCACATCAAGCGCCCGCGCGGACGCACGGTCTATACCGAGGAGGAGGCGATTGCCGCCGCAAACGAGCTCGGCTATCCCGTGCTGATTCGGCCCTCCTACGTGCTCGGCGGGCAGAACATGAACATCGCGTTTGGGGACGAGGACGCCCGCGAGTTCATGCAGATTATCCTGCGGCACGCAATCGACAAGCCGGTGCTCGTCGACCAGTACCTCATGGGCGTGGAGATCGAAACGGACGCGATCTGCGACGGCGAGGAGATTCTAATTCCCGGCATTATGGAGCACATTGAGCGCGCGGGGGTGCACTCCGGCGACTCGATTGCGGTCTATCCCGCGTGGAACCTCAGCGGACCTTTGATTGAGCGCATCGTGGAGCACACGCGCCAGCTCGCGCTCGCGCTGAACACGCAGGGACTTGTAAACATTCAATATGTGATCTACGAGAACGAAATCTACGTCATCGAGGTCAATCCCCGCTCGTCGCGTACCGTGCCATACATCAGCAAGGTGACGGGCGTGCCGATGGTCGACCTTGCGACGCGCGCCATGCTCGGCGAACGCCTGCGGGACATGGGCTATGGAACGGGGCTCTACAAAACCCCGCCGTATGTCGCGGTGAAGGTGCCGGTGTTCTCGTTTGAAAAACTTACGGACGTGGACATTCTGCTCGATCCGGAGATGAAGTCCACGGGCGAGGTGCTCGGCATCGGCAAGACGCGCGAGGAAGCGCTCTACAAGGGGCTCGTTGCCGCGGGCTACAAGATGCGGCGGCGCGGCGGCCTGCTCGTGACCGTTCGGGACAGCGACAAGGTGGAGATTACGGACGCGGTGCGCAGCTTCTTCGAGATGGGCTTTTCGCTCTACGCAACCAAGGGCACGGCGAAGGTGCTCCGCGCGGCGGGCATGGCCGTGCAAGAGGTGAACAAGATTCACGAGTCCGAGGACAACATCATGGCGCTGCTGGAAAGCGGCAAGGTGGACTACATCATCTCGACCTCCACGAAGGGGCGGTTGCCCTCGCGGGACAGCGTAAAGATTCGCCGCAAGGCCATCGAGCGCTCGATTCCCTGCATCACCTCGATTGACACCGCAAACGCGCTGGCGGACAGCCTCAAGAGCCGCTATACGCAGAAGACAACAGAGCTCGTGGACATCAACCACATGCGCACGGAGAAGATGAAGCTCCAGTTCGTCAAGATGAACGGCACGAGCAACGACTATATCTACTTCGACTGCTTCGGCCAGCCGGTGGATTCGCCGGAGTCGCTGAGCGTTCAGCTCTCCGGGCGGCACCAGGGCATCGGCGGGGACGGCGTAATTCTGATTGAGCCTTCCTCCTGCGCGGACGCGCGGATGCGAATCTTCAACCGCGACGGCAGCGAGGGCAAGATGTGCGGAAACGGCATCCGCTGCGTGGGGAAATACCTCTACGACAACGAATACGTGACCTCCGACCAGATCACGATCGAAACGGCGAGCGGAATCAAGAACCTGCGCCTCTACATCCGCGGCGGCAAGGTCAAGTCCGTCACCGTGGACATGGGGCTAGCGGAACTCGCGCCGGAGAAAGTGCCCGTGCTGCTCGACGGCGAGCGCGTGATCTCGCGCCCGGTGACGATTGAAAACCGGGAGTACAGGATCACCTGCGTGTCGATGGGCAATCCGCACTGCGTCGTGTTCTGCGACAACCCGGATCTGGTCGATCTGGAGACGGTTGGGCCGGAGATTGAAAACGCAAAGCTCTTTCCGGAGCGCGTCAACACGGAGTTTGTCTCCGTTCTCAACGCGCATACGCTCAAGATGCGCGTTTGGGAGCGCGGCAGCGGCGAAACGCTCGCCTGCGGAACGGGGGCTTGTGCGGCGGTGGTTGCGGCGGTGGAAAACGGCTATTGTAAGAAGGACGAGGACGTCACCGTGCACCTACGCGGCGGCGACCTGTTGGTGCGCTACACGGACGAAGGCGTGTTTATGACCGGCGACGCGCGCAAGAATTTTGAAGGGTACGTCGAACTCTAAGCCAGATTGGCAGAGCAGAAAGCGGGCGATTCCGGACAATGGGATCGCCCGCTTCTTTTTTGGGAAAAAACAGAAATAAAGTTACTTTTACTGGCGCTGACTCCTTTACACGGGTGCTGTGCTGTGCTATTATCGTATCTAAATTGGTAGTACGAAAAGGTAGTACCAATTGGTACGACAAGGAGGCGCGGGCGTATGGGTGAATCGATGCAGCTGCAGAGCGTGCGAAGCAGGCTGTTGCGTGAGATGAAGGAAGGCGCCTACCGCTACTCCGGCAAGCTTCCGCCGGAAGGCGTGCTCGCCGAGCGGCTGAGCATCAGCCGTACCCAGCTGCGGGACAGCCTCGCGCAGCTCGAACGCGAGGGGTTCATCAGCCGGCATCAGGGGGTAGGAACCGTCATCAACCGCCACGTGCTGGCCGTGAAGGTGCGCATGGACATGGAGATCGAGTTCATGGAGATGATTTCGCAGTCCGGCCATGAACCGAGCCTGCTGCTCGCGACCCATGAAACGGTGCTCGCGGACGAAACCGTTGCCGCGCACCTCGCGATGAACGCCGGGGAACCGGTGCTGCGCGTCGTTCGCCTCATTGGCGCGGACAAGAAACCCGTGATCTACTGCGAGGACTATATCCCCGTCTCGCTGATCAAGAAGAAGGAATACACCGAAACGGATCTGCAAAAGCCGATCTTTTCGTTTCTCAAACAGTTCTGCGGTCTCGAAGCGCATATGGATCTCACCGAGGTGCGGCCCGCCGTTGCGGACGCCGCGCTGGCGAAGCTGTTCCACGTTTCGGAAGGAACACCGCTTTTATATCTCGACGAGCTGGATTACGACAAGGAAGGCATGCCGATGCTCTACTCCCCCCAATACTACGTGGGCGGAGTGATTCAGCATACCCTGCTCAGAATGAAGTTTTAACGCGCCCTTTCGGGTGGATTTGGGGCTATTACGGAGGAACGGGACAATGAATCAGGTTGCAATTATCATGGGGAGCGCTTCCGACGCGCCGCTTGCGAAGGAAGCGCTTGCTGTTTGTCGGGAGTTTGGCGTACCCGCTAAGCTTCGCGTACTCTCCGCGCATCGCTCGCCGGAGCAGACGGCGGCGTTTGCAAAAGGGGCGGCGGATGAAGGCTACGGCGTGATTCTCGCGATTGCGGGAAAAGCGGCGCACCTTGCGGGCGTGGTTGCCTCGCATACGCGCCTGCCGGTCATCGGCGTGCCTGTTCGTTCGGGCGATCTCGGCGGGCTGGACGCGCTGTTGTCCACCGCGCAGATGCCAAAGGGCGTGCCCGTTGCCAGCGTTGCCATTGACGGCGCCGCGAACGCCGCGCTGCTCGCCATTCGCATTCTCGCGCTCTCGGACGGGGCGCTTTCGGAACAACTGAATCAATATATGCGCGCGCTCGCGGCGAAGACCGCCGAGGCGGACACCGCGCTGCAAAAGGAGATAGAGGCGTTATGAAAAAGCTGGAACAGATCTACGAGGGCAAGGCGAAGCGCGTTTATACGACCGACGATCCGAAGATCGTCATCGTGGACTACAAGGACGACGCGACGGCGTTTAACGGGCTCAAGAAGGGCACGATCACCGGTAAGGGCGTGGTGAACAACAAGGTGTCCAACCATTTCTTTCGCCTGCTGGAGAGCAAGGGAATCCCGACGCACTTTGTGGAACAGCTCTCCGACCGGGAAACCGCGGTGAAGCGCGTAGAGATTCTGCCGGTCGAGGTGATTGTTCGCAACCGCGCCGCGGGCAGCTTTTCCAAGCGCATGGGCGTTGCCGAGGGAACTAGCCTTTCCAGCGTGATTCTCGAATACAGCTACAAGAACGATGCGCTCGGCGATCCGTTCATCAACAGCTACTACATTCGCGCGCTGAACCTCGCGACCGACGCGGAGATGGAGCAGGTGCAAAAATACTCCTTCGCCATCAACGACATTCTGCGCGACTACCTCTGGAACCTCGGCATCGAGCTGATCGACTTTAAACTCGAGTTTGGCCGCTTTGACGGCAAGGTGATCCTCGCGGACGAAATTTCGCCGGACACCTGCCGCTTCTGGGACAAGACGACGGGCAAAAAGCTCGACAAGGACCGCTTCCGCCAGGATCTTGGCGAGGTGGAGGAAGCCTACCGCGAAATCATCCGCCGGTTGATGGGAGAATAATATGCTGCTTCGAATTCGCTTGCCCAAACCATACGACCGGCTGAAACCCCGGCTGGACAGTATGCAGGAGGAGTGCGGCGTTTTTGGAATCTATTGCAACGGCAGCGGAATCAACGCCGCCGAAGCGACCTACTACGGTCTGTTTGCCCTGCAGCATCGCGGGCAGGAGAGCGCGGGCATCGCGATTTCGCGCGACGGGCGCATCGACTGCCGCAAGGAGATGGGGCTGGTCAGCGGGCTGTTTTGCGACGAGCTTTCCGGTCTCGGCGGCTCAAACCTCGCCATCGGGCACGTGCGGTATTCAACCACGGGGGACAGCCTGCTCGTCAACGCGCAGCCGGTGCTGTTTGACACGCCCGCGGGGCAAATCGCGCTGGCGCACAACGGAAACATCATCAACGCGCGGGAACTACGTAACGAGTTGGAACAGGATGGCGTTTCGTTTCAAACGACCATCGACTCCGAGGTCATTGCCGCGCTGATCGCAAAATACAGCAAGCACGGGCTGGTCGAGGGCATCGCCAAGGCGTCCGAGCGGATGAAGGGCAGCTATGCGCTCGTGCTGATGACGAAGGATCAGCTCATCGGCGTGCGCGATCCAAAGGGCATGCGCCCGCTCGCGCTGGGCAAGATCGACAGCGCGTATGCGCTCGCCTCGGAGTCCTGCGCGTTCGACACGATTGGCGCGGAGTTCATTCGCGACGTGCGCCCCGGCGAGATCGTCGTGGCGGAAGGGCACATGCTCAAGTCCCATCAGGCGGCGCATGCTTCCGAAACGGCGCTTTGTATTTTTGAATACGTCTATTTTGCCCGCCCGGATTCGGACATCGACGGCATCTCCGTCCATCGGGCGCGGGAGCGCGCGGGTGAGCTGCTCGCGATTTCCTCCCCTGCGGATGTGGACGTGGTGGCCGCCGTGCCGGATTCCGCGCTGCCCGCGGCCATGGGCTACGCGCGCCAGGCGGGACTGCCGCTGACCATCGCGCTGTCGAAAAACCGCTACACGGGGCGAACGTTCATTGAACCATCGCAGGACAAACGCGAGCGCGGCGTATCGCTCAAACTCAGCGCGCTCAAGCGAAACGTGCGCGGAAAGCGCGTGCTGCTCGTGGACGACTCGATTGTGCGCGGAACGACGAGCAAATACATCGTCGATATGCTCAAGACGGCGGGTGCAAAAGAGGTGCACCTGCGTATCAGTTCGCCGCCGGTGACGAGTCCCTGCTACTTTGGCATCGACACCTCAACCCATGAGCAGCTTATTGGTGCGAGTCACTCCGTGGAGGAGATTCGAAAGTTCATTGGCGCGGACTCGCTGAGCTATTTGAGCATGGAGGATCTCTATTCTACCGTCGAGGGCGCGGCTTGCAACTTCTGCGCCGGATGCTTCAGCGGGAAATACCCGGAGGACGTTGGCGAACCGTCGAAATGCGGCAAAAAGAATTGTCTGAATATATAAGACTTGAACCGACAAGGAGATCGACATGGCACTGACCTATCAGGAGGCTGGCGTAGACGTTACCGCGGGGTATGAGGCGGTCAAGCGCATGAAGCAATACGCCGAATCCACGTTTAACGAGCACGTCATGAGTACGCTCGGTTCGTTTGGCGGGTTTTACGAGTATGGAGAAAACGTGCTGGTGTCCGGTACGGACGGGGTCGGCACGAAACTCAAGCTGGCCTTTGCGCTGGACAAGCACGACACGGTCGGGATCGACTGCGTGGCAATGTGCGTCAACGACGTGGTTTGCCATGGCGCGAGCCCGCTCTTTTTTTTAGACTACATCGCAACGGGAAAGCTGGTTCCGGAGGTTGCCGCGGGCATCGTCAAAGGCGTTGCGGATGGCTGCCGTCAGGCGGGCTGCGCGCTCATCGGCGGCGAGACCGCCGAGATGCCGGGGTTTTATCCCGAAGGCGAATATGATCTCGCGGGGTTTTGCGTCGGCAGCGTCGCAAAAAGAGCGCTGCTGGATACCAGTCGCGTAGCGACGGGGGACGTGCTGCTTGCGCTTGCCTCCTCCGGCGTGCACTCCAACGGTTTTTCGCTGGTGCGAAAACTCGTTTCGATGGATCGCGCGGCACTGGAAACCTACCAGCCGGAGCTGGGCAAACCGCTCGGCGAGGCGCTGTTGACCCCGACGCGCATCTACGTAAAACCCGTGCTGAAGCTGATGCAGCAGGTCGAGGTGCACTCGATTGCGCACATCACCGGCGGCGGCTTCTACGAAAACATTCCGCGCAGCATTCCGGTGGGGCTTTCGGTTCGCATTGAGCGAAAGCTCGTGCGCGTGTTGCCGGTCTTCGACCTGCTGCGCTCGCTGGGCGCGCTGGACGAGCGGGACATGTTTGGTACGTTTAACATGGGCGTCGGGATGACGCTGACCATGCCCGCCGCGCAAGCGGATCGCGCCATCGCGCTCTTGCAGGCCGACGGCGTGGAGGCGTACCCGATGGGCGAGGTCGTTTCGGGCGGGGAGGGCGTTTCGTTTTGCTGAAGCAGCGAATTGCCGTTCTGGTGTCCGGCGGGGGCACGAATCTGCAGGCGCTGATTGACGCCGAGGCGGCGGGGCGGCTGCAAAGCGGCAAGCTCGCGCTGGTCGTCTCCAGCAAGGCGGGCGCGTTCGCGCTGGAGCGGGCAAGAGCCGCCGGAATCGAGACCGCAACGGCGGATCGGGCGCAGCTCGGCTCGCGGGAGGCGTTTGAACGGGAACTGCTCGCGATTCTGGCGATGCACGAAATCGACGTAATCGTACTCGCGGGGTTTCTGCAGATTTTGAGCGCGTCGTTTGTAGCTCAGTATCCAGACCGAATACTCAACGTGCACCCCGCGCTGATTCCCGCATATTGCGGAAGAGGGTTCTACGGAATCAAGGTGCATGAAGCGGTGCTCGCCGCGGGAGAAACACAGACTGGCGCCACGGTGCATATGGTCAACGAGGTACCGGACGGCGGACGGATTCTGATGCAGAAAGCCGTGCCCGTGTTGCCGGGCGACACGCCGAGCATGCTACAGCAGCGCGTTATGGAGCAGGCGGAGTGGCAGCTGCTGCCCGCCGCGACGGAACTGCTCTGCGCGGAGCGGATCAAACAAGAGGAGACGAAACAAACGCATGGAACCAAGTAAACTTTCGGACGTATTTTGCAACAATCCGTACCCCGGTCGCGGCATTCTGCTCGGACTCTGCCCGAACGGAACACACGCCGCGCTGGCGTACTTCATCATGGGGCGCAGCGCGAACAGCCGCAACCGCGCGCTGGAGAAAACCGGCGACGACCTCGCCATTCGCGTGCTGGACGAGCACCGCATGGTCGATCCGAGCCTGATTCTCTACACGCCTCTGCGCACGCTGGAAAGCGAAACCGTCGTGACGAACGGCGACCAGACGGATACGATCTACGAGGCAATCGAAAACGGAGGTTCGTTCTACGAGGCGCTACAGACGCGCCGCTTTGAGCCGGACGCGCCGTATTTTACCCCGCGCATCAGCGGGATGCTTCGCTTTGGCGAATCGTTTGCCTATACGCTCTCCATCTTAAAAGCGGGGGACGCGGCGGGAACGACCGCGTTAAGGCAGACGTTTGACGTGGAACCGACGGCGGGAACGGGGCACCTGATTCACACCTACCGTCCAAGCGGCGACACACTGCCGAGTTTTTCCGGCGAACCGGTGCCGGTTTTGCTGACAAACGAGATCGACGCACTGACGAATGCACTCTGGAACGCGCTGCATCCCGAAAACCGGGTTGCGCTCTACGTTCGCTATACAGACGTCCGAACGGGCGAATACGAGGATCGAATTCTGAATCAATACACAGGGGAGGATCATCGCGCATGAAGGAACTCTCGTTAAAATACGGCTGCAACCCGCAGCAGAAGCCCGCGCGCATCTTTGTGGAACAAGGCGAACTGCCAATTACGGTGCTCAACGGCCAGCCGGGGTACATCAACTATCTGGACGCGCTGAACGCCTGGCAACTTGTGCGCGAACTCAAAGCCGCGTTGAATAGACCCGCGGCAACGTCGTTTAAGCACGTCAGCCCCGCGGGCGCGGCCATCGGCCTGCCGCTCGACGAGGCGGATCAAATTGCCTGCGCCGTGGACGACATCGAGGGCTTAAACGATTCGCCCGTCGCCTGCGCCTATGCGCGCGCACGCGGAACCGACCGCATGTCCTCCTTTGGCGACTTCATTGCACTCAGCGACGTCTGCGACGAGACGACCGCAAGCATCATCAAGCGCGAGGTATCGGACGGAATCCTCGCGCCCGGGTATACGCCGGAAGCGCTGGCGCTGCTCAAGACCAAACGAAACGGCAACTACGCCGTACTCCAGGTCAACGAGTCCTACGAACCCGCGTTGATGGAGCGCAAGCAGGTGTTCGGCGTCACGTTTGAGCAGCCGCGTAATACCGCAAAGATTGACGAAAGCCTGCTGGAGCATCCTGTGACGATGGTGCGCGAGATTCGCCAGAGCGCGAAGGACGACCTGATTCTCGCGCTCATTACGCTCAAATACACGCAGTCCAACTCCGTTTGCTTTGCCGCGGGCGGGCAGACGATTGGGGTCGGCGCGGGGCAGCAGAGCCGCATTCACTGCACGCGGCTTGCGGGCGACAAGGCGGACGTCTGGTGGATGCGGCGGCACGAAACCGTGCTGCACCTGCCGTTTCTGCCGTCGCTCAAACGCCCGGATCGCGACAACCTGATCGACCGCTACATTGCGGACGGCGGCGTGTCCCTGCAATCCGGCTGGGAAGCGCACTTCACCAAGCGCCCGCCGCTGCTGACCGGCAAGGATCGCGCGGAGCACTTCTTGCGTCTTTCCGGCGTGTCCCTCGGCAGCGACGCGTTTTTCCCGTTTGACGACAACATTGAGCGCGCGCGGGAAAGCGGCGTCGCCTACGTGGCGCAGCCCGGCGGGTCAGTGCGGGACGAGGACGTCATCGCCGCCTGCGACAAATATGGAATGGCGATGTTCTTTACAGGATTGCGCCTGTTCCACCATTGATCTTATGAAGGTATTGATTGTTGGCGGCGGCGGCCGCGAGCACGCGCTGCTGGAAGCGCTGCGAAAAAATACAACGATTGAAGCATTTTATGCCCTGCCCGGCAACGGCGGCATGGCACGGCACGCAACCTGCGTGCCGATTCCGGCGACGGATCTGGACGGCATCGTCTCCTTTGCGCGGGAACAGAGCATCGATTTTGCCGTGATCGGGCCGGACGATCCGCTGATTCTCGGTCTATCCGACCGGCTCCGCGCCATCGGCGTGCGCTGCTTCGGGCCTTCCGCGGCGGCGGCGGCCATCGAGGGCAGCAAGAGCTTTGCCAAAGGCCTGATGAAGCAATACGGCATTCCAACCGCGACATACGAGGTGTTTGACCGCGCGGCGGACGCCTATGCGTATCTTGAGCGGATTCCCTACCCCGTCGTGGTCAAGGCGGACGGCCCCGCGCTCGGCAAGGGCGTGTTCATTGCGCAGAACGAGGCGCAGGCACGCAGCGCGGTCTACCTGCTCATGGAGCAGGCTGCGTTTGGCGAGAGCGGTAGCCGCGTCGTGATTGAGGAGTTTTTAACCGGAAACGAGGCGAGCGTGCTGGCGTTTACGGACGGTAAGACGCTCGTGCCAATGGTCTCCGCGCTCGACCACAAGCGCGCGCTGGATGGCGATTTGGGGCTGAACACCGGCGGTATGGGCTCGCTCGCGCCCAATCCGTACTACACGGAGGAAGCCGCTAAACAGTGCATGGAGCAGATTTTTTTGCCGACGATGCGTGCGATGAACGCGGAGGGGCGGACGTTTTCGGGCTGCCTCTACTTTGGTCTGATGCTGACAAGCGACGGCCCGAAGGTGATTGAATACAACTGCCGCTTTGGCGACCCAGAGACGCAGGCGGTGCTGCCGCTGCTGGAAACGGACTTATTCGAAATCATGCTCGCGGTGGACGAAGGGCGGCTCAGCGAAGTTCCGGTGCGCTTTTCGAACCGGTCGGCCTGCTGCGTGGTGCTCGCGTCCAAGGGGTATCCCGAAAAATACCAGACCGGGTGCCCGATTCAGCTCAATGGCGCGGACGAGCTGCCGCAGGTTTCGGTGTTCCACGCGGGCACCAAACTGCGCGAGGGGCTGCTGATCTCCTCCGGCGGGCGCGTGCTCGGCGTCACCGCCGTGGACGAAACGCCGCGCCTAGCACAAACGCGCGCCTACGCGGCGCTCGGTCAAATCGAGTTTGAAAACGCGGCGTACCGAAGCGACATTGGAACGCGCGCGATAGCATACGGAGAACGGAATCATGGTTGAACGGATCTATGTGGAAAAGCAAGCGGCGTTTGCGCAGGAAGCGTCGGCGCTACTTGCGGACATTCGAGATGTGCTGGGGATCACCGGCGTAACGCGGCTGCGCCTGTTGAACCGCTATGACGTGGAGAACGTTGATCCGGCGGTGCTCGCCGCCTGCCGCTTTACGGTGTTTGCCGAGCCGCAAACCGATCTAGCCTACGACGAGCTGCCAAGAGGGAACGATGCGGTGTTTGCGGTCGAGTACCTGCCCGGCCAATATGACCAGCGGGCGGACGCGGCGGGGCAGTGTATTGCGCTGATCGCCGGTCAGGAGGCGCCCGTGGTGCGCACCGCGCGGATCTATCTGCTCGAAGGCATTCGAACGAGCGCGGAACTCGACGCAATTAAGCGCTATGTAATCAACCCCGTCGAGGCGCGGGAAGCGTCGCTCACGCTGCCGAAAACGCTCGCCCTGCCGGTCAGCGAGCCGGAACGGATTCCGCTGATCGAGGGTTTTCGCGACTTCGACAAAACGCGCTTGCTACGCCTGCTGGGCGAACTTTCGCTGGCGATGGATTTGGACGATCTAAAGTGCTGCCAGACGCAGTTTCGCGCCGAGCGGCGCGATCCGACGCTGACCGAACTCAAGGTGCTGGACACCTACTGGTCGGATCACTGCCGCCATACGACGTTTTTAACCGAGTTGGACGGCATTACCTTTCTGGACGAGCGCGCAAAACAGACCTACGAAACGTATCTCGCCTTGCGCCGGGAACTCGGCGTTTCCGCGCCGGTCTCGCTGATGGACATGGCGACGATTGCGCCGCGCTGGTTCAAGCGCAAGGGGCTGCTCAATCGTCTGGACGACTCGGCGGAGATCAACGCCTGCACGGTCAAAACACAGATCGAAGTGGACGGCAGCCGCGAGGAATGGCTCGTCCTTTTTAAGAACGAAACGCACAACCACCCGACGGAGATTGAGCCGTTCGGTGGCGCGGCGACCTGCATCGGCGGGGCGATTCGCGATCCGCTCTCGGGCCGCGCGTTCGTCTATCAGGCGATGCGGCTGACCGGCGCGGCGGACCCGAGACGACCCTACGCCGAAACGCTGCCCGGCAAACTGCCGCAGCGCAAGATCGTGACCACCGCGGCGGCGGGCTACAGCTCTTACGGCAATCAGATCGGTCTCGCGACGGGGCTGGTGGACGAAATTTACCATGACGGATTTCTCGCCAAGCGAATGGAGATTGGCGCGGTGATCGGCGCGGTTCCGGCGGCAAACGTGCGCCGCGAAACGCCCGCTCCGGGCGACGTCGTGCTGCTGCTCGGCGGCAAGACCGGGCGCGACGGCTGCGGCGGGGCGACGGGCTCCTCCAAGGCGCACAATGCGGACTCCCTCGCGCGCTGCGGCGCCGAGGTGCAAAAGGGCAACGCACCGGAGGAGCGCAAGCTCCAGCGGTTGTTTCGCAATCCCGAGGCGGCCAGGCTCATCAAGCGCTGCAACGACTTTGGCGCGGGCGGTGTTTCCGTTGCCATTGGCGAGCTCGCGGACGGGCTCGCGATTGATCTGGATAAGGTTCCGGTGAAGTACGAAGGCCTCGACGGAACGGAACTCGCCATCAGCGAGTCGCAGGAGCGCATGGCGATTGTCTGCGCGAGCGAGGACGCGGCGCGGTTTCTCGCACTTGCGGACGCGGAAAACCTCAGCGCGGTGCCCGTCGCCGAGGTCACGCGCGAGCCAAGACTCGTGATGCGCTGGCGCGGGGAGACGGTTGTCGACCTACCAAGGAGCTTTATCGACAGCAACGGCGCGCCAAAGCACGCGGCCGCCTGCGTCGAGACCCCACGAACGATCCAAAGCAACTGCCCGAAAGGGAGTTTTACCGAGTGTTACCAATCGTTGGTTTCCAGCTTAAACCACTGCTCCAAGCAGGGCTTGAGCGAGCGGTTCGATTCCACGGTTGGCGCCTATAGCGTGCTGATGCCGTTTGGCGGCGCGCGCCAGCTCACCCCGCCGCAGGCAATGGCGGCAAAACTCCCGCTTCTTCGCGGCGAGACCAGCGCCTGCACCACGATGGCTTGGGGATACGATCCATATCGCTGCGAGGCTTCGCCGTATTCCGGCGGGTATGCGGCGGTGGTGGACTCGCTTTGCAAACTCGCGGCAACGGGCGCGCCGCTGGACGAGCGGTACCTCTCGTTTCAGGAGTACTTCGGCAAGCCGGGGCTGAACCCCGCGCGCTGGGGCAAGCCGGTTGCGGCGCTGCTCGGTGCGCTGGAAGCGCAGCTCGGCTTGGGCGTTTGCGCCATCGGCGGCAAGGACTCCATGAGCGGTTCGTTTGAGCAGCTCGACGTTCCGCCGACGCTGGTTTCTTTTGCCGTCGGAATCGGGTCGACCGAAACAGTGCTTTCGCCGGAGTTCAAGCGCGCCGGATCGAACGTCGCTCTGCTCCTGCCGGAATATCGCGCGGACGGTCTGCCTGAGCTCAACTCCCTCAAACGGGTGCTGACGCAGGTACACGCGCTGATTACTTCCAAGCAGGCGCTTGCGGTTTACGCCGTTGGCGCGGGCGGCATCGCCGAGGCGGTGTTTCAAATGAGCCTTGGCAACGGAATCGGCTTTCACTTTGACGACGCTTGGGAGCAGGGCGAGCTGTTCTGGCCACGCTGCGGGGCGTTTGTGGTGGAGCTCGCAGACGGCTGCAACGTCGTCCTGCCGCTGGGCAGCACCACGGTAGAGCGAGAACTTGTTTGGCGCAAAGAAAACGTACTGCTGGATAAACTGGAAGCGGCATATGAAGCGACGCTGGAGGACGTGTTCCCTACCCGCGTAAAAGCTACAGCGGAGCACCTAGCAATTCCTCTTGTTGACGCGAAAAGCTGGAGCAAACCGAAAACCAGCGCGATTGCGAAGCCGCGCGTACTGATTCCGGTGTTTCCAGGCACGAACTGCGAATACGAGTCCACACGCGCGGTAGAACGCGCGGGTGCGGCGGCGGATGTGTTGGTGCTCCGAACCGGTTCGCCGGAGGCGACAAAGGAATCGCTGCTGGCGTTCTCCAAGCGGCTCGACGGGGCGCAAGCGCTGTTTCTCCCGGGTGGATTCTCCAACGGGGACGAGCCGGACGGCTCCGGCAAGTACATCACCGCGTTCTTGCGCAGCCAGCGCGCGGCGGACGCACTCGTCCGCCTGCTGGATCAGCGGGACGGACTCGCGCTCGGCATCTGCAACGGGTTCCAGGCGCTGATCAAGTTGGGACTGTTACCAACCGGCTCGCTTGCTGAACCCTCGCCAAACAGCCCGACGTTGACGTTTAACCGCATTGGCCGCCACCAGTCCGGCATTGTTCGCACCAAGATCGTCTCCAACCGTTCGCCCTGGCTGATGCTCGCCGAAACGGGCGGGGTCTACAGCGTTCCCGTGTCCCACGGGGAAGGGCGGTTTCTCTGCCAGCCAGACGTGCTGGCAGAACTTGCGGCGCGTGGACAGATTGCCGCGCAGTATGTCGACGAACAGGGCAACCCGTCCATGGACATTTGCGCAAACCCGAACGGGTCCGATATGGCGGTTGAGGCAATCACCTCGCCGGACGGGCGAATCCTTGGCAAGATGGGGCATAGCGAGCGCATTGGAAACGGGCTCTACAAGAACATTCCGGGTCGGTTTGACCTGCGGTTATTTGAATCGCTCGTTCGCTATTACGCATAAGTCGCAACGCAACACAAAAGACGCAGTGAACAACTGCGTCTTTCTGATTTGGATTGAGTTTCGGTTCAGCCGCCGATGATCCGGCGAAGCAGCGGAACCTTGATTTGAATCGCGCTTTCCGGGCACATCTCCTGGCAGCAATAGCAGCGGATGCACCGGTCGTACTGATAGGACGGCGGCTTGCTCTTGTCCCCGTCGTGCCAGTTGACCGCCTTGGGGCTCACCGGGCAGGCGTTGACGCAGATGCCGCATTTCACACATTTTTCGGCGACGATGTACGGCCTCGGCGTGATCGCGCTCTTGAACGCGCTGGACTTTCTCGTTTTCTCGGCGGACTCGTTCGCGAGGCGGTTGACGTTGAAATCCTTCGCAATCAGCGGCTCAATCGGGTCGCCGAGCAGCGTGATCTCCTCGTCGAGATAGGTGCCAAGGCCGAACTCCTTGCCCGCGAGATTCGTCAGCACGAGCGCGGGGTCGAGGTTCATGAGCCGGCACATCACCGCGTCGAGCGCGATTGGGTCGGTGGAGAATAGAATCGCGTTCATCTGCTTCGGCGTTCCGCCGCGCGGCCCGTTGCCCTCCATCGCCTGCACGGCGTCCATGATGTACAGCCGCGGGCGGATGCAGGCGGTCAGGTCGATGAGCATGTTCGCAAATGCTGCCGCGTCTGGAATCTTGACGTGAAACTCGCTCTTGAGTGTACCGGGAACGCAGCCAAACTGGTTCTTGACCGCGCCGGTGACGCGCTGGAACGCATGCGTCTTCATCTTCGGCAGGCTGATGACGCCGTCGCTGTCCAGCACCGCGTTGGCAATCGTAAATTTCTTGTTCTGGCGCCCCTCCGGATAGTGCACCTCGCGCCCGGCGCGAAGATCTGCAAGCGGGATCTTCAGCTCCTCGGCAACGTCGACACAGCCGGTTTTCTTTGCGGCGGTCTCCGGCGGCTGAAATCCCGGCGAATCGCCGTAGCTCAGCACCGCGCCAGCCTGCAAAAACTGGCTGGCGACCGCGCGAAACACGGAGGGATGCGTGGTGACGCATTTCTCCGGCGGGTCGGCGGAAAGCCAGTTGGGCTTGAGCAGGATTTTTTCGCCGCGCTGAACGAACCGCTCGATTCCGCCTAGCAGCAGGATACCCCGCTCAACCGCGGCGCAGACCTCGACGGAGTCGTAACTTGCGCAATGCAGAAGGACTACTTCGGACATAGGCGCTCCTTTCGAGTTTAAACAATGAGTCGAAATTACTTTTTCTCCGCGGTGTTCGAAAATCCCTTACGTTTGAGCTCGCCCCAGCGGCTCTTGTTTTTGCGGAAGCCGAACATCGCTTCTACCTTATAGACGGTGTTGATCTGCCGGTAACCGAAATTATCGACAAACGAGAAGAAGAAGAGCCGCAGCAACTGCCTTAGATCGGGGTATTTTCGGAAGGTGTTTTCCTCCAGCAACAGTGCGCCGACGGAGAGAATGGTTCCGTAGAGCACCGCGACGAGGAAGAACGAAATCATGAACCAGACGTTGACCACCCCGAGCAGGAACGAAATCGGAATAAACAGGTAGCCAAAGGTTTCGATGACCGGGCCCGCCAGCTCAAAGATCCAGTAGTACGGCAGGCAAATCATGCCGATGCGTCCGTACTTCGGGCGAAACACCATGTCCTTGTGCCGAAGCAGGCTGTCGATGAGGCCGACGTGCCAGCGCTTGCGCTGCTTCTTCAGGTCGGAGAGGCGCTCCGGCGGCTGAGTCCAGCAGATCGGGTCGGGCAGAAAACGCACGGAGTACTTTCGCTTCTTCTGGTGCATGAGCTTGTGCAGCTTGATGACGAGTTCCATGTCCTCGCCGACGCAATGCCGCGAATACCCGCCGACCTCGATGAGCGCGCTCTTTTGAAATGCGCCGAACGCGCCGGAGATAATCAGCAGCATGCCCATCACGTCGAAGCCCAACCGTCCGGTGAGGAACGCGCGCAGATACTCCGTTGTTTGCAGGGCGACAATCGGATTCTTCGACAGCCCGATTTCGCGGAGCTGCCCATCGACGATTTCGCAGCCGCTGCCAACGCGGACAATGCCGCCGACCGCGACGCAGGTCGGGTCGCTGACGAACGAGTAGATAATCTTGATTAGCGAGCTTTTCTCGAGGATGGAATCCGCGTCAATCGTCACCACAACCGGGTAGGAGGAGACGTTGACGCCCGCGTTGAGCGCGTCCGCCTTGCCGCCGTTCTTCGTGTCCAGCACGATGAGGCGAATGTCCTTGCCGGAGCGGTAGACCTCGATGATCTCCTCCGTCTGCAGCGATTTTTTATAGGGCTGCGGAAAGGGGATCAGCGCGAACGCTTCGATTAAGAGCGCGAGCGTGTTGTCCTTGGAGCCGTCGTTGATGACGATGAGCTCATATTCCGGAAAGTCCAGCGAGAGCAGGTTCTTGACGGAATCCACGATGGTTGCGGACTCGTTGTAGGCCGGAACGAGCAGCGAAATCGGCACCATGTGCTCGGAGTCGAGAAAACGGCGATAGTCGATGTATCGCAGGGAGCGGACGTATTTTCGCAGTCCGAAGGACGCGAAGATCAACTGCACCAGATAGATCGTGCTGACGGTGACCACGTAGAACAACGAAAAGTAGTTGACCGCGAGCACAATGCGATAGAGCGTATCATGCAGATTCATCAGGCTGCCCCCTTTTGCGCGAGCGCGTCTTTTCGTAGCGTGAATTCCATCATCTCCAGCGCAAATCGGTCGCCCTTCTGGCGGACGCGACGCAGCAGCTCCTCCCGATCTGAAAATCCAAGCAGCGATTCGGCGGCGCGATAACGCACCCACCATTCACGGTCGCAAAGCAGCGTTAAAAGCGTTTCCAGATTCGCCTGCGCGCCGTAGAACCCCAGCGCCGTCGCGACCACCGCGCGCATTTCCCAGCGCTCGTTTTCCGCCAGCGCGAGAACCATCTCGCGCGCCGGCTCGTAGCGCAGTCGCCCGAGTGTGCGCACCGCGTCGATTCGCGCGTTGAGCTGGTTGTTGCTCAATAGTGGCATCACCAGCTCGGCAAGGTCGACATAGCCGTTTTCGCCAATGGCCTTTACGCAGGTGCGGCGGATATACTGGTCGGCGGCGGTTGTGATGAGCGCTTTGCAGAGCTTCTCGCGGTCGCCGGCGTAGATGGAGAACAGTTCCTCCAGCGTTCGAAACGAGAGCAGCGAGGCAATCGTCTGATCCCGGCAGATGGAGATGATTTCGCGCTCGGCGCCGAGCAGGCAGAGCGAGAGCAGGCCGATGTGCTGCATCTGCGTCGCGTTTCGATGCAGATAGATCTGCGTCACGACATCCGGCGTGCAGCGCGACATCTGCAGCGCCCCGATTAGCTTGACAACGAGAATGATGGAGTCGAGGTTTGAGCGGCTCATCTGCTTTTGCAGGTAGTGGAAATACCAGTCGTCCTCCACGATGGCGCGCAGCACGTTGCGGTTTTCCAGGGGCAGTTCGTCCGTAATTTCGGAGATGACCTGCAGCCCGCGCATGGAGCGGATTCTGCGGATTTCCTTGAGTGAGCCGACGGGGGAATTGGACTGTATCATGTCGTAGATGCGGTTCTTCATGCGCCGCGCGTCCTCCTCGCCGGAGATGAGGCAAAGGAGCTGTTCGCGCATCTTTTGAATTTGACTGTTCTTGATTTCACTGGTGAAGTGCAGAAACAGAAGCAGCACCGTAAACAGCGCCAGCACCGCTCCCATCACAAGAATCAGCCAGTTGATGACGGATTGAACCAGGATCAAGAGACCACGCCCCTTCTCAATCATGTGATTATGTGCAGTTCTGCACAGATTCGATCGCTGGATGACGCAAGAGTTTGGACAGGTTTCCTAGGGGCTAATCGAGTTCGCCAAAATAGTCGGAGACGATGGCGTAGCTCTTCTTCAGGCGCTCGTGATACGTCGGCAGATCCCAACTCTCCCAGGCATACGACCCAAATGGCACGGAACTGCCCGTTGACTTGGAGAACACGGCAAACGAGAACGAATCGACCGTTTGCCCGGTGATTGCGCCGGTGACGTTCCAGTCCGCGATGATGTTCTTCGTGCCCGGATCGCGCACGTTGAGCAGCAACCATGGAATTCGAAGCTCAACGACGCCATCCCCCGCGTAGAAATCGGCGAGCGAATTATAACTCGCGCTGTTCGGATCGGAGACGCCGTAGGTCAGCTTGCCCGCGTCAAACTTGGAAAACGGAATGATCTCGCCGGTGCCCGGCAGCGCGAGGGCTCGGCTCATCGCCGCGTAGACCTCGGTAAACGTGCCGGAGTTCTTGTCGCTTTGATGTTCAATGGGATCGACCAGCTGCGTTTGGACGGAATACTGGTACTGGAACACATCGTAGTACGGATCGACCAGCAGCGCGCTGTTTTCCGCACCGTTTAATTGGATCAAAAAATCCGCTGCGTTGTCAAACGAAGCGCCGTTGTACGACGTATTTCCCTGACCGGGGATCGTGTCCGCGAGAATGTAGATCGGGTCGGTTCCAAATTGGAGCGAACCGGTCTCCACCAGAAAATAGACATAGGCTTCGTCGCTCTTGACGCTGAGCTTCATGCCACTGGACTCGGTCACGACGTCCCTGGCGCTCCACTCGTTTGTTTTACCGTCCACGAGAACGATGCTTGTTTCACCCGGATCGAACGCAAGCAGGCCAAACGTCTTTTCCGGGCTTTCCACGCTGAACCAATAGGGGCGGCGTTCCGCCTCCTCCTGATCCGTCGTGTTCCAGGTACGCTTGAACCATTCGTCCTGCCAGGAGAAGATCAGCCCGCCCATGCAGCCGGTTTCGCGGATATCCTCCATCATGGAGACCAGCATTTCGCCCTGTCGCGTCTCCTCAACGTTGCCTTGGTTGAATCCGGTCAGGGCGTTTTCGTGCGTCTTGCCCCGCGAAGTCGGAATCCCGAACTCGGCGACGAGCACGGGCATGGAGTGGTAAGCGATGAGGTCGGTGAGGTACGCGCGGTAGGGGTTCGGGTTGTCGCCGGACACATACTGCGGGTCGTAGCTCATCAAATCGGGATAGTAAGGGTACACGTGGTACGACGCGAAGAATCCCGCCGTATTGGCCGCGGTCGCTTTGATGTGCTCCACGTCGATGGAAACGGCGTCCTCCATCTGCGGATTCGGCTCGCCGGGATGCGCCAGCGGGTCGGCTGTGATCCAGTTCGTGATGGCAACCGGACGCTGAACGCCGTAGTGCTCCTGCTCGTAGCCGATTAAATACTCCTGCGATTCGGCAAGAAACACCTCAAACGGGGAGGCGTTCTCCGTGTAGACATAGGTACCGGAAAAGCTCGTCTTCTCCGGATTCTTTTCGTTTGTGCCGAGAATGAAATCCGCGGCAAACTCAATGCCGGGCAGGTATCCAATTACATAATTCGAAACGTCGCTGGTGTAGGTGCCGCCCGCGTTGCCGGGCAGCTTTTCCACGACGGCGTTGCCGTGGATCACGTCGACGGTATTGCGCAGATCGCGCCGGAAGATATCGATCAGCTCGCCGTTGCCGCCATACGCATCCAGATCCCGAACGATCACTTCCTCGTTCATGTAGATGCCCTGCATCAGATAGAGCGGCTGCTGCGCGGTGAGATTGTATGTAAGTAGCGCGTCGTAAAACGCGGGCATCTGCGGCACATACACGCGAATCGTGTTTGCGTGCATCGCGCCGATTTGCTGGAACCAGCGCGCGTAGTCGTCCCGCTCAATGCCGAATTCACCCGGCCAGAACCCCGGTTTTGCCGCGCCGATGTCCACGCCTTTGACAAAGAACGGCTCAAAAGAGCCGCCCTCGGTTCGCACCAGAAACGTCTTCCCCTCCACGCGGGAAACGGGGCCTATATAGGAGGGCGTTGGCGGCGGTGTGGGCTCGGCGGTCGCGGCCGGTGAGTCGACGACCGCCTGCGCGGCGTTCGCCGGTTCATCGGACGACACCTCGTTTTTTGGCGAACAGGCGAAGGAGCCGAGCAGCCCGCTGATTAAGGCCGCGGTTACCACGAGGTACATGGCTGTATTCGGAGAAGGCCTTCTGTTTTGCATAGGAACCCCTCGCTATCCGCCGGACGTCCATCCGGCGAATGGTATGGTGTACGATTGATACAATACGAATGATACAACTAGTATAGGGTATCGTTTCCGCGTGGTCAAATGAATTCCATCTGACTTGTTTCCAACATGCGGCTGAGAATCTGTTGCAAAAGAAAAACAAGCAAAAGGTGTTAACAAACGCGGGGAATCTTCCTTTCCCAGCGCATTGACGGATGGAGTGAACCATACTACAATGGAGGAAAGACGGTTTTTCCAGTGACCGCGCGGCATTGCTGGCGGTGAAGGATTTGCACAAATGGGGAGAACGTCTTGTTTTTGACCCGTCCAACTGTTATAACTGGTTGCAACGCACTTTCGCATCCTTCGATGCATTCATTTCACGATCCGGATGGCGCATCCTCGGCATATGAACGCCGGGCGCACAATCCGCAACGGCGCCGTTCCTGACTGCGGCGGTTCGAACTATAATCCCACAAGAGCGAAACGAAGAGGCGCATCATCATGTCAAACGACCCAGCACAGAAGACAATCTCCATCTGCGTCATGATTGGCGACGTCAGCTATGACTTTTCCGCCGAACTGATGAAGGGAATTTTGAGCAAGGCGGAAGAGGAAGGCATTCAACTGCTGTATATGATGGGCATGCCGCGGCATGCCGAGCCGGTGGAACCCGGAAGCGAGCTTAAGACCGCCTACCATCACAACAGCATCTATGACTACGCCTATCTCTTTGGCGCGGACGCCTACATTCTGTCCTGCGGTTCGCTGTCCGGCTTTGAGGCCGAAGATACGTATCAAAAATTTCTGAAGCGGTTTGATGAAACACCGTCCGTCATTTTGCAGGAACGCATTGACGACACCCAGCATAAAAAATCCTGCATCACGGTGGATAATTATAATAGCTTTTGCCAGTGCATCGAGCACCTGATTCTGGTACATGGCTGCAAAAAAATCGCGTTTCTGTCCGGCGTTCGGGATCATCCCGATTCCAAGGAGCGCATGCAGGCATATTTAGACACCATGCATGCGCACAATCTGCCCGTGGAAGACAGCATGATCGTCTATGGCGATTTTTCGGAGTTCTCGGATTCACTGGTCGCCCAGCTGCTCGACCAGAATCCCGGACTGGACGCGATTGCGTTTTGCAACGACGAGATGGCGCGCGGCGGTTATCGGGTTTGCGCAAAGCGCGGCATTCGCATCGGCAAAGACATCGCCTTTACCGGATTTGACAACTTTTCGACAAGCCGTGCGCTGATGCCCGCGCTGACAACGGTTTCCCAGAACGTCTATCGCATGGGCGAGATGTCCGTTTTGCAAGCGATCGACCATGTGAGAGGCCTTCCCGTAAAATCCGCACAATTGGACACGAAACTGGAAATCCGTCGTTCCTGCGGCTGCGAGCCGGATACCGTGCAACAGATCTTTTCACCGGATGAATCCGGCGTTCTTTCGCTCGACGCTGCTCTGCGGCGCATTCAAAGGGACTTAAAGGAGTGCTATGCCGGTTCGGAAACGGCGTTTAGCGATGCGCTGATCGGCCGCTACATCGAGATCATTCGGCGGCTCGCGGACATCGAGCTGCCGTTTGTGGATCGATATCAGATGAGCGACTGGTTTCAGGCGTTTGCGCAGGAATTTGGCAGCATGACGTTTCTTCTGGCGACGCGCCTGAACGACTACATGATTCAAATGCCAAAGGAAAGCCTGAGTACGCCGCTGATGCGAAAGCTCTACGATATCCTCGGTTTCAGCCAGGGGTTTCTATTCTCGTACAAAGCGCGCCTGGTGGAGCGTTCGCTGGACGACTTTCGCGCGCAGTCGTGGTTTATTCCGGAGTTCATTCGCGACCTCGTTGACAGCGATCTGGCGGAGGAGAGCGTTCTGCTCAACGTGGTGAAACGTCTCACGGGGATTGGACTGAACGACGTCTATATCTGCCTGCTGCCCGAGGCGCAGCCGCTGCATCACACCGATGTCAAGAATCTGCCAAACCGGCTGCTGCTCGCGGCCTACGACAGCGGCGCAGGAGCAAAGTCGTTTCCTCGCCTGCAGATGCCGGTGATCGACACGAATCACCCGCTGCGGGATCTGCCGGGGCTGGGGGCAACGACGCATCTGATGAGCTTTAGCGTCTTTTCCGGCAATATTCAATATGGCATTCTGTTGTGCGAGGTCAATACCACAAAGAGCTCGCTGCTGCATGTCGTCGGTTTGCAGCTTGGCATTTTGATTAACTTTCTGGATCTCAAGCGCAAGGAAAAGATCATTGGCGACCAGCTCGAGAGCATTCTGGAGCGGAACCAGATTCTCAACTTCCTGTCGGAGTACGATCCGCTTTGCAACATATTAAACCGCCGCGGCTTCATTGAGGAGGCGATCCATCTCAACCGCGAGCAGGCGGGCAAACCCGCAATTTGCGTGTTTATGGATCTGGATCACCTCAAGCAGATCAACGATACCTTCGGGCATACGGAAGGGGACGCCGCTTTGAACGCGTTCTGCTCCATTCTCAAGCAGACGGTTCGGCGGGACGATTTGATTGCGCGCATCGGCGGGGATGAGTTTGTCGGCATGTTTGTGATTGATCAGCCGGAGTTCGGCTCGGTCTTCCGCAGCCGGATTCGGCAGGCGTTTGACGCGTTCAACCAAACGTCCGGCTTGCCATACTATGTCGAGGCGTCGATCGGCATTGCCCACTTCACCTGCGACCACACGCTGGAGATTGGCCGCATCGTGGCCGAGGCGGATCAATACTTATATGAAGAAAAGAAGAATAAACGCTTCAGCGCGATCAAAGCGAACGGGCTGAATCAGAAAGAGGCGTAAAGCATCGACCGATTCTTAAACGGATATTGATTTTACTTACGATCTGTACATTGTATTCTGCAAATCAAACACATTTGTAAGCGGCCCTTGCCGCAGGCATTCCAATTCCTGACCGGAACAAAACAACGGATGGGGGATGACTCGAATGCGACGCAAATCCTTTCTGGCAGTTCTATCGCTGCTACTGGCAACGACCTTTCTGTTTTCCTGTGCAAATTTCAATCAGTCTGCAGACTCTGCCAACGCTGCGGCATCCGAGCCGGTGCAGCCAATCTCCTTCCGGATTACCTGGACGGACTATTCCGGTCGCGGTCAGGCGATTCAAGAAATCGTGAACGACTACAACACATCGCAGCCAAGCGCGGCGGTTCAACTGCTGGGCGGAGACGAGGATGCGGAGACGATCCGCGCCCTGCTGGCCAGCCAGCCGGAGACCGTTTTTGTGCTGCCATATCGCTATGTGCAACACTTTGGCGACCTCGGCTTGCTGCTCGATCTGAGCGATGCGTTTGCCGCGGAGCAGACGTTGTTTTATCCCGCCATCTGGAAGCTTGGCACCATGGGAGGCAAGACCTACGGCATTCCATGGCTGGGGCATTCCATGTGCCTGCTCTACAACAAAAGTCTCTTGAAAGAAGCGGACGTTGACCCCGATTCGATTCAAAGCGTCGACGCACTCGTTGCTGCACTGGAGCAGGTGGAACGGAATACCTCGGCGCGCGGCATCGGGCTGGTTGGGGCGGAGAGCAACGACGTCTCCTGGATGGTGAATCAGTTTGTGTATGGCTTTGGCGGCAAGCTGGTCAACGACGCAGGCACGCAGGTTGCGGTCAATAGCCCGCAGGCGGAAGCCGCGATTGATTTTTATAAGAACGTGCTGGGCGCGCATGCGCAGCCGACCTGGACGGAGGATACCGGCGTCGAGGTGATGGAGGCGTTCCGCAAGCAGCAGGTCGCGTTTGAGATTCAGGGCATTTGGGGCATTACGGACATTCAAAAGAACGGCTCGCCGTTTGAGGTTGGAGCCATCGCGCTCAAAGACATTGGGCTATACGCCGAGGTAGGACCCATGATGCTGTCCATTCCCGCCGGCATGAGCGAAGGCGGGAGGGAGCAGGCGGTTTCGTTCATTCGATACCTGATCTCAAAGGACGCGCAGGAGCAGATCCTCAACGGCGAATACAGCGTGGAACACGACACGTATTATCCGTTTCGAACGCCGATTCGCACCGATATGACGGATATGCCGTTGGTGCAGATAAATCCGGTCTATCAGATGTTTATCGAGGGGTTTGAACAACCGAGTGTGGATGTTCCCGTTCCGGCCTGGCAGACGGTGAAGAGCGAGCTCTACGAACCGGGGCTGCATCGGGTGATGACGGGCGAACTGCCGATTTCCGATTTTCTCGCGCAGATGGAGGCGGAGGGGAACCGAATCCTCGCCGCACAGTAGAATCTCGGAACCGCGAGACGGGCAAGAACGAACCGAAACACGAGAGTCCAACGGGCAGATCGGCAGAAAGGGATGTGCAACATGAAAATCCTGATTGCGGACGATTCCAAAACGGATGTCGCGCTGATCAGCGGAATACTATCCGCCTATGAGACACTGACGGCATACGACGGGGTGGAAGCGCTGGAGCGCCTTCGCGAGCACCCGGACATCGATATGTTGATCCTCGACATCAGCATGCCACGCATGAACGGTTTTGAAGTGCTGGAGGCGATGCGGGCGGACCCGGAATTCAACGACATTGCGACGCTGATTTTGACGAACTCGGACGAGATCGACAACGAGATGCGCGGGCTCGATCTGGGTGCGGTGGACTACATTCGAAAGCCGCTCAACATTCGCTCGCTGCGTAAACGCGTGGAACTCCACATCAAGCTAAAGAGCGCGCGAAACGAGCTGGCGCAGCAGAACAGCATTCTCGAAAAGACAGTTCGCGAGCGAACGCGAGAAAGCGTGCTGACGCGAGACGTCACGATTCGCGCGCTGGTCGGGCTATTGGAAGTTCGCAACATCGAATCGAGCAACCACACCAAGCGGACGCAGTTGATGATGCGCGCGCTTTGCAACCATCTTCGCGCACAGGAGCCATTTCACACCATTCTCACGGACGCGTATTCGACGGAGCTGTTTGATACGACGCCGCTGCACGACATCGGAAAAGTCGGCATTCCGGATCATATTTTGCTCAAGCCCGGCAAACTGACGCCGGAGGAATTCGAAATCATGAAGAAGCATACGACCTACGGCATGGAAGCCCTCCGCGGAAAAGACCGCGAAGGAGATAACTTATCGTTTATTCGCACCGCGGCGGAAATTGCGGGAACGCACCACGAAAAGTTCGACGGCTCCGGGTATCCAAACGGGCTCGCGGGGAAGGAGATTCCGCTCTCCGGCCGACTGATGGCGATTATTGACGTATACGACGCGCTCGTGAACAAGCGCGTGTATAAGCCCGCGTTTTCGCACGAAGAGGCGATGAAGATCATTGCGGAGAGCCGCGGCACGCATTTTGACCCGGACATCACGGACGCATTTTTCAAGATTGAGGAAAGCATTCGAAAGATCAGCGAAACCTTTGCGCAGCAATAAGCGGAAAGGAATGATTCTATGAGAAAGGCAAGCATTTTGCTCCTCGGTGTACTGCTCCTAAGTCTGCTGCTCGGGGTGTTCGGCGCTCCGGCGCTGGCTGCGCAGACGGATGCAGCGCCGTTACTGAATCTGACCCCGGAGGAACAGGCGTTTCTTCGGGAGCATTCCATGATTCGACTGGGCGTTGATCCGACCTTCGTGCCTTACGAGTTCATCGATCTGGACGGAACGTATAAGGGAATTGCGGCGGACTACATCACCCTGATCGAGGAGCGCACCGGCCTGAATATGGTGGTCACGACGGGGCTCACCTGGGCGGAGGCCTATGATCAGGCGGTCAACGGTAAGATCGATGTGCTGCCCTGCGTTGGGCAGACGCCGGAGCGGGAGAAGTACTTTCTCTTTTCGGATGGGTACTTCACTTTCCACCGCGCGGTGTTCTTCAACGAGGACACCAAGGGCATCAATCGCTTTGAAGATCTCTACGGCAAAAAGGTCGCCGTTCAGTTCAACAGTTCGCACTATAGCTTCATGAAGGATTATCCGCAAATCGAGCTTAGCCTGTATCCAACCGTGGAACAGGGGCTCGGTGCGGTGTCCAGCGGGCTGGAAATCGCGTTTGTCGGCAATCTCGCGACATCCAGCTATTTGGCAAAATCCATCGGCATTACAAACCTCAAATACATCACGCTTGAGACCGACACAAATGATCCGTCGCAATCCCTGCATTTCGCGGTTCGAAAGGACTGGCCGGAGCTGGTGAGTATTCTAAACAAAGCACTCGCCAGCATCACGAAGGAGGAGCGCACCCAGATTACCAACAAGTGGATCGGCGTGGAAAGCACCGTGAATTATGCGGATATTCTGCGGGTGATTGAAATCTCCGGAGCCGTGCTTGTTTTGATCGTTGGCGTATCCTACTTCTGGATCATCCGGCTACGAAAGGAGATCAAAAAGCGCCGCGAGGCGCAAGACGCGTTGATTGCCGCCAAGGAGGAAGCGGAGTCTGCCAACGAGGTGAAGTCGCTATTTCTCGCGCGCATGTCGCACGAAATTCGAACGCCTCTCAGCGCGATTCTGGGGATGTCCTACCTGATTCGGAAAACCGAGCTCTCCGTAACGCAGGGGCTCTACCTGGATAAGCTCACGCAGGCAGCGCACAATATGCTCGGCACGATCAACGATATTCTGGATTTTTCCAAGATCGAAGCCGGAAAGATTACGATTGAACGGGTTTCGTTCGATCTGGATTCGGTGCTCCAGCGAATCGTGAACATCTCGTCCGTCAAGGCGGAGGAGCAGGGAATTGAACTTGGCATGGAAAAGGACGCGAGTCTGCCCTCGTTCTTCCTTGGCGACCCGCTTCGCATTGAGCAGATTCTGCTCAATCTCGTGAACAATGCGGTCAAGTTTACGTCCCAAGGGTATGTCTGCATTCGTATCCGGGAGAAGGAGCGCGACGGGCGGAATCGCCTGGTCGAGTTCACCGTAGAGGACAGCGGAATCGGCATGAGTCAGGAGCAGCTCGACCATCTGTTTATCCCGTTCGATCAGGGTGATTCCAGCATCAGCCGCCGCTTCGGCGGGAGCGGGCTGGGGCTCTCCATCGTCAAGAGTCTGACCGACCTGATGGGCGGAAAGATCGAGGTTTCCAGCGAACTGGGCAAGGGGTCTACGTTTGTCGTGAGCCTGCCGCTGGAGGAAGACCCCCGGCCGGAACGAGCCGAAATCAAGCAGATGGCGACGAACTACTTTCGGGCCATCCGCGCGCTGGTGGTGGACCCAAACGAATCCTCCGGCGTGCTGCTGACGCAGTACCTCCGCTCCTTCGGGATTTTGACCGATCTGGCCTCCGCCGAGCAGGAGGCAAGCAAGTTGATTCGTCGGGCAACGGAGGAAGAGGAGAAGCCCTATCAACTGATTGCGGTGGACTTTGCCCATTCGGTCGACGCCGGAGCCGAGTTTGTGCGGAAACTGCGCAATTCGCCATACTCGAATTCGAAATGCAAGTATATTGCGATTTTGCCGATGTCCCGCGACGAACTCTGCGAGGAGATGGAGTCCGCCGGGGTGGATTTCAGCATACTCAAGCCGGTGATTCCCTCCGTGTTGTTCAACGGAATCGTCGAGATATTCGAAATCGGGCCGCCGGAGTTACAACGCCCCATTCCGCTCGACGAGGACCAGCCGAAACGTGAACAATACTCGATTTTGCTGGTGGAGGACAACAAGACGAATCAGTTCATCGCAAAAACCATTCTGGAGCAGGCGGGCATGCAGGTTTCGCTAGCTTCCAACGGCGAGGAAGGCTGCCGGTATTTCGAAGAACACCGAAACGAGATTCACCTGATCCTTATGGACCTGCATATGCCGGTGATGGACGGGTATGCGGCGTCGGACTGCATTCGCGCGCTCGACCCGAATGTTCCAATCGTCGCCATGACGGCGGACGCGATTGCCGGCGTGGAAGAGAAATGCAGAGCCCACGGAATCTATCATTATGCGAGCAAGCCCTTTGATCCGGAGCAATTGATCGATTCGATTGATACCATTCTCCAGAATCAGCGAGCGTCTTTTGCCGAGCAGCAGCCAGTGGCGGACGTCGCCGGAAGCGGCGCACTCGACACGGCGGACGGACTCAAACGAATTGGCGGGGACGAAGCGGTCTATCGGCTGGTGCTGGACGCGTTTGCAGAGGAGAACCAGTCGGTCGGCGAGGAACTAAAGCGCGTAATCGAGGCAAAGGACTTCGACCCGGCAATTCAGATTGTGCATAAGATCAAGAGCAGCTCCGGCAGCATTGGCGCGAGCGGCCTGCACGACACCGCCGCGGAGTTGCAACAGGCATTGAAGGAACGCGACGGCGACGCGATCACGCGCCTGCATGAGTTGTTTCAGCAACAACTATCGCAGTTGCTGCGGGCGATTGAGGACTATCGAGCCAACTGATGTAGCGCAACAGAACGAAAAAACCGGATTGCGTTTCTCCGTTTCGGAGATCGCAACCCGGTTTTTGCACGCATTCGGATTATTCGGTGATCGCTTGCTGTTTTTTCAGCGCACGGATTTTCCTACGAATCGGCATGCCGAGAAAGAAGAACATAAACCCAAGCGCCACCAAACAAACGCCCAGAACGAAATTACCGTTCGAAAAATTGCCCAGCTGTCCGTCGACTACCAAGTTGGCGATGCCAACCGCCAGATTGCAGGCACCCACAGACCATTCAATTGCGGTCATTGCGTTCAAGAAGGTGCTGACGCGCTTGTAATGCTGAATCTGCGAATTGAGATCGGTATAGATATCGAAGGGACCGTCCGCCGCGTCTCGTCTTAAGTAGACCCAGCGCATGTAGCTGGTTACGACCTCTACGCCGTTCTCTTCCAGAAAACGCAGGTATGCCTGGCTTTCCGGGTGCGAAGGCAGGTTCTCGAGCAGCTCGATGCGATAGAGGTATTGTCCCCTCGGTGTTTCTTCAAACGCATAGCGGCACCAGGTGTAGTCCGTCAGCGCGAGCCCCTTAGCCGCCATGTCGTTGAGCCAGCGTTCTTCCTTTTCAAAATTCCAATAGGCTTTGTAAACAATGTGCTTCATGTGCGTTTTCCCTCAACAATCTGTTTTCCGTTGGAAAGCAGTTCTTCCAGCCGCGTGATTTCGTCGCGGCAGACCTGTTTTCCCAACTCGGTGATTACATATTCCTTCTTGCGCGAGTCTTGCTCGCCGGGGCGCGCCTCGATCCAGCGTTTCTCCAGCAGCGTGGTAATTGCGCCATAGAGCGTGCCCGCGCCCAATACGACGCGGTCGTGGCTGAGTTCTCGAATGTTCTGCATCATGCGGTAGCCGTGCATCGGCGTATAGAGCGATAGCAGTATGTAGAAGACCGCTTCAGTCAGCGCACCGCGTTCGGAACTTTCCGGCATTTTCATCATCTCCTGATAATTAATACGCTTAGCGATATATCGGTTAACGTAATAGATTATATCGGCATGCGATATAGTTGTCAAGTAGTCATAGCTAAAAAAATACCCCCGCTCACGAAGCAGGGGTAAATCGTCTACGATGGAAGAAATCAGCGGTAATCCGGCACTTTGAGCACCGTTCCAACATGAATCAGGTTGGGGTCTTTGATCGAAGGATTCGCTTTTGTGATGTCCGCGACGGTGGTTTTAAACATCTTGGCAATCTTCGAGAGCGAATCGCCGGGAACGACGGTATAACTGGCGTACTTCGACGGCGCCGGTTTCGTTACCGGGATATTTAGTTCCCAGCCGATCTCAATATGGCCGGGGTCCTTAATCTTCGGGTTGAGTTTGATGATTTCCTGTTACGTCGTTTTGTATTTCGCCGCGATTTTCAGCAGGGTATCACCCTTGACAACGTTGTGTACCATTACAACAAAACCCTCCTTCAATAAATTGCTTTCCTCACTACGTTTGGATTGTTCAATCAAGTAAACTGTGTTTCACGAGAAATGTCTGTCTGAATTATACAATGGGAATAAACCATGTCGCAATAGATAGATGGATGATAGTACCAGAAAGAAAAGTGTTTCGATTTTGGATTTGCTTTTTCACGTAGTTGTGCTATCATGATTTCGTTCGTAGGGCGAACGATTTTTTTACGCGAGCTTGGAGAGGAAGTTACACCCATGACCGATCAGGAGATTGAACTGCTGCTGAATCAGGCACTCAAGGATATGTTCTATAGCGTGCTGAGATTGCAGGAGCAGAGCGTTTCGAAGCTGGCAAAGGGAAACCTGAGCCGAACGGAGATGCACGCGCTGGAGATTGTTCAGGATCTTCCGGAGGCGACGCTTACGCAGATTTCGGATATTCTCGGCATCACGAAGGCGACGCTGAGCGTCTCCGTGAACCGTCTCGTCGAGAAGGGGTTCCTGCAAAAGCACCGCTCCGAAACGGACGGGCGAAAGAGCATTCTGCGGCTGACCGAAACCGGCGAGGCAATGTGCAAAAAGCATACCCAGTTTCACGACATGCTCATTCACAGCGTGTTGCGGGATTTCAAGGTTGCAGAGTATCCCGAGGTGCTTAAATCGATGCAGGCGCTTGTGAACTTTTTCAACCACCTGCGTGTGTGATTCTGCATAACAAGCTCTTACATTCGGCTCTTCGTTTGCCGGAGATGAAATAGAAATCTCAAAGAAACAAGCGATTTTCTGGAGTTCGAACGAACCGGTCGATCGTTTCTTAACATAACAGAAGAACCAGTATATAAAAACCACAACTTCACATTTCACTGTCGGTAAACGGCCATAGCCTTGACAAGCGAAAACCCGCGTGCTATGATTCTGCGCAAGTTAGTTAGCACTACTAACGATAAGCGGGGGATCATTTTTTTATTATTTCCGCAAGTCGTTTACCCAAATAGTTCGTAGTGCGAACGAAACGCGGACTTATACTTTTTTATATCCGAAAGGAACCCATTGAATGGAACTTGACACAATCTTCCGGTTGATGGACCGAGCGGAATCCTCGTCTTTCTCGAAGGTTGAAGTGCAAATGGGCGATCTGAGGTTGGTGTTGGAACGGGGCGCTTTGGCGTCCGCGCCGGCATTTGCTCCTGTGCCCGCAGCGACCCCGGAACCGGCCGAACCGAAGGAACTGGACGCGATTCGCTCGCCCATCTCCGGCGTGTTTTACCTGGCCAAGGAACCCGGCGCGGAGCCGTTTGTTCAACCGGGCAGCCGCGTGAGTAAGGGCGACACCCTCTGCATCATCGAAGCCATGAAGACGATGAACGAGATTCGCGCACCGCGTGCGGGCGTTGTTACCGCCATTCTCGCCAAGGACAGCGCAACGGTCACCGCCGGGGATCCGCTCTTTGCGCTCGGCGAAGGAAACTGAACATGCAGACCGTATTAGTGGACAACCGCGGCGAAATCGCGGTTCGCGTGATTCGCACCTGCAAAAAACTGGGACTACGTACCATCGCCGTCTACTCGGAAAACGACGAGGGCGGTCTTCCCGTGCGCCTTGCGGACGAGAGCGTCTGCATCGGCCCGCGCCCGGCGGAGAAGAGCTATCTCAACATCGACAGCATCCTCGCCGCGGCGAAAGCCTACCGCGCGGATCTGATTCACCCCGGCGTCGGCTTTCTCTCGGAGAACGAGGCGTTCGCGCTAGCCTGCGCAGAGGCGGGGATTCGCTTCATCGGCCCCGCGCCGGAGACCATGCTGCTGCTTGGCGACAAGCAGATGGCGCGAAAGACGATGATTTCTAACGGCTTTCCCGTTGTTCCCGGTTCGGACGGCACGGTGGACAGCCTGAAGGAAGCGCTCGTCATTGCCAAGGCGATTGGCTTTCCGCTGATGATCAAGGCGGCACGCGGCGGCGGCGGAAAGGGAATCCGCGTCGTCGAAGATGCTTCCGCGCTCGAACGGGAGTATACGCTGGTGCGCCGCGAGGCGGAGCTGGCGTTTGGCGACGGCAGCGTTTATCTGGAAGCGTACTTGCCCAACGCAAGACACATTGAGGTGCAGATTCTGGCGGACATGCACGGAAACGTGCTCCACCTCGGCACGCGCGAATGCACCCTGCAACGAAAGAACCAGAAGCTGCTCGAGGAAGCGCCCGCCGCGAACATCGGCGACGCGACGCGCGCGGCCATGGAGCAGACCGCGGTGGAGATTGCCCGCTGCGTCGGGTACCAGAACGCGGGTACGGTGGAATGTCTGCTGGCGCAGGACGGGCGTTTCTTCTTTATGGAGATGAACGCCCGCATTCAGGTGGAACACCCCGTGACGGAGAGCATCTTCGGA
The DNA here is from genome assembly GCA_034927595.1 of Christensenella sp. GTDB lineage: Bacteria > Bacillota > Clostridia > Christensenellales > CAG-138 > UBA7703. The sequence continues at coordinate 46,777 of JAYFPQ010000017.1, forward strand.
ATCGATCTGATCAAGGCGCAGATTCAGGTTGCCTTGTCGCACCATATTCGCGTTTCACAGGAGCAACTCGTGTCCCGCGGGCACGCGATAGAGTGCCGCATCAACGCGGAGTGCCCCGCCGAGCAGTTCCGGCCTTCGCCGGGCGTGCTGCTAAACGTGGTGCTGCCGGGCGGACAGGGAATCCGCGTCGACAGCGGCTACGTGGTGGGGGACGAGATTTCGCCATTCTATGATTCCATGGTGCTCAAACTGATTGCTACGGGGGACGACCGCGACGAGGCGATTCGCCTCAGCAGCGCGGCGCTTTCGGAACTGCGCATCGACGGCATTCTCCACAACGCGGAGTTTGCGCGCGCCATGCTGGCCGATCCGGACGTGCGCGCGGGCAAGGTGCACACCAAGTGGATTGAAGAGGTCTTTCTGGACCGCTATCTGAGGGCAAGAGTATGAATCTGTTTATGAAAGAATTGATCTCCGATCTGTTTCGGAGGATAAAATCATGAATCTTTTTTCGGAAGAACTCAACACGCTCGTAACCCCGGAGCCGGAAGCGGCGGCAAGCCCGCTGGACATGCTCCGCTGCGGCGGCTGCGGCCGCGAGATGGTTGCGGACGTGGTGCTCGCCGGGGACGCGACCTGCCCATATTGCGGCAATCTGTTTCGCCAGCCCGCCTATCGCCGCATTGAGGCGATTGTGGACAGCGGCAGCTTTATCGAAATTGAGCGCGAGGCGGAGGGCAGGGATCCGCTCTCATTTCCGGGTTATAAGACCAAGATTGAGAAAGAACGCATGAAGTCCAAGATGCAGGAAGGGGTCGTCATTGGCAAGGCGACGATCAAGGGCCTGCGCACGGCGCTCGCCGTGATGGACTCGTACTTTATGATGTGCAGCATGGGCACCGTGGTTGGCGAAAAAATCGTGATTCTCGCGGAATTCGCGCTGACCAACCGCCTGCCGCTCGTGATCTTCTGCGCGTCCGGCGGCGCGCGCATGCAGGAGGGGATTCTCTCGCTCATGCAGATGTCGCGCACGACCATTGCGCTTGCGCGGCACAGCGCGGCGGGACTGCTGCACGTGAACGTGCTCACGCATCCGACCACGGGCGGCGTGACCGCGAGCTTTGCCATGCAGGGGGACATCACACTCGCGGAGCCGGGCGCGCTGATTGGCTTTGCCGGGCCGCGCGTGATTGAACAGACCGTGCGCGACAAACTGCCGGAGGGGTTCCAGACGGCGGAATATCTCTTTGAGCACGGGCTCATCGACCGCATCGTCGAACGAAGGGACCTACGCGAAACGCTGGCGGCGCTGCTCGCGCTGCACAACGGCGACGGCTGCCCGAAAACGTATGCAAGGGGGCTGTTTGAACATGGCGTCTCTTAAAAAGATGGAAACAACTCCAACCGTCGAGCCGATGGAACCCGCTTGGGAGCGCGTGATGAACGCGCGCAAGGAGGATCGCCCGCAGGCGCGGGACTATATGGAGAAGCTCTTTCACGGCGTATTCGAGGTAAAGGGCGACCAGTGCATGGGGGATGACGAGGCAATCATCACCGCGATTGCCTGGTTTGAAACATTCCCAGTGACCGTGATCGGCCAGCAAAAGGGACATACCCTCGAGGAGCGCATGCGCTGCAACTTCGGCATGCCCTCGCCGGAAGGGTACCGAAAGTCCATGCGCGCGCTCAAGCAGGCGGAGAAATTCCAGCGCCCCGTCATCTGCCTCGTCGATACGCCGGGCGCGTTTTGCGGCGTGGAGGCGGAGGCAAAGGGGCAGGGGCGCGTAATTGCGGAGCACCTCCGCGCGATGGCGACCGTGAAAACACCTTGCATCTCAATCATCATTGGCGAAGGCGGCAGCGGCGGCGCGCTCGCGCTGTCCCTTTCGGATCGACTGATCATGCTTGAGAACAGCTATTTTTCGGTCATTTCGCCGGAGGGCGCGGCTTCGATTCTGTTTAAGGACAGCTCGATGGCCTCCGAAGCGGCGAAGAATCTGAAACTGACCGCAAGTGACCTCAAGGGTTTTCATTTAGTGGACGCGGTGATTCGCGAACAGAGCGGATTTTCGCGTACACAGATGGACGAAAGTGTAGACGAAATTCGAAAGGCGATTCGCGTCGCGCTCAAGCGCCTGACGCGCATTCCGCCCGACCGGCTGGTGGAAAACCGCCAGCAGAAATTCCTGAATATGAGGGGGTTCTAATTGTTGGCGAACGTAACGATTGCTGGCGTTGCCAGTTCGATCCCGAAAAAAGTCGTAACGAATACGGAACTGGAGTCGCTGGTGGAAACGAGCGACGAATGGATCACGAAGCGCACGGGCATCCGCACGCGCCATATCGCGGTGGAGGAAACGGCGGTTGGGATGGCGGCCGATTCCGCGGCAAAGGCACTGGCAATGTCCGGCGTACCCAAGGAATCCATTGGACTCATCGTCGCCTGCACGATCACCGGCGAGGACCTCACGCCTTCCATGGCGAGCAGCGTGCAAAAGGCGCTCGGTATTTCGACCTGTGCGGCGTTTGACGTTTCCGCCGGATGCACCGGGTTCATCTACGCGCTGGTCACCGCCGCGTCGCTGATGGATACGCTGGACGTGGAGACGGCAATCGTCGTTGCGAGCGAGAAAATGTCGAACTATACGGACTGGAGCGACCGCTCCACCTGCGTGCTCTTTGGGGACGGCGCGGGCGCGGTGGTGCTGAGACGCAGCGATACGCCGCGCGTGCAGTTTCCAATTTTGAACGCGGCGCCGGATACGGGCGACGTGATCGTGCTGAAAAAGGACCCGCGCAGCACGCCGTTCTCGCCTACGGACGATACGGCAAAGGAGTACATCCGCATGAAGGGCGCGGACGTGTTTACCTACGCGGTGGGCGTGCTCGAAGATACACTCAAGCGGCTCTACGCGCTCTGCGGGGACAAGCCGTTTACAAAGGTGATTCCACATCAGGCGAACGAAAAGATCATCGATTACGTAATGCGGACGATGAGCATGAGCCGTGATGCGTTCTTTCTCAACATCGCGAACTACGCAAATACCTCCTCCGCGACGATTCCGATCGCGCTGTGCGACGCCTGGGAGGCCGGCTGGCTTCGGCGCGGGGATCGCGTTGCGCTCGCCGGGTTCGGCTCCGGACTCACGAGCGGCGGCGTGGTAATCGACTGGGATCTGCCGGACAAAACCAAGTAAGAAACGAATTCTACCCAACCATCGATCAATATAAAATCAAAAGGAGAACTTATTTATGCAGGAAATTATCATCAAGAATCTCATGGCGCAACTGGATCTGGAGCGGGACGCGATCAAGCCGGAGAGCCGGTTTGTCGAGGACTTCTCGATGGACTCGCTGGACATGGTCGAAATGCTGATCGACCTCGAAAAGGAAACGGGCATTAAGGTACCCGTGGAGGAAGTCGGGGATATTCACACCGTCGGCGAGCTGATCAAGCACCTCGAGGGCAAGCAGGCATGAAGTACGGCGGCACCATCTGTGCGCTGACGAAGACGCGGTTTCCGCTGATTCAGGGCGGCATGGCCTGGGTGTCCGACGCGAACCTCGCCGCCGCCGTCTCGATGGCGGGCGGTCTTGGCGTCATCGCCGCGGGCAACGCGCCGCCGGACTGGGTGGAAACGCAGATTCGGCTCCTGCGCGAAAAGACCGACCAGCCGTTCGGGCTCAACGTGATGCTGCTCAGCCCCTACGTTGCCGAGGTGGCCCAGCTGGCCGCCGATCTTCGGGTGCCGGTGGTCATTACGGGCGCGGGCAATCCGGACGCGTACATCGCGCGCTGGAAGGCGGCGGGCTGCGTGGTTGCGCCCGTGGTCGCGAGCCGCGCGCTCGCGCAGCTCATGGAGCGCATGGGCGCGGATTTCGTGATTGCGGAAGGCTGCGAAGCGGGCGGTCACATTGGCGAGCTCACCTCCATGGTGCTCTGGCCGGACATCGTGCGCAACGTGAAGATTCCGGTCGTTGCGGCGGGCGGCGTGTTCGACGCGGCAACGGTTGCGGCGGCGTTCACGCTCGGCGCAAAGGGCGTTCAGGTTGGCACGCGCTTCATTCTGGCCGAGGAGTGCACCGCGCACGCGGAGTATAAGGAACGCGTGATGCGCGCCAAGGACATCGACAGCAAGGTCACAGGGCGCATCACCGGCCACCCCGTGCGTGTGCTGCGTAGCCCCTTGCAGCGGGAGCTGGCGAGCGCCGAATATGAGCCGAACGGCTTGGCGCAAGTGGAAAAACTCGGCGAAGGTTCGCTGATGCGCGCGGTGCTGCATGGCGACAAGGAGCGCGGCTCGTTCATGGCGGGACAGTGCGCCTGTATGGTGAACTGCATTCAACCCGCCGCCGAGATCGTCCGCGAGCTCTTTGACGCGGACGGCATCCGCGCGGCGCTGGACGGTGCTTCGGTACTGTTGGAGGATTGACATGAAAACGGCGTTTTTATTTCCCGGCCAGGGCGCGCAGGCGGTCGGCATGGGAGCGGACTTATACGAATCATCAACTGTTTACCGGTCGATGTTTGACGCCTGTCAGGCGCAGACCGGACTGGACCTGAAAGCCGCCTGTTTCGAAGGCAAGGGCATGGACAACAGCGGCGTGATTCAGGCGGCGATCTATACCCACACCGTCTCGTTGCTGAACGTTGTTCAAGCGCAGGGCGTGGACGCGGACGTGTTTGCCGGGCTTTCGCTCGGCGAGTACAGCGCGCTTGCCGCGGCGGGCGTGCTCGACGCCGCGCGCGGCGCGGCGCTGGTGCGTCAGCGCGGCGAAATCATGGACGGCGCGGTGCCTCCCGGCACGGGCGGCATGCTTTCCGTCGTTGGCCTCACGCTGGAGCAGGTGGAAGCCTGCATCGTGACCTATGAACATGTCTATGTGTCGAACCATCTGAACGAAACGCAGACGGTGCTCGGCGGGCTGCTGCCGGAGCTGGAAGCGGTCAAACCCGTGTTGGAAGCGGCGGGCGCGCGGATGGTGTCGCTGCTTGCGATGAAGGGCCCCTCGCACTGCCCGCTGCTGAACGACGCGGCTGCTTGCTTTGGCTCCGTGCTCGAATCCGAGCGAATGGGGGCCGTCGGCAAAACGGTCTACAGCAACGTGCTTGGCGCGCCGTATCCGGCGGATGCGGACGTGCGCGCGCTGCTCTGCGAGCAGATGCGATCCCGCGTGCGCTGGCACGACTGCGTGGAGCATATGCTCAATGATGGCGTAACCCGCTTTGTCGAGATTGGCCCCGGCAACGTGCTGAGCAAGATGCTCAAGCGGCGCGTCGGGGCGGGCGTAGAGGTATATTCCGTATCCAACGCGGCCTCGCTGGACGCGTTCTTAAGCGCAATCGAAGGAGACGGCAAATGAGCCGCGCGGCGCTGGTCACCGGCGGTTCCGGCGGAATCGGCCGCGCGATCTGCCGCCGTTTGGCACAGGACGGGTTTGACGTTGCTGTGCATTACCGCAGCAACGCGGGGGAAGCCGAGGCGGTCTGTGCGGAGATTCGCGCGCTCGGGCAAAGAGCCATTGCGTTCAGCGCGGATTTAACCAACTCGGCGGAGTGCGCCGCGCTGGTGCAGGCCTGTGTAACGGAGCTCGGCGGCTTGGACGCGCTGGTCAACAACGCGGGCATCACAAACGACGGACTGTTGCTGCGTATGACGGATGAGCAGTACCAGAGTGTGCTAAGGGCAAACCTCGACAGCTGCTTCTATTGCACGCGCGAGGGAATTGCCCAGATGGCGCGCCAGAAGAGCGGGCGGATCGTGAACATTACGTCTGTCATCGGCATGACCGGCAACATCGGTCAGGCGAACTACGCCGCGTCGAAAGCGGGCATCATCGGGCTGACGAAGTCGAGCGCGAAGGAGGTTGCCCGCTGGGGCATCTGCGTCAACGCGGTTGCCCCGGGGTATATTGAAACCGCCATGACGCAGAAGATGCCGCAGGCCGCGCGGGACGCGATGCAGCAGCATATTCCCCTGCGCAGGCTCGGCCAGCCGGAGGACGTTGCGAATCTGGTTGCCTTCCTCTGCGGAGACGGCGCTTCCTACATCACGGGGCAGGTCTTCGTGGTCGACGGCGGCATGGCAATTTAATCGTTCGAAAGGAAACAGGGAACATGAACGTTTGTATTACCGGTATGGGCGCGGTGTCCCCCATTGGCGCAACCGCCACAGAGAGTTTTGCTTCGGCGGCGGCGGGCAAGAGCGGAATTGGCGCGCCGACCTTGTTCAGCGCGGAGGAAACACAGATTTTCGCCGCGGGCGAGGTCAAGGATTTTAATCCGGAACCCTATGTCAACAAGCGCGAGGCAAAGCGCATGGCGCGTTTTACGCAGATGGCAATCGTCGCGGCGGCGCAGGCCTGGGAACAGAGCGGCTTACAGGACGCGGGGTTCGATCCCGAGCGGGTCGGCGTTGTGCTCGGCAGCGGTATGGGCGGGCTGGACGTCATCTGCGAGCAGCACGAGGAGCTGCGCACCAACGGGCCAAGGAGCGTTTCGTCGCTCTTTATTCCGAAGACCATCATCAACACGACCGCCGGACTGATTGCGATTCGCTACGGCCTCGTCGGGCCGTGTTTCGCGCTCGTGACCGCCTGCGCTTCCGGCGCGGACGCGATTGGCCACGCGTATTATGCGATTCGCGAGGGTCGCCTGGACGCGGTGCTCGTCGGCGGCGCGGAATCCGTGATGACGGAGCTCGCCGTGCAGGGCTTCCACCAGATGGGTGCGCTGTCGGAGAGCACCGATCCTTCCCGCGCGAGCATTCCGTTTGACAAGGAGCGTCAGGGGTTCGTGATGGGCGAAGGAGCGGCGTTTTTGCTGCTCGAAAGCGAGGAGTCCGCGCGCAAACGCGGCGCAACCGTGCTCGGCGAACTCGCGGGCTACGCGCAGACCTGCGACGCGCACCACATCACCGCGCCGCAGCCGGAGGGCAAGCAGGCCGCCCGCGCGATGGCGGAGGCAATTCGCGACGCGGGGATCGCGAAGGAGCAAATTGGCTACATCAATGCGCACGGAACGAGCACGCCGCTCAACGACGCGGGCGAAAGCGCGGCCATCGAAACCTGCTTTGGGGAATATGCCAAAGAACTGAAGATCAGCTCGACCAAGTCGATGACCGGGCACATGCTCGGTGCGGCGGGCGCATTTGAGGCGGTTCTGTCGCTGCTTGCGCTGAACGAGGGAATTGCGCCGCCGACGATTGGACTCACCGAAGAAGCGGAAGACTGTCGCCTGAACTACGTGAAGGGCAAGGCGCAGCCGTTGCAGAGCGAATACGCGCTCTCCAATTCCTTTGGCTTTGGCGGGCACAATAGCTGCCTTGTGCTCAAGAAGCAATCAAACGGCGGGAAACTGCTATGACGAGATTGAGCGTCGAGGAGATCAAGACAATTCTGCCGCACCGCGAGCCGTTTTTGATGCTGGATCGCGTGGAGGACTACGTTCCCGGCGAATTCGCAAAGGCGGTGAAGTCCGTCTCCGCGAACGAGTGGTTCTTTCTGGGGCACTTTGCCGAAACCAGGGTGATGCCGGGCGTGCTGATTGTCGAGGCGCTCGCGCAGACGGGTGGCATCGCGCTCTTGACGATGGACGCCGTGCGCGGAAAGCTCGCGTTTCTGGGGCGCATCCGCAATGCGCGGTTCTTTGCCCCCGTCGTACCGGGCGATCGGTTGGAACTCGAAACCAAGATCGACGCAGTCAACGGCGGCATTGGCACCGGAACCGGCATAGCAACGGTGGACGGACAAAAAGTTGCCGAGTGCGAACTCGTGTTTGCCATTCGGGACGCATAATGTGACTGGGGGAGGGGAGTTGGGGGACTCCTTGCGGCGCTTCGGCGCCGCATTTTTTGTTGCGTTTTGCGTGAGCGAAAAAATCGGAAACAAATCCAAAAAACTACTTGACCAACTGGTCAAGAGGTGCTATTCTCTATTTGACCAAGTGGTCAAGGAGGATGTGTATGATTCAGGTCAACCATGTGTTTCACGATTACGAGGGCAAGGGCAAGTGCGCCGTGTCGGACATCTCCTTTCGCGTAGAGGACGGGAGTATCTTCGGCTTTCTGGGCCCTTCCGGCGCGGGCAAGTCGACGATTCAAAACATCATGACGGGCTTGCTGCCGCTGCAACGGGGCGAAGTGCTCTACGAAGAGACGTCCGTCCACGCGCTGAAGACTCGTTTCTTTCAGCAGATTGGCGTTTCGTTTGAGCAAAACAACCTCTATCCGTCGCTGACCGGGTTCGAGAACCTCAAGTATTACGCCGCGCTGTTCTCCGTGCCGACCATTTCGCCGATGGAACTGCTCGAGCGGGTGGGACTACGGGACGACGCGAACAAGCGCGTTTCGAACTACTCCAAGGGTATGCGGCAGCGTCTGACCTTTGCGCGCGCGCTGCTGAACCGTCCGCGGTATCTCTTTCTGGACGAACCGACCAGCGGGCTCGATCCCAAGACGGCGGTTGGCATCCGCGAGCTGATCAACGAGCAGAAGGCGCGCGGCGCGGCGGTGTTTCTCACTACGCACAGCATGGAGCTTGCGGACGCGCTCAGCGACACGGTTGCGTTTCTTTACGGTGGAGAAATCGCCGCCTGCGACACGCCGGAGGCACTGAAACGCAAATACGGCAAACGGGATGTCCGCGTGCGCTATCTCGAAAACGGCGAGGAGCGCGAGAAAACCTTTTCCATGGACGAGAAGGCGGCGCTCTCCGCGTTTCTGACGCAGGCGGAGGTCGTGAAGATTCATTCGCAGGAGGCGACGCTGGAGGAGATCTTCCTTCAGGTAACCGGAAAGGAGCTCTCCGCGTGAAACGTGTGTTTCTCATCTGTGCGCAGGATATGAAGCGGCTGCTGACAAACGCGCTGTTCTGGGTGCTGACCGGAACGCTGGCGGTGATTGTACTGGTGGTCGATCTCGCCCTGCCAAAGGAAGCGGCGCAGCAGAACCTTCGCGTGTACACCTACCAAGCGCCCGCCGCGTTCTCCGCCGGGGAGGCCGTAGAAAGCCGCGATGCGCTGCGGCAGGCCGTGCGCGAGGGGGATGCGGTCGGCTTCTCGTTTGGCGAGGGCAATACTACGATTGTGCACCCCGGTTATTCCGCGCAAACGCTCGAAGCAATTGCGCTGGAGCTCTCCGGTGTGCAGCCCGCGCCGGTTGCGACGAAGACGCTCAACGAAACCGCGAAGGAGATTCCCTTTCACTTGACCAGCACGCCGATCTTCATCTGCTTTGAAGCGCTGATGGTCGGATTTATCCTCGGCGGGGCGCTGATGCTCTCCGAAAAGCAGGATGGAACGGTTCTGGCGCTGCGCGTGTCCCCGCTGAACACCGCAACCTATATCGTGTCTAAAACGCTGCTGTTTTCGCTGATTGGAACCGTCTATGCGTCGCTGATCGGCGTGCTGACGGTCGGCTTCTCCATTCACTGGGGAATGTTCCTGTTGCTTTCGTTCGTTGGCACGGCGATCTTTACGATGATTGGTTTGGCGTATACAACGCCGTTTCGCGATATGAGTGGCTGGTTTTTCTCAATGGTCGTGCTGCTCAGCGTAAACATGCTGCCGGTCATCAGCTACTCTTCGCCCGCGTTCACGCCATTTTGGATGAAGCTGATTCCGTCCTACCCGATTCTAATGGCCTACCGCAGCGCACTGTTTGGCGAGTCGCTCGACCTGCGGTATACGCTCATCGCAATGGCGGTTTGGCTCGTGGCGTCCTACCTATTGGCGCAGAGGGTTGTCTGGAAACGGCATTTGAGGAGGGCGAGCAGATGAAGGCGTTCTTTGCATCGGTGGATCAGGAGTTCAAGCGAATCTTTCGCAACGGCATCTCGATTTTCATGGTGGCGGCTCCGGCCATTCTCGCGTTTGTATTCATTCTCGTGTTTGGCGCGGTGAACCAGACGACGGTGAAACTCGCCGTGGACAGCACGCTGGGTGCCGCGCTGGTCGAACGGCTGGCGCGTGTCGCCGAGGTGGAGCGCTTTCCCGACACGGCGCGCATGGAAGCGCGCGTGCTCAGCGCGGACGCGGTAGTGGGCGTAACCATGCAAAACGGCTTGGTGACCGCGGTGCTTGAGGGCAACGAGGGAACGAACGTGAGAACCTCCGTCGAAAAGGTCATTGGTCTTGCGTTGAACGCGCCGCCGGACGGGGTGTCCTACCAGAGCGAAACGGTGGAAGCCAAGGGCGGAATGGCGTATACTCTGTCTATGATCAGCATGCTGCTCATGTCGCTGTTCATCGGCGGCGCGACGGTTGGGCTATCCATTGTGGACGAGCGGGAGAGCGGCGCAATCCGCGCCATCACGGTGAGCCCCACGCGGCTTTCGGGCTATGTGGTGTCCAAGCTTGCGCCCGCGCTGATTCTCGGACTAGTTGGCATCGGCGCGGCGGCGCTGATCATTGGAAAAGCCGAGCTGGTGCCGCGTTATCTGCTGCTCGCGCTCTCCAGCGTGCTGGTTTCGGGCATGATGACGTTTGCGCTTGGCTCGTTTGCGAACAATCAAATCGCGGCAATCGGCGTGCTGAAGATACTGATTCCGCTGAGCATGATTCTGCCGGTTTCGGCAATGTTCGTTCCGGATCAATGGCAGTTTTTCTACTATGTACTACCGATGTATTGGCAGTATCGCGCGCTCAGCGCGGTGCTCGCCGGGGCGCCGTGGCTCTGGCCGGCGCTGCTCACGCTGCTGGTCAGCGTGCCGTGGTTTCTGGCGGCGGTTTTGCATTTTGCGAACAAGACAAAGTTTCGAATGGGGAGGTGAACGAACATGGCATGGTATTGGTGGGCACTGATCGCGGTTGGCGTGGCGATCATCGTTTGGCTGAAGATCCTGTTTGTGCCGAAGTATCTGAAAAAACAGCAGGAGAAACGAGAGCAGCGCGCTCGCATGGAGGATGAGGACTGATGGGGGAACCCCTGAAACTAAAATGGATGGCCGCCGGGCTTGGTAACCCGCTCGATCAGTCGCAGGCGCTCTATGAAGCGGCGTTGACGGAGTTTGCCGCGCACTCCTTTCAGGATGCGTCGCTCAACGATATCCTCAAGGCGGCGGACATGAACAAAGGAAGCTTCTACTACCGTTTCTCGGATAAGATGGAGCTCTATCTTTCACTGCTCTATCGCGTTGGAATGGAGAAGCTGAAGCTTTTCGAGGAGGCCGGGGTGTCCAAATCATCCGGCGGGTTCTTTGACGAGTTTCGAAACATGGCGATTCTCGGTCTTCGAATGGCACAAAAGGACGTCCGGTTCCTCGTCTTCTCGCGGAGAATTCTGCAGGAGGACCCGTCCGTTCGCGAACAGATCACAAAGACGTTCGGAAACCTCAGCGGAACGCTTCTGACCGACATGGTGGAGCGCGCAAAAGCGGCCGGGGAGTTCCGGCCGGATTTGCCGACCGAAACCGTTGTGTTTGTGATTGAAACGCTGCTGAACCACCTGGATTCCATGATTCCGCCGGACTGGGACAACGAATCCGTACTTCAGGCGGTCGACCGGTTGCTGGATGTGATACGTTCCGGCGTGGGAGCAAAGTAACAGAAGAATCGTCTCAAAAATTCCTCGAACTCGCGTTGTGCGCTGGTTCGGGGATTTTTTTGTAACGCTGTCACTTTTCAGATTGACAAATCTTGATTTGACGAGTAAGATGAATATAAATCAAGTATTTTTGATGTGAGGAAATGGAATGGAATCTTCTTATCTGCGCGACGCCAAGGTGTTTAAGGCGTTTTGCGACGAAAACCGGCTGCGTATTTTGGAGCGATTGCGCGGCGGGGAGAAGTGCGCCTGCAAACTGACCGAGGATCTTGAGATTGGCCAGAGCGCGCTGTCCTACCACATGAAGATTCTCGTGGAGTCCGGCGTGGTAGCCGCGCGGCAGGAGGGCAAGTGGACGCACTATAGCCTCTGCGAAACGGGCAGCGCGTATGCGCTCTCTCTGCTTCGGGCAATCACCACCCCGCTGGAGACGCAGGACGAAGACGCCTGCTGCAATCAATAATAGAGAATAGAAAGATAGACGAACATGACCTTTGTGCAAGTGTTAAAAACAATTTGGGACTTTTTCCAACATCAGGTGCTCGCCATGCAGTGGCTCAACGAGTTGCTGGGGCGGATGCTGACCTCGTTCGGACTGGACACGGCGAACCGCTGGGTCGGCAGCCTGCAATTTTTCCTTTACGACGTGATTAAGATTACGATTCTGCTCTGCACGCTGATCTTTGTGATCAGCTACATTCAGAGCTTCTTTCCGCCGGAACGCAGCAAAAAAATCCTCGGCCGGTTTCGTGGCATCGGCGCAAACATCGTCGCCGCGCTGCTGGGTACGGTTACGCCGTTTTGCTCCTGCTCGTCCATTCCGCTGTTCATCGGCTTTACCTCGGCGGGGCTGCCGGTCGGCGTTACGTTTTCGTTTCTGATTTCGTCGCCCATGGTCGATCTGGGTTCTTTGGTGCTCTTAATGAGCATCTTCGGCGCGAAGGTTGCGGTGATCTATGTGGTATTTGGCCTCGTCATCGCGGTGCTCGGCGGCACGCTGATCGAGAAACTGCACATGGAGCGGCATGTCGAAAGTTTTATTCTCACCGCGGGCAGTGTGGACATCGACTCGCCCACGCTGACCATTCGCGAACGGTTGATCTACGCCAAAGAGCAGATGGTCAATACCTTCAAGAAGGTGTTTCCATATATCCTGATCGGCGTCGGCATCGGCGCGGTGATTCATAACTGGATTCCGGAAACGTGGATCGTCACCGTGCTGGGCAACAAAAACCCCTTTGGCGTCGTGCTGGCTACGTTGATTGGCGTGCCGATGTACGCGGACATCTTTGGCACGATTCCCATCGCGGAGGCGCTGTTTACCAAGGGGGCGCAGCTTGGGTCGGTGCTGTCGTTTATGATGGCGGTGACCACGCTCTCGCTGCCGTCGATGATCATGCTTCGTAAGGCCGTCAAGCCGAAACTCCTCGCGCTGTTCATCGCAATCTGCACCGCAGGGATCATTCTGGTTGGTTATTTATTCAACGCGCTTCAGCCGTTGATTGCATAGGAGAAGAAACGTATGGCAAAAACTTGGTACCCCGTTGTGGACTATTCCATCTGCTCGGAATGCGGCAGCTGCGTGGAGAAATGCCCGCACGCCGTCTACGACACGAACAAAGCCCCGACTCCGGTGGTGGTAGCTCCGGACGACTGCGTGGATCACTGCCACGGCTGCGGAAACCGCTGCCCGGTCGGTGCGATTACCTATGTCGGAGAAGATACGGACTGGACGCCGCCGAACGGCGCGAAGACGCAGGAAGAAGAGGCTTGCTCCTGTGGGGGAAGCTGCTGTGGATGAGGAGCAAAAGGACAAAAGAAGCATTCTTCTGAAAATCCTGGTGCTGACGATGATTCTCGTGGCGATTGGTACCATCTGGGTCATCAAAAACGGGATTCCTGTTCGAAACGCCGCCGAAACGCAGACACTGGAACCAAGCGCTACAGCAGCGGACACGACGACGGAAAACACCGGCTTTGCGCTGGAGGTGGAGTCCATCGATCTGGCGGCGCTGCTGTCTGCCCGGCTTCCAATCGTTCTCGACTTTGGGTCGGATTCCTGCATTCCCTGTCAGCAGATGGCGCCGGTGCTGCAAAGCGCCAATGCGGACTATCAGGGCAAGGCGATCGTCCAGTTTCTGGATGTTCGAAAATATCCGGACGCGGTGGGCAACTTTCCCGTGCAGGTGATTCCGACGCAGTTTTTCATCAACGCGGACGGAACGCCTTATGTTCCGAATGAGGAACTGGGCGTGGAGTTTATCCTGTATCGTACCAAGGACACGCAGCAGCACGTATTTACCGCGCATCAGGGCGCTCTGACCAGCGAGGCGCTGGACGCAATTCTGGCGGACATGGGTGCGGGCAAATGATCGACGCTTGGCTGGAACAGATTGGTCAGCTCATCGGTCAGAGTCTTTGGCTGGCGCCGTTGCTTGCCTTGCTCGCGGGGGTGCTCACCTCGTTTACGCCCTGCGCGCTGTCCAGCATTCCTCTCGTGATTGCGTATGTTGGCGGCACCGGCGTCGAGCCGAAGAAAGCGGCGAAGCTTTCGCTCGTCTTTGCGCTCGGTTCGGCGGTTACGTTTACGGTGCTTGGCGTGGTTGCCGCGAGCATCGGGTATCTCATCGGCGTTGGCGCGAAGTGGTGGTACCTCGTGCTCGGCGCGCTGATGGTGCTCATGGCGCTACAGACATGGGGAATCGTGAACCTTGTTCCCTCGACCTATCTGACCGGAAGGAGCAAACGGCGCGGATATCTCGGTGCGTTGCTCACGGGAATGCTCGGCGGGCTGTTCTCGTCTCCTTGTGCAACGCCCGTATTGGTTGCTTTGCTGGCGGTCGCGGCGGGCAGCGGCAGTCTGCTCCGGGGAACTATGCTCCTGCTGCTCTACGGCGTCGGCCACGGCGCGCTTGCTGTTCTGGCGGGGTCGTCGATTGGCGCGGTGAACAAGCTCACACAAAGCGAGCGGTATGGTGCACTCTCCTGTGTACTCAAGATTGTGTTGGGCGTGCTGATCTTGCTCATTGGACTGTACCTGTTCTATTTGGGATTCTAAAGGCAAGAATTCCAAATTAGGATTTAACAAAACGAAAACAAAATTGATTTAGAATAAAAGAGAATTCGAAAGGAAATAATTATTATGGCACTCTTTGGAAAACGGAAAGAAAAAGAAGAACCGAAATCTTCCTGCTGCTGCGGCGCGGGCTGCGACTGCAACAGCATGGAACAAGCGGAAAGCGCGAAGACGGAAGGTGCTTCCGTAAAGGTGCTCGGCAGCGGCTGCCAGAAGTGCAACGCGCTGGAAGCGGCGACCAAGGAAGCGCTCGCCCAGCTTGGTATGGACACCACGATTGAGCACGTAACCGATTTTGCGAAGATCGCAAGTTATGGCGTGATGACGACGCCCGCGCTGGTCGTGGACGGCAAAGTCGTTTCCTACGGCAAGGTGCTCAAGACCGAGGAAGTCGTCGCGATTCTCAAGAAAATTCGATAACAAGAACGAACGAGGGGGACAGGGATTTGTATGGAAGCGAAAAAAAGCTCCGGCATTGGTTTCTTTGAAAAATATCTGACGCTCTGGGTCATTCTCTGCATGGTTGCCGGCGTATTGATCGGGCGGTTTTTGCCCGACGTTCCGGCGTTTTTAGGCAAGTTTGAGTACGCGAACGTTTCCATTCCCATTGCGATTCTGATTTGGCTGATGATTTACCCCATGATGCTCAAGGTGGATTTCCAGAGCATTCGGGACGTCGGCAAAAATCCAAAGGGGCTGTTCGTCACGTGGGTCACCAACAGGCGGATCAAACCGTTTACGATGTTTGGCATCGCCTGGCTGTTTTTCTTCGTAATTTTCAAGACACTGATTCCGGCCGACCTGGCCAAGGACTATCTCGCGGGGGCAATTCTGCTTGGCGCCGCGCCCTGCACGGCAATGGTCTTCGTTTGGAGCCATCTGACCAAGGGCAACGCGGCCTATACGGTGGTGCAGGTTGCGACGAACGACCTGATCATCCTCGTCGCGTTTACGCCGATTGTCGCACTGTTGCTCGGCATTGGCGGGGTAAAGATTCCCTGGGACACGCTGCTGCTCTCCGTTGCGCTGTTTGTCGTGATTCCGCTCGTCGGCGGCATGCTCACGCGAAACACCGTGATTAAAAAGCGCGGGCTGGAATACTTTGAAAAAGGCTTTCTGCCGAAGTTCAGCAATGTCACCATCGCGGGGCTGCTGCTTACGCTCGTGATCATCTTCTCTTTCCAGGGCAAGGTGATTCTGGAAAACCCGCTGCACATCGTGCTGATCGCCGTGCCGCTCGTGATTCAGACGTTCCTGATCTTCTTTATCGCCTATGGCGCAAGTAGGCTTCTCAAACTGCCGCACGACATCGCCGCGCCCGCGGGCATGATTGGCGCTTCCAACTTCTTTGAACTCGCGGTTGCGGTTGCGATATCGCTGTTTGGGGCGAAGAGCCCCGTTGCGCTGGCAACCATCGTTGGCGTGCTGGTGGAGGTCCCCGTTATGCTGACGCTGGTGAAAATTGCAAATCGAACCACGCACTGGTTCCCCGAATCGAACAAATAGGATAGAATGAATTCATCAGAAATTCGCTTGAGGAGGCGCGGCATATGAGAATTGTCATCATTGGCGCAGTGGCGGCGGGAACGTCCGCCGCGGCGAAGGCCAGACGCAACACCGAGGACGCGCAGATTACGGTCTACGAGAAGGATCGCTTCATTTCGTATTCCGGCTGCGGCATGCCGTATTTCCTCGGCGGCGAGGTTGCGCATGCCGAAGAACTGACTCCGCGTGACCCTGCATTCTTTTTGAGTAAGTACAACGTTGAGATCAAAACCGAGCACGAGGTGCTTGCCGTTTCGCCGGGGACCAAGAGCCTCTCGGTGAAGAATCTGCGCACAGGTGAGTTCTTTACGGACGTTTACGACAAGCTCATCCTCGCGACGGGCGCGCGCGCGGTCACCCCGCCGATTCCCGGACGCGATCTGGAGCACGTGTTCACGCTGCGCAACATCAACGACATGCTGAAGATTCACGCGTTTCTCGATTTGCACAAGCCGAAGACGGCGGCGATTGTCGGCACGGGGTTCATCGGACTGGAGATGTGCGAAAACCTTCGCAATCTTGGCGTTTCGGTAACCCTGCTCGAGAAACTCCCGCAGGTCACGCCGGGGCTGGACCCCGACATGGCGGTGCACGTGGAAGAGCATCTCAAGTCAAGCGGAGTTGCGGTGTATACCGGAGCGTCGATTCAGGAGATCACCCAAGATGCGGTGCTACTCGCGGACGGAACGCGCATACCCTCCGAACTAACCCTGCTTTCCACGGGTGTTCGCCCGAACGTCGATCTCGCTTCGGACGCGGGCGTGAAGCTCGGCACCTCCGGTGCAATTCTCGTCAACGACCGAATGGAGACCAACGTGGCCGACGTCTCCGCCTGCGGGGACTGCGTTGAGCAGTTTCACGTGGTGACCGGCAAGCAGGTCTATCGCCCGCTGGGGTCCACCGCGAACAAGACGGGCCGCATCGCGGGGGATTGCATCACCGGCGGATCGCTGCGCTACCGCGGCACGCTCGGTACGGGCATCTTCCGCGTGCTGGGGCTCACCGTCGGGCAGACGGGACTGAGTGAACGCGAAGCGCGCGAGGCGGGCTACGACGTCGTCTTTTGCCACAACACCAAACCGGACAAACCGGAATACCTCGGCGGCAGGGAGATGACGATCAAAGCGGTTGCCGACCGCGCGACCGGGCGGATGCTCGGCGCACAGATCGTCGGCGAGAGCGGCGTGGACAAGCGAATTGACGTGTTTGCCACCGCGATTACCTATGGCGCGAAGGCGGAGGATCTGTTTCATCTGGATCTGGCGTATGCGCCACCGTTTGCCACAACAAAGGATCCGGTCGCGTATACCGGCATGATCCTCGAGAACGCGATTCATGGCGGTAAGCCGTTGATGGGAGCCACCGAGCTGGATGCAAGAAAAAACGCAGGTGAGTCGGTAATCGTGATCGACACACGCGTACCGGCTCAGTATGAAAAAGCTCATGTCGACGGCGCGAGGAACATTCCGCATTCGGATGTTCGAGCGGCTGTGGGTTCGCTGGACAAGGATTCCATCATCGTGACCTACTGCAACAAGGGGGTAACCGGCAACGCCGTGCAGAACATTCTGCTCAATCGCGGCTTCAAGCGCGTGTACAACCTCTCCGGCGGATTCAAGCAGTACTCCGCCGTGCGGAGAAAGCGCATCTAGACGGATTCGATAGAAACAACAGATTGCATCGAAAACATAAAACCACGCGGGAGATTCCTGCGTGGTTTCTTCATACAAACGATCATCGAGTTTATTCGTGCGATTTGTCGCCGATTTCGACGATATGGCCATCCGGGTCGTACACGCGAAATAGCGTCTCGCCCCAGGCCGTGAGTTGCAGCGGAAAGAACACCTCAAAGCCCGCGGTAATCAGGCGCTCCTGCAGTTCCGGCAAATGGTCGGAGGTAAAGTAGAGGTCGAGATTATCCCGCCCCATTGCCTCGCCAGAATAGGGCTTCTGTAGATACTCATAAAACAGGTCCGCGCGATGCAGCCCCAGATTTCCTTCGAGCAGCACAAACGTGTCAAAGTCCTCTTTGATCCCGATGCCAAGCAGACCGTGGTAAAAGGCCTTCGACGCCTCCATGTCCCGAACAAACAGAATGGGGTTGCGAAATTGAACCGGCATATTTGGTCTTCCTTTCGTGTGACAATTATTTAGCGGGTTGAGTCGGGTTACTCGCCCAGAAGGCGCGAAACGGCCTCGACCGCGCGCTCCGGCTCGTTCGCCTTGATGCCGATCATGGGCAGCGAAATCCCGCGCGCATCCAGCTCCTGTTTCAGCGCGGCGAAAAAGAGCCCCTGACCGGCTACCTCTTCGCCGTGGTCCGAGGTGGTCTCAACGCCGCAGCTTGGCGAGCGATTGATTCCGATGACGCCGACGATGGCAAAACCGTTCTTGCGGTATTCCTCAATCTGATAGACGACCTGCTCCGCGAGCTGTTGCAGCTTCTTTGCAGGAGTTTGCGCTTGCAGCGCGGCGCGAATTCGCGTGTTTTCGACAATGACCGGGCGCTCGCCGCCGTGCACGTCCCCGCGGTCGAGCCCGAGGCAGAGCAGCTCCGGGCAGGGCATCTGCACGATGCCGACGTTGTACTCTAGCAACAGCGACACGACGGGAAGATTTGCGGCGGGAAAATCCGCGGTGCCGTCCGAGATGGAATTTTGATTCAGAAAACAGTGCGAAACAAAAACGACCTTGCGGCTTCTGGCGTCGTGAAACATAACCTATCTCCTCGGTACTCGTTCAACTTGGTGATCAGGTTCAGGATAGAACCGCTACGGCAGTCTGTCAAGCATCGATCGCAACGAGCAATAGGAAGTCCATCCCGCTTGACGGCATATGCCTGCCGATAGCTTCGCACTGGAAAATATGGTAGAATTATTTGAACAGTTTGTTCAGAATTGTTGAGAAAGAACCGCACTCGCTCGAACGAAAGATGGTAATGACGCATGGTTGTGTATCTTCGGTTTCTCGCGTTTTCGGATCGCCTGCCGCGGTCGTTTGCGCCGTTTACCCTGCCGGATGGTTCTAGGACGGAGGATTTACTCCGCGAAGTTCGGCGTCAATGGACGGAAACGGGCGTTGGCACGGCCGAGGAACGGGACAATTTGGAAGAGCAGGCTTTGTTGGCTTCGGGGGGCAGGGTGCTGCAACCGGAGGAAGCATTGACGGAAGGACAGCAAATCAGCGTGATCGGATCGATTCTCGGCGGCTGAATACCTGCCGGCTAACCGGCGAACGACGAATTTAAGCAACACCGCAGCTATAATGTGATTGACAGAAGAAAACGTTTGTGTATACTAATCGGTAACAAGAAATCGATTCAAACGAAAGAAGAATGAGGAAGAGCTATGGCAAAGGTTTTGCGAGCGAACGGCATGAACAAGTGCATCGGGTGTTTCACCTGCATGCTCACGTGTGCCGCGGTCAATAAAAAGGAGCATACGACGTTTAAGAGCGCGATTCGCGTCCGCACCACGGGCGGTTTAACAAGCAGCTTTGTCAGCATCGTCTGCCTTGCCTGCACGGACGAGCGCGCCTGCGCGGAGGCCTGCCCGACGGGCGCGCTGAAGCCGAGAAAGGGTGGCGGCGTGCTGCTGGAACCGGACAAGTGCATCGGCTGCCGCAAGTGCATCGACGCCTGCATCGTCGGCGCCGTTGGGTTCGACGAGGATTTGAAGGTGCCTATCATCTGCAAACACTGCGGCATCTGCGCGCAGTTCTGCCCGCATGAGTGCCTGACGATGGAGGAGGTTTGAGCCATGTTCAACGAAGACAAACGCATCCTGTTCATCGACTTAAACACCGAAAAGCTGCGCATTGAGAAGCGTCCGGACCTCAACGAATATCTCGGCGGGGTCGGCATCGCGATGAAGCTCTTCGAAGAGAACGTTCACGTAGACCTTCCGCCGCTGCATGAAACCCAGCCGGTGGTCTTTGCCGTAGGCGCGCTGACCTCGATTTTCCCCGTCATGACCAAGACGGTTGCCGTGTTCTACTCGCCGCATACCGGCGAACTGGGCGAGAGCTACGCGGGCGGCCGCCTCGCGTTTGCGATGATGGACGCCGGGTTCGACGCCATCGTCATCACCGGAAAATCGAAGAAACCGACCTACATTTCGGTTCGCTCGGACAGCGTTTCGTTTCGCGATGCGCGCGCCCTCTGGGGACTGCCGAGCACGGTCATCGGCCGCATCATTCGCGAGCGGGAGCCGGGCCCCGGCAAGCGCAGCATCATTCGCATCGGCCCCGCGGGCGAAAACGGCGTGACCTACGCGAGCGTCTGCGTGGACACCTATCGCCACTTTGGGCGGCTTGGTCTCGGCGCGGTGCTGGGGTCGAAGAACCTCAAAGCGATGCAGGTCTATGGCACGACGTCGATTCCGATCAAGGACTTTACGGCGTACTGGAAGGCCTATCGCGAAATCTACAAGAAATGCACGGACACCGAGCTCATGCAGAAGTATCACGACCTCGGCACGTCCATCAACATTGAGCCGCTCAACGCGCTCGGCGTATTGCCGACCAAGAACCTCAAGCAGGCGGTGTTTGAGCATGGCGACAAGATCAGCGGCGAGCAGTTTGCCGAGTGCAATCTGGTTCGAAAGATGGCCTGCGTCGGCTGCCCGGTGGGCTGCATCCACATTGGTCAGTTCCGCCGCGAGTTTGACAAGGCGGGGCACGAGTACGAGTCCATCAGTGTCGGCTACGATTACGAGCTGATCTTTGCGCTCGGCAGCTACCTTGGCATCAAGTCGACGGACGAAATTCTGGAGCTGATCGACGAGGTCGAGGAGCTGGGCATGGACGCGATGTCCGCCGGTGTTGCGCTCGGTTGGGCGACGGAAGCGTTCCAGCGGGGGCTCGTCACCGAAAAAGAAACCCTCGTTCCGCTCAAATTCGGCGAGAAGGACAACTACCTCAAGGCGCTGCGCTACATCGCCTGCATGGAAAACGACTTTTACTCCGCGCTGGGCAAGGGCGTTGCCCATGCGTCGAGCGTCTATGGCGGCAAGGACTATGCCATGCAGATTGCGGGCAACGAGATGGCGGGGTATCATACGGGCTACGGCGCGCTGATCGGCATGGCCTGCGGCGCGCGGCACTCGCACCTTTGCAACGGCGGGTACTCGATTGACCAGGGCTTGAAGACGCCGGACGTCGACGTGATCGTCGACAAGATGTTCAAGGAAGAGGTCGACCGCTGCATGCTCAACTCCCTTGTCATGTGCCTCTTTGCGCGAAAGGTCTACGACCGTGACACGATTCTTTTGGCGCTCAACTCGGTTGGGTACCAGTTTACGAGCGACGATTTGTCGCACATTGCCGAGAAAATCTATGCAACGAAGATTCGCGTCAAGCGCGCCATGGGATTTGAGCAGGAGAAGGTGGAGTTTCCGAAGCGCTTCTTCGAAACACCCAGCCTGCACGGTCTGCTGGATGAGGCAACCGCCTACGAAGCGCAGCGTAAGTTCAACGCACTGACCAACGCGCTGGTATCGAAATACGAACCCGCGCCCGAACCGAAAGCGGCAAGCGACAAGTAAGACAAAACACGGTAAATAAAACGAGCGCTCCGTCGATGGAGCGCTCGTTTTCTGTTTGTCATTCGTTCTTGATCGTTCGTCAACTCGAAGGCTGTTTTCTATTGATCGTACGGCAGGCCAAACGCGGTTTGATACTCTTTGTAAAGGTCGTTGCCCGTCCAGCCGCCCTCGCCGGAACTGCTCGCCTTGAAGCAAATCTGGCAGTCCGGCAGCGCTTTGACGAGCTGGTCGCGCTGTTCCTTGGTTACGTTCTTCACGCTCACAAACCAGAGCATTTCGAGGTCCTTGAGCCCTAGCAGCGGAGTAATGTCGTTAAACAGCGTAGCGCTGCAATTGAGATAGCGCAGCTTGGGCAGCGCCGTGACCGTAGAGATGTCCGTTATGGGGTTCTGGTAGATTTCGAGACACTCCAGATTGGTCAGCGATTTAAGAGGGGAGATGTCCACGATTTTGTTCATCGAAACAATCAGCGCGCGGAGCTTCGTGAGTCCGGACAGCGGAGTTAAATCGGTGATCCGGTTTCCGTGCCCCAGATCGAGAAAGACCAGATCCGTGCAGTACTTGAGCGGAACAATGTCCTCGTCGTGCAGGTTTGCCAGATTCTCGTCGACGAACCGACCCATATCATTGGGAAACACCTTGCGGTTCCCCTTGGAAAATGCCGTGATGTCCGTTCGCATTTCCCAGGCGCCGACCTGAATCATCCAGACGAACTTGACGTTTGGAAACGCCGCCATGAGCTGCTCCATCTGCTCGTTGGTTAGCCCGCAGTTGCACAAATTCGCATACGTCAGATTCGGCAGGTATTGCAACGCCGCCTCAACTTCCTCCGGCGAGGTCAGCGGGTAGCCGTTGAGCTCCAGCCGCGTCGCGTCGGTCGAAACCGTCTGCCCGAACAGCTCGATGGAGCAGATGAACACGACGTTCGGTAGTGCCGCTTTCAGCGCGCCCAGTTGCTCCAGCGTAAGCGTGTGCCCTTGCAGATTGACGCTCTTGAGCGCGGGGAACGCGCCTAGGAGCTCCGGCAATGCGGCAATGTCCACGTCCGCCGCGGACGAGAGATCAATCGACTCCGCAGTCGAAGGAATCTGCTGACCAAACAGCGATACGCCGTTGAGAAACGTCTTGTCGGGGTAAGCGCTTTGGAGCGCGGCAACCTGCTCCGCCGTCCAGCCCGTTTCGTTGAGGTCAATCTGCGCCAGCGCGGGCAGGCCAAACAGATACGCGCCGAACTGTTCCGGCGTCAGATCGCCGCCACCCCGAAGGACGACGGAGGTATCCGTGCTTTGGATCGTAATATCGCCAACGGTCACGTTCCAGGTAAAGGAGACGTTCGGGTACGCCTGCGCGGCGGTTGCGAACGCATCGTTGACGAAGCAGAGCGTCGCGTCGACCTTTTTCAGCGAGGGAAAGCTGCGAAGCGTCGCCAGATCTGCGTCGCTGCAACCCGTTGGCAGCGTGAGCTCGGTTGCGCCGCTGTCAAAGCGCTCTCCACAGAGCGGAACGTTCCAAAGAATCGTGCAGTTCGGCAGCGCGGCAGACAGGCGTTCGACCAGAGCCGCGTCCGCTTCCACGGCGCGCAGGTCCAGCGTCTTGAGCCGGTCAAATCCTTCGAACGACTCCGACTCCACCTGGGCAATGTTGGAAACGACAATGGTCTCCGCGTTTTTGTCCAGCGTAGCCGCCGCACAGCCAGCGGAGAACAAAGCGATTGCAAAAACAAGGCTGAAACAAGCGAGCAGAACTATTCTTTTGGTGTGCCGATGAATTGATTGATTCAAAATAACATCAGTCCGTTTCTATTCAAATAATCAATTGCTTTAGAGGTATAGAATCGCCAGCATGGCAACGACCAGCAGCCCAACCATCGCCAGCAGCCAACGGTCGCCAAAGAGCACTTCGACCGGGTCGCCGTCCGAGCGTCCCTCGGCGGTCAGGCTGTATTTCAGGCAGATTAAAATTACGAGCGGAACCGTCCAGAGCAGGTAGTCCCCGGAGGCGTGCTTCGCGGAAATCCCGTCCACGCACCAGAGGGAGTAAAACAGAATTCCGAGCGTCAGGCACATATACATGCCCTTGTCGAGAAACGAGTAGCTGTACCAGTTCAGCACCGCGCGCGTCTCTCCCTGCGTTTCGCCGGACTGCAGCGCGCGCAGCTCGTTTCTGCGCTTGCCAAGCCCCATGAAGAACGACAGCGCGACGACGGTGAGATACAGCCAGTCGGAAATCGAAATCGAAACGAGCGCCGAGCCATACAGCAGACGCAGTAGGAAACCGAGCATCAGAATCGTGATGTCCAGAATGGGCACGTTCTTCAGCCCCAGACTGTAGCCGACGTTGAACAACAGGTAGACCACCATGAAGATCCACGGCAGCAGCGCGCGCCCGCAGGCAAACGCGTTGACCACCAGCGCGAGAACGAGCAGCACCGCCGCGATGACACGCGCCGTCGCAATCGGCACCGCACCGCTCGCGATGGGGCGGTTCTTCTTCGTCGGATGCAGGCGATCCTTCTCCACGTCCCGAATGTCATTGATGATGTACACGGCGGACGACAGCAGCGAGAATGCGACGAAGCCAAGTAACACCGGAATCAGTAGCGACAGGTTGGAGAGCTGACGCCCGAACACGAGCGGCAGAAACAGCAGGACGTTCTTGCTGTAGTGCTTTACGCGCAATAGCTTAAAATACGGCTTCATGCGTCACCTCCAAAATAGATGGGTGTTCGGCGATTCTCGTTGAAAGGGGGTCAGGAAACGGGGTAGTATTGCAGTCCAAAGCGAAGGATGTCCGCAAGACCCAGCGTATTCAGGTAAGCCAGCGCGAGGATACCCGCGCCAAGCAGACCATATTGCAGCGGGCGAATCTGCCGGAACAACCGCTTGATCAGCAGCAGAATCAACGACACAAACGCCCAGCCAAAGTAGAGCGTATAGAGCACCAGCCCGTTTTCCGAGGTGCCCCAGCCGAGCACGCAGAGCAGCAGAAACGAGCAGGCGACCCATGCGGCGCAGATGCGCGCAAAGACGCTCTTCCGGTTCAGCAGGAATCCGGCGATTGCCGCGGCAAGAACGGCAAACCCGCCGACGCTCCAGCTCGTTACCTCCAGTTGATGGTACACGGCCATGCCGGAGTCGTAATGGAACACCTGCGCCGCCGGGGCAACGAAGCACGAGGCGACAAAGCGGATGTACTGCATCAGCCGGGCAAGGAACGGAAGCTTATCTCCCGCAAATTGGAGCAGAAACTGAAGGTTCGCGGCGGTGGTCATCACCATGGCCGCGCGCCCGAACAGAAGGGCGATCAGCACAAACCAGAGAACGGCGAGCGCGCCTTGCTGAAACCGCTGCTTCCAGGATTTGCCGCTTGGAACGAGAACAATCGACACGCCGCTGATCAAAATCGAGCCGGTGGCGGCGATCCAGGCGGTGTCCCGACCCTCGGTTTCGCCGGACACAAACAGCCAGACCAGCAAGATCAGCCAGAACACGGAGAAGATGTATTGCTCCATGTTCAGCAAAAACAACAGCGTTGGAAACATGACACTCAGCAGAACCAGCGACAGCGCCTTGCCTCCGCCGGACGTGCCGAACATGCGAACGATCAGAATCAAAGCCAGCAACAAAAGCGCAGCCTGCACAATTTGAAGCAGCGGCAGGTATACTGCCGGAAGCAACAGCAGGCGGGAAACGAGCGAAGCGCCGAGCGCAAACGGCGCGGCGAACACCCCAAAGAGCGGCTGGCGGATGTCGTTTTCCGACGCGGCAACGTTGAGAAACACGTTTTGTTCCGTCAGGGAAGACGTATCACTCGTGTAGAGAATGTCGACTTTTTTCCAAACGTTATCCGCCGAAGCATTCGGGTTTGAAAACACGCTTGTCTGGGAATAGACGACTACGATGGCGACGACGCAGAGCGCGAGCGCGACGAGAAAGAACCAGCGCTCGACCGCGTCCGTCTTTTGCAAAATGGCGCGCATCCGTGCGGAAAGCCAGCCAAGAAACCAGTAGAGATACACAAATAGCGCGAGAACGGCGACCAGCCCCGCAAGCGCGGAGGCTGCGGCGCCGTAGCGGCCGGCCAGATCGAGAATCAGCGGCTTTGCGCTTTCGGCGGCAAAGCTGTTGAGGTGCACCAGAAAGAGATTCGCATAAACCTCGGCCGCATAGGCGGCGAGCACGAGACTCAGCGCCGCGCGCCCCAGATGGAACGAGGCGAACACCCGCTCGAGAAACCGAAAGCGAAAGACGAGGAAGATCAGCGCGAGCACAACGAGCGGCAGGCTGGCCACGACCCAGACGAGTTCGCCCTTGACGGAGAGCAGCCCGGCAAGCGCGGTTGCCGAGAGCAAGAACAGCCAGCGAAACGCCTTGGTCGGCGTTTGATCTGCCTGTAGGAACAGATGGTTCATTCCCAAATCCCCCCGTCGGCGCGCGCAGCCGGACGACTGCCGATGCAGAGCGCCTTATTTCGATTTTTACCTCTGGTCGATACCGGATATTATAGCATACCGCCGCGAATACTGACAATCGAAGCGGCGACGAGCCGTAGGAACGCGGCATGCATTCCGCCGGATGAATTTCGGTTTGATTTCCGGTTGCAGACGCGATAGAATAGTCCACAGGTTAGACACATCCGTAAGAATCACATGAGATATTGCTTGTTTTCCATTCAAAATCACGTATCATTCGAAATACGCAGTATGGTATAAGTGTATTTACATCATTTGTTTAGGGGAAAGAACCGTATGCCGGAATACCGCATCATGATTGTGGACGACGAAACCGAGGTTCGCGAGGGCATTGCCAGCCGCGTGGACTGGAAAGCCGCCGGGTTTACGATTGTCGCCACTGCCGAAAACGGACAGGATGCGCTGGAGAAGGCGGAGTTTCTGGATCTCGACGTCGTGCTGACGGACATCAAGATGCCGTATATGGACGGACTGACCCTCGGGGCGGAGCTGCTCAGCCGATACCCGGCAACGAAGCTGATCATCCTCTCCGGGTTCGACGAGTTTGAGTACGCCAAGGAGGCAATCAAGCTCAACGTGCTGGAGTATGTGCTCAAGCCCGTGAATGCGGACGAGCTGCTGCTGGTGTTGCAGCGGGCAAAGGCAAGGCTCGACGCGGAGTTCAACGCAAAGCAGGATATCGAGTCCCTACGCTCGCGCTACGAGCAGGCGCTGCCGCTGCTGCGGGACCAGAGCCTGCGCGAAATCCTCGCGGGGTCCGTTCCGGCGGAAGAGGTATCGCGGCTGTTCGAACTCTACGGCGTCCACCTCGATATCACAAACCCGATGATCGTCGCCGTATTCGACACGAGCGGGCAGATTCCGGCCGGGTCGATGATTACGCGGGAACTGCTGCCCGTTTCGGTGCGCGCGCTGGTGGAAGCGGCGCTGGAAGGCAAGTGCTCCTACGCTACGTTTTTGAGTTTTTACAACGTCATCGTCGTTTCCAGCTGGGTGAGCGATCCGGTGGATCATATGATGATGGCGGCAAATGAAATCTGCGGCGAGTGCAAATCGCTCTTCGGCGTCGAGGTGACGGCGGGGGTCGGGCGCCGCTGCGGCGAGGTTTCGCTGCTGCGCGAGTCGCTCTTTGAAGCGCGTTCCGCGCTGGAATATCAGCGCGTGGTCGGTGGCGGCAAGGCGATCTATATTCGGGACGTCGAGCGCATGACGCGCCACCCCGCGACGCTGGACAGCCGTTATGAGCAGCGCCTGACCGCGGCGGTGAAGTTCGGCTCCGGCGAGCAGATTGAAACCGAGATTGGAGAGATTCTCGAAGGACTCAGCGACGCCGCGCCCGGCGACTGGAAGTACCGCGCCTATGTGACGGGCATTCTCAACGCGCTCAACCAGATCATCGCGCGCTACGACCTGCCCGCGGAAGAGGTAATGGGCGACGAAGGCATGCTGCTGTTTCAAGAGGGCGGCAGGCTGGGCGTTCCCTCACTCCAGAAAGCCCTGTTGGAGGTTTGCCTTCGCATCGGCGGCTACATGAACCAGCGCCGCTCCTCCATGGCGGGCACACTCGTAGAAAAGGCGAAGCAGTTCATTCTCAAGCACTTTGCAGACGTCGATCTTTCCGTCGAGAAGGTCTGCGAACACCTGCACATCAGCCAGTCCTACTTTTCCTCCATCTTCAAGCAGGACACGGGGCGCAGCTTTGTGCAGTATTTAATCGATCTTCGCATGGATCACGCCGCGGAACTGCTGCGTGAGTCCGACGAAAAGACCTATGTCATTGCCCAGCGGGTCGGCTACGACGAGCCGAACTATTTTTCCTACGTGTTTAAACGCAAATTCGGCGTATCACCCTCGCAATTCCGAAACGGGAACTAGCGCGTTTCGTGCGGCCTAAGAGGGAAGGACAAACCGGCAAACATCAGCCGGCGCATACCATACGGGAGTGGATCGAAATGGGAAAGTCACTGGTTCGTGCGCTTTCCGGCAGGCTCGTTTCGCAATCGGAGCGTTCGAGCATCCGCTATACGGTCTTTCTGTCGTTCACCATCAGCGCAATCGCCGCGATGGTGCTGACCGGCATGCTGTTCTATTTCAATTTTTCACGTCAGTTGGAGCAAACGATCCAGAGTGAGAACGAAATGCTCGTCAAGCAGGTCAACCAATCGGTCGATACGTACCTGCGCGACATGCTCCGGCTCTCGAACTCCATCTACTACAACGTCATCAAGAATGTGGATATCGACAGCGACCCGATCAACTCCGAATTGCAGCTGCTCTACGGAACCTATTCGAGCTATGTGGAGAACATCGCTCTGTACGATCTGGATGGAAACCTGCTCGCCACCGCGCCGCCCGCGCTCAGTAAGCCCGGCGTGGACGTCCGGCAGGCGCAGTGGTTTCAAAAGGCGCTCAACCGAACGGAGAACCTGCACTTTGCAACGCCGGAGATTCAAAATCTGTTTGTCAACGCGGAGCATCGCTACATCCGCGTGATTTCGCTTTCCTCCGCCGTGGAAATCACGAGCGGAAAGAGCACCATGGGCGGCGTGCTGCTGATTGACCTCAAGTACAACAGCCTTACGGAGCTGTTTGACCACATGTCGCTGGCAAATGGCGGCTATCTGTACCTGATGGACGCCAACGGAGAATTGATCTACCATCCGGAGCAGCAGCTGATCGCCTCGGGACTCGCGAAGGAAAACAACCTCGTCGCGGCAACGTATGACGACGGCGGGCATCAGGAGACGTTTAACGGAGAAGCGCGTTCCATCATCGTGCGCACGGTCGGGTACACCGGCTGGCGCATTGTCGGCGTGATTCCGCAGCAGGGCATCGTGCTCAATCAGCTGGACAATGTGCTCATCATCATTGCAATATTCCTGATGCTGTTTGACATCGTCATTCTGATCAATTCGTTTATCTCAACCAAGCTCACCGCGCCGATCAAGCACCTGGAGGAGTCCGTCCAGACGCTGGAATACGGGGACGCGAGCAAGGCCATCTATCAGGGCGGTTCCTACGAGATCCGTCACCTCGGCGCGTCGATTCAGGGCATGGTCGACCAACTCCAGCAACTGACGGACGACATCGTCCGCGAGCACGAACAAAAGCAGAAGAGCGAGCTGGACGCGCTGCAAAGCCAGATCAACCCGCATTTCCTCTACAACGCGCTCGACATCATCGTTTGGATGATTGAGCGGGAGCAGCCGCGCGAAGCGGTGAACATCGTCACTGCGCTGGCGAGGCTCTTCCGCATCAGCCTCAGCCGCGGCAAGAACATCATTCCCGTTCGGGACGAGCTGGAGCACGTGCAGAACTACCTGACCATTCAGACGATGCGCTATAAGAACAAGTTCTCCTATGTCATCGAGATGGATGACGAGGTGAAGGACCTCGCGATCATCAAGCTCGTTGTCCAGCCGCTCGTGGAAAACGCAATCTACCACGGCATGGACTTTATGGACGGCGACGGAATGATCACGATCTCGGCAAAGATCGTTGGCGACGAGCTGCATCTGACGGTCGCGGACAACGGCCTCGGCATGAAGCCGGAGGTCGTCGAGCGATTATTGGTTGAATACACACCCGTCTCCAAAGGTTCCGGCGTCGGGCTGAAGAACGTCAACGAGCGCATCAAACTCTACTTTGGCGACCGCTACGGGGTACTGATCAAGAGCGAACCGGACGAGGGCACCTGGATTACGCTTGTGCTGCCGATCATTCGCTACGAAACAGAGGAGGCGAGCGACGTTGGGCAAAAGTGAGAAATCCGCGTTTATTCTGATTACGGCGCTGCTCGTGCTGCTGATCGGCTTTATTCTGATTCGCGCGCTGACGAGCCACGACGCGGTGCGCGTTTACCGCGTTTCGATCATTACGGACGACGTGCAGGGGGACTACAGCGCAAACGTGCTCAAGGGTCTCGACCGCGCGGCGCGGGACTATAACATCGACCTGCAGGTCATTGCCCTGCACAGCGGCATGACGACGGAGCAGCAGAAGAACTCGCTCGAGCGCGAGCTGGAGTCGGAGACGGATGCGATCATCCTCAACCTCCAGCAAAACCCGAACCTCTCCGAACAGCTCGACCTTTCGGCCATGTCGGTGCCGGTCATTTCGCTTGGCACCGCCTGGGACGGCTCTTCCTCCATTCGCAGCATATCGACAGACGACGCCGCCATGGGGCGCATGCTTGCCGAGGAGATGATTAAGGACGGGGTTACCTCCTGCGCGATTCGCGCGAGCCTGGACAACGCGCGTGTTCGCCTGCGGGAACAGGGGTTTATTGAAGCGATCGAAGCGGCCGGCATTCCGTATGCGAGCGAGTGGAACCCGGAGTCAATTGCCTGGGGCAGCTTTCCCGCCGGGGTTGCCGTAGCCGCGCTGGACGAACCGTCGCTGGAGATGGTGCTTGACCAGCGCATGCTCAATCGTCCCGCGCTGTATGGAATCGGCTACACAAACACGTTGCTGTCGAATCTGGAGTCCGGCGTCATCCGCCGCCTGATTGTGGAGGACGACTACGCGATGGGGTATCTTGCGCTGCAGAGCGCCGTGGACGCGATTGAAAACCACGGAAAGGTTTACGAACAGATCTTGGAGTGCTATGTGGCCGACGCGGAGCACCTCTATCAGGAACCGCTGAAGCACATTCTGTTTCCAATTTCGTAAGAGCATTCACTCGGATCACGTTTTTCAGATATACAGAATGGAGGGATCGCGATGGAATGGAAGCGCGCCGCGCGCTCAGCCCTGGCGCTTGTAATGGTTTTGGCAAGCTTGCCTCTGCTGGGGTGCTCCCGCGGGAACACCGAGCAGGGACCTTCGATTAGCCTCGGCGTGGCGATTTACAACGGGGACGACACGTTCATTTCGAACATGATGCTCTCGCTCACCGAGATTGCCGCGCGCTACGAGCAGGACACGGGTACCCGCGTCTACGTGAACCTCACGGACGCGCAGGAGAACCAGACGAACCAAAACAAGCAGATCGACCGGTTCGTTTCAATGAACTACGACGTGCTCTGCGTCAACCTCGTGGATCGCACGGACGCTTCCTACACGATTGACCGCGCAATGGACGCGGACATCCCGGTGGTCTTCTTTAACCGCGAGCCGGTGCAGGAGGACCTCCAAAAATGGGATCGAATTTACTACGTCGGCACCGACCCGGCGGAGAACGGGCGGCTGGAGGGGCAGATCGTCGTGGACGCCTACAAGGCGGACCCCGCGCGCTTCGATAAAAACGGCGACGGCATCGTGCAATACATCATCATCGAGGGCGAAATTCGCCATCAGGACGCGATGATTCGAACGGAGGTATCCGTCCAAACGCTCAAGGACGCGGGCATTGAACTCGAAAAGCTCGACGGCGGCATCGCAAGCTGGGTGCGCAGTCAGGCGGCGGCACTCTCCGATCAGTATTTTGAAAAGTACGGCGATCAGATTGAGCTGATCATCTGCAACAACGACGACATGGCGCTTGGCGTAATCGACACGGTCGAGCGGCGGGGGCTTTCGTTTAACAACATCGTCGGCATCGACGGGACGCCCGCGGGGCTAGCCGCCGTGGAGCAGGGCAAGATGCTTGGCACGGTGGTCATCGACTACGCCACGCAGGCCAAGCTCATCTTTGACCTCGCCAGCACCCTCGCGGTGGACGGCGACCCGAAGCAGGTCGTCGATATGGGCGCCGACCGAACGGTACGCGCACCAATGTATGTGGTAAAGGCGGATTTCATTCCGTAACGGCGGGTTTTGCCGCGTTTCGCCGGACGAAACCGGAGAAATTCGGTTTGATTCCTGGAAATCGGGATTTTATCGGTAAAATCGCGAAAAAATGGATTGTTGCCGACTCGAAAATCTATTATAATCCTAGCAAGAACTAAAACAATTCCTCCGAAATCACAGTAGATTTTTCATGGATTCAGCGAGAATTTTGCATGGAATTTACAATTGATCGCCGTTAAGATGTGGATGTACCCGGATGACGGGTATCACATCTTATCTTATCAGGAGGAAATCAAATGAAGAAGATTCTTGTGTTCGTGTTGCTTCTTGCGTTGGCTTTCAGCACGATCGCCTGCGCAGCGCCGGCAGCCGCACCCGCCGAAGAGGCGAAGACGGAAGCCGCTACCGAACCCGCCGCTGAACCCGCTGCCGCGGTTACCACCTACAAAGTAGGCGTCAGCATCTACAAGTTTGACGACAACTTCATGACCCTCTATCGTCAGGAACTCGAAAGCTACTTCAAGAGCCTTGAGACCGACGCTGTGAAGTACGAAGTTACGATCGTAGACGGCAAAGGCGACATGGCCGAGCAGACCAATCAGGTTGACACGTTCCTTGCTCAGGGCGTGGATGTGCTGATCGTGAACCTCGTTCAGTCCTCCTCCGCTGCCACCATCACGGACAAGGCCAAGGCCGCCGGCGTGCCGGTTGTCTACATCAACCGTGAACCCTCCGCCGACGATATGAAGGCCTGGGACAAGATCTGCTACGTTGGTGCGGATGCCCGCCAGAGCGGCACCTACCAGGGCGAGATCATCGCGAGCCTGCCGAACAAGGGCGACCAGAACGGCGACGGCGTGGTCAGCTACGTCATGATCATGGGCGACCCGGAGAACGTGGATGCCCAGTATCGTACCGAGTTCTCCATCAAGGCGCTCACGGACGCCGGCATCAAGGTCGAAGAGCTGTTCAAACAGCGCGGCGACTGGGCGCAGGAAAAGGGCCAGGAACTGGCCGCGAACGCTCTTGCGCAGTTCGGCGATAAGATCGACGTCATCTTCTGCAACAACGACGGCATGGCGCTTGGCGCCTACCAGGCGATCGTCGCCGCGGGCCGTACGGTTGGCACGGATATCTACCTGGTCGGCGTTGATGCGCTGCCCGAGTGCGTCCAGATGGTTAAGGAC
The DNA here is from genome assembly GCA_034927595.1 of Christensenella sp. Classification (GTDB taxonomy): domain Bacteria; phylum Bacillota; class Clostridia; order Christensenellales; family CAG-138; genus UBA7703. The sequence goes on from JAYFPQ010000017.1 coordinate 79,872, forward strand.
GGCACCATGACCGGTACCGTGCTCAACGACCACATTGGACAGTCCCACACCGCGGTTGACGCCGCCGTGAAGTACATCATGGGCGAGACCGTTGACACCTACCTCTGGGTTGACTACCAGAAGGTTGCGTAAGCGACTTCGCATCGGACTACTGGAACAAAGGAATTGCGTGCGGTATCATGCCGCACGCAATTCCGCATATCATCGTTCAACTCGAACAAGGGGATAACAAGCAATGCAGGAATACGTGCTAGAGATGAAGGGCGTATGCAAGTCCTTTCCGGGCGTTAAGGCGCTCGACATGGCTCAATTGCATCTTCGGCCCGGAACCGTCCATGCGCTGATGGGAGAAAACGGCGCGGGGAAATCCACGCTCATGAAATGCCTGTTCGGTGTTTACAAGATGGACGAAGGGGAAATCATTTACAACGGCGAACACGTAAAGATTGACAACCCGTTTGACGCGCTGCAAAAAGGAATCGCGATGGTGCACCAGGAGCTGCAGCCGATTCCAGAGCGGTCGATCGCGGAGAACATCTATTGCGGGCGCTATCCGGAAACGAAAATTCTCGGTCTGATTCGGACCGTCAACCATAAGAAAATGTACGAACAGACCGGGGCGCTGCTCAAGAGCCTCGGCCTGAACTTTGACCCGAAGGCCAAGCTCGGCTCGCTCTCGGTTTCGCAGATGCAGCTCGTGGAAATCGCCAAAGCGGTGTCCGCAAACGCGAAGATCGTGATCATGGACGAGCCGACCTCCTCGTTGACGCGAAACGAGGTCGACACGCTGTTTTCGATTATCCACCGCCTCAAGGAAAGCGGCTGCTCGATTATCTATATCTCCCACAAGATGGAGGAGATCCTCCAGATTTCGGATGAAGTCACCATCATGCGGGACGGGAAATACATTGGTACATGGACGAGCAAGGAGCTCACAACGGATCTGATCATCACCAGAATGGTCGGCCGCGAACTGACCAATCTGTATCCGAAACGTGAAAACGTGCCCGGGGACGTGATTCTTCAGGTCGAGGACTTTACCTCGATTCACCCGAAATCCTTTCGCAACGTCAATTTCGAGCTGCGCAAGGGCGAAATCCTCGGCGTTTCCGGCCTGGTTGGCGCGCAGCGCACGGAGCTCATGGAGGGTATCTTCGGCCTTCGCGCGAGCGAACGCGGAACGATTACCTACCTTGGCAAGAAACTGCACATCACACGCCCGAAGGCGGCAATTGAAAACGGTATCGCGCTACTGACCGAGGATCGGCGCGGCAGCGGCATCTTTGGCGTACTCAGCGTGGCGGACAACGTATCCGTCGCATCGCTGCAGCAATATCTGCTATTTCGCATCATGCTCAACGACAAGAAGATCGCGCAGCTCGTCAAGGACAACGTGAAAAAACTCAGCATCAAAACGCCGAGCATCAAAACGCCGATTCAGTCGCTTTCCGGCGGCAACCAGCAGAAGGTCATCATCAGCCGCTGGCTGGCAAACGATCCGGACGTGCTGATTATGGACGAACCGACGCGCGGCATTGACGTTGGCGCGAAATACGAAATCTACTGCATCATTGCGGAGCTCGCCAAGCAGGGCAAGAGCATCATCATGATCAGCTCGGAGATGCCGGAGCTCATCGGCATGGCGGACCGCATTATGGTTATGTGCGACGGGCGGGTAACCGGCTTTGTCGACGGCGAACAAATGAACCAGGAAACCATTATGGAGCTGGCCACGCGCTTTGCTTCCTGATTTACGGAGGACGACATGAGAGAAAAGCAATCTTTCGGCAATTTTCTGCTCAACAACGCAATGATCATTTTCATGATCGGCGCGGCAATCGTGGTTGGGCTTTTGCGATCCACGTTCTTTTCGATGTATAACTTTAAAAACCTCATCAGCAACACCGCGATTCGGTTCATCATCGCCGTCGGCGTCTCCGGCTGCCTGATTACGAAGGGCACCGACCTCTCCGCCGGACGAACCGTAGGCCTCGCGGCCTGTATCGCGGCTACGTTCATGCAGGCGGCGGACTACTCCTCGAAGGTGTATCCGAACCTTGGCGAACTGCCGATGCTATTGGTACTGCTGGGCGTCATTTTTGTCTCCGTCCTAGTCGGCCTGCTCAATGGCCTGGTCATCGCGCTGCTCAACGTACCGCCGTTCATCGCGACGCTTGGCATGCAGACCATTGTCTACGGCGCGTGCCTCGTCTTCACCGGCGCGCAGCCGATTGGCGGCCTTCGCAAGGATTATACGAACCTCTCTTCGGGGTCGATCTTCAACGTTCAGATGTTGCCGTACCTCGGCTTGTTTGCGCTGATCATCGGCGTGATCATGTGGTTTGTTTACAACAAGACGCCGCACGGTAAATACATGTACGCCATCGGCGGCAACGAGAACTCCGCCGAGGTTTCCGGCATCAACACCGTGAAAACGAAGCTCATCATCTACATGACCGCCGGTCTGATGTACGGCATTGCGGGATTCCTGCTTGGCGCGAAGTCGGGCGGCGCGTCCGTGAACATGGGCATGGGCTACGAACTCGAGGCGATTGCGGGTTGTACGATCGGCGGCGTTTCCACCAACGGCGGCGTCGGACGCATCAGTGGCATCCTCATTGGCGTATTGGTGTTTGAACTGCTCAAGATTGCCATGCAGTTCATGGGCGTTGAAACTTCCTATACCTATATTGTACAAGGTATCGTCATCATCATCGCCGTTGCGCTCGACATTCGCAAGTACGTTGCAAAGCGGTAGTATATATGGAGCAGAAGAACGACAACCAGTGGGACGGTAAGCGACCGGACCCCATCACGCAGGTCAAGGAAGGCTGGTATGAAAAGCTGCTTGCCCGCGTACCGCTGACGGTGAAATCGCTTAACATCATCATTGCAATTCTGTTTCTGCTGCTCGTTGCGGCGCTCGTGATCGGCACGCTCAAGGGAAACGGAATCCTATAACCGTGCTTCGTTCGCTTCAATACAGCGAGCCAACGAAGAAAACTATACGCAAAAGCCACCCGGTAAGGGTGGCTTTTGCGACTAAAAAACACTTACACGCAAAAACCACCCTTATGAGGTGGTTTTTGCGATCTTGGAGGATGGCCCCGAAGCAATTGCACTTTCATACCTGTATGGTTCCAAAGCCGCCGTGCTGCCGTTTCCTGCTCCCTGTCACAGGAAGCGACCGGCTGGCTTTTAAGAAGAACTCCCGCAAAATCCTTCTTACAGTTCGAAAATGCGTTTGTAATTGTCGTCTATGGTCTGGACTTCCGCGGCGGTGAGTTCCCAGTCGCCCGCTTTGGCGTTTTCAATCGCCATTTCCGGCGTGGTCGCGCCCATCAGTGCGCAGGTGATGCCGGGCTGGGCGAGCACCCAGTTGATCGCGACTTCCGGAATGGTTGCGCCGCGTTTGTCGCCAATGTCCTTCAGAATCTTGAGCAGCTCCTGCGCCTTGCTCCAGCCGGGTTCCTCAAAGCAGTTGTAGAACCCGACGCGCTGCTCCTTGCCGCCGACCGCGGGCTTTTCGAGCTTGCCGGAGAGAATGCCGCCGCCCAGCGCGCCATAGGTGACGCAGCCGATGTTGTTCTTGCGGCAGAAGTCGACAACTCCGTTGTTCAGGCTGACCTGATTGAGCAGGCTCAGCGGCGGCTGGCAGCTGACGATACCGGCCAGCTCGATGCCAACCTGCATCTGTTCCGGCGAGAAGTTGGAGACGCCAACCTCACGGCAGAGGCCTTCCTTCTTCATCTTGGCGAGCTCGATCAGCGCGCCTTCGATGCCGAAGTTCGCGTCCGGCCAGTGAATCATGTACAGGTCGATGTAGTCCGTCTGCAGGCGCTTGAGCGACTGCTCCATCTCCCAACGGACGAGCTTCGGGCTCAGGCACTTCACGTACTCGCCCGCGATGCGGTGAATGCCGCACTTCGTCGCGAGGCAGACCTTGTCCCGGCGACCCTGAATTGCTTTGCCGACCGCGATTTCGGACTCGAAATGCGGGCCGTAACCCGGCGCGGTGTCGACCATGTTGATGCCGACGTCGATGGCTGCCTGAATGGCCTTGATGCCCTGATCGACGTCCACCTCGCCGAAGAAATCGTTGCCAAGCGCCCAGGTGCCCTGACCGACGACCGAAACCTTCAGACTGCTGTTTCCAAGCTGTTTATACCGCATGTTGTCTTCTCCTTATGTCGATTTTTTGATGATCGGATGATGAATGATGACCAAATTCCGGACGGTGCGTCGCCGGTCATTTCGAATGTACTACGGTTGAACAACCGCGAAAGAACAGGCGCTTTCCACGCTTTATCCAGATTATGACATATGCTTTGACAAATGTCAATGCAAACTGTAAAAAGAATTCCGTATGATTTTTACCCCAAATGGATACGAAAGAAAGCGCAGGAAGGGGATCCCTGTGAAGACAGGTTTTTGAAATGAGAAACGCAAGCAACCGCGAAAAATTACACGGCTCAATTTCTTTCTTGCATCGACTGCGATACAATAGCAGAGAACATATCCTTAATTATGTAACAAGTCGAACGACGAAGTGCAAACCGGAAGACAGGCAAAAAATCTTCCCGGAAATTCGTGAAAAATGTGTTGACAAACGTCAAAGCGTTTGATACGATGACGCCAACAAACGTTATGACAAATGTCAAAACAGCAAGAAACACAAATCCGCAAGAGATTCTATTGTAATTCAGAAGAACCACGATCCTTCGACAATCCAAGAACAACCCCTACAAGAATAATTTGAACTCATAGTTGAGAAACACTCTTTTACGCAAACGGTAACGGCTTTCTTTTGCAACGCCCTTTAACGAAAGCAGAACAAAAAACACTCTTCCGAAAACAAATTCCGCAGGATATACGCGAAGCAAACCACCTAATCAAAAAAATCATACACCAATATGGATTTAGCCAGAGGCGATATCTGGTTGAACATAAAAACAATTAGGAGGAAGACACAGGATGAAGAAATTGGTTCTGATCGTTCTGAGCATGCTCATGGTTCTTTCGATGTTTGCTTGCCAGAACACGCAACCGGCAGCGACGACCGAAGAGGCTCCCGCAGCAGCTGCTGCGACCGAAGCCCCCGCCGCTGAAGCGGCAGCCCCGGCGGAGAAGACCACCGAGGGAATGAAGATTGCTTACTTCGTTTCCACAATGGCCAACGAGTTCCACCAGGCGCGTGCCGCGGCAGCCATCAAGTATGCCAAAGAAAAGTATGGCGCCGAAGTCACGATCCTCGATGGCAAGTCGGATGACAACACCATGATCAACAACGTCGATATGCTTGCTACCTCCGACTATGATGCGGCGGTGCTGCATGTCTGGCAGCCGGATGCGGTCGCTCCCCTCGTGGAGAACGCAATTGATGCCGGCGTAGCCATGATGACCTTCTTCAGCCCGCTCGCGGACACCGGCATCCCGGTCTTCCGTTCGGACGAAGCAGGCGGTTCCTTCGCGATGGGCGCCAGCGCTGCGGAGCAGTGGGTTGCCGCGCATCCGGACAAGCCGGTCGTTACCGTTCAGCTTGGCTGGCCGGATCACACGGAAGTGAAGAGCGGCCGTACCGATCCGTTCGTTGCCGGTATTGAGAGCGTTGTTGGCGCGGGCAACTACACCAACCTCGGCTGCATCGATTCCAAGGGCAGCGCGGACGCGACCAAGGAAGCAATGGCAAACATCCTGATCTCCAATCCGGAAGTCAACATCATCTACTCCGAAGCGGGCGACCTCACCCCGGGCTGCATGGCGGCTCTCGTGGATGCCGGCAGAGGCACGATGGACAACGGCGTACCCAAGACGGAAATCGTCGTGAGCGTCGACTGCCCGGTTAGCGAACTCAAGTCGATCTACGATCCCAGCAGCTCGCTGAAGATGTCCCTCGGCCTCCCGCCGATTCAGACGTCTGAAAAGATCATCGACATCATCGTCGGCGTCTACCTTGGCGAAATCCCGCAGAAGTCGGTTCCCGCTGAGGAACTCTTCGGTGAAGTCTACCCGGTCGACTACTACAAACTGAAGCTCGCGGACGTCATCACCTGGTACAACACGCAGTTTGGCACCAGCCTGGTGGAAGCGGATATCATGGGCTAACAACAAGATAGGTAAATCGCGAATCGCTTGGGAGGAGTCTAACTAGGCTCCTCCCAAGAAATGGATTGGATGGAGACAAGTCAATGGAAAGTAATGTGTTGGAGATCAAGGGGCTGGTCAAGGATTATCCGGGCGTACGCGCGGTGAACGAAGTCAGCTTCGAGATCAAGCGAAATGTGGTGCACTGCCTGGTTGGCGAAAACGGGGCGGGCAAATCCACGTTGATTAAGATACTCACTGGCGCCTGCGAGCGGACCTGCGGCGAAATCACGCTCAACGGCGCGGACTATTGCGCGAGAAACCCGAAGGAAGCAAGAGAAAAGGGAATCAGCACGCTGTTTCAGGAGCTGAACGTCGTCGACCAATTGACGGTGGAAGAGAACCTGACCCTCGGCATCGAAGACACGATTTGCGGGTTTCTGCGTAAGACGGACAAGATCAAGAAGATCATTGCCGTCCTAAAGGATCTGGAACCCAGCATCAACCCCAAGGAGCGGGTTTCCCGACTCAGCGTTGCCAAGAAGCAGATCATTGAAATTGCCAAGGCGGTTGCGGCGGAGACGGATATCATCATCATGGACGAACCGACGGCGGCGCTCTCGGAATCGGAAATCAACCGACTGTTTACGATTATAAAACGACTGCGCGATAAAGGCGTTACCGTTATCTATATATCCCATCGACTGGATGAGATTTTTACACTGGGGGATTACGTCACCGTCATGCGAGATGGCAAGCACGTTGCGACCAAGCCGATTGCAGAGGTGAAGGATCGCTCGGAGCTGGTGCAGCTCATGATTGGCAAAACCGTCATCGAGGCATATACGCCAAAGGAGAAACCGGCGGAAGAACTGCTGCTCGAGCTCAAGGACGTTTGCAACCATAAACTGCGCAATGTTTCGCTCCGGGTCAACCGCGGCGAGATCGTCGGGTTCTACGGCCTGATTGGCGCCGGCAAAACCGAGCTTGCCCGCGCGATCTACGGCGCGGATGAGTACTCCGGCGAAATCCGGCTCAATGGCGAAAAACTCGGCAAATCGCCGGAGAAGACCATCCGCGCGGGCATAGCGCTGGTTCCGGAAGAGCGCCGGACGCAAGGGCTCTTTACGCTCTTAACCATCAAACAGAACATCTCCGCGATGAACCTGACGCGCATCTCGAAGCTCGGCATGATCAATGCCATGCAGGAGCGCAACACCGCGAAGGATTACATTGCCAAGCTCAATATCAAAACGGACTCCATGGACAAGGAGACCTCGAAGCTTTCCGGCGGAAATCAGCAAAAGGTCGTCTTCTCCAAGTGCCTGTTTGCCAACGCCGACCTGCTGATTCTGGACGAACCCACGCGCGGAATCGACGTTGGCGCCAAGGCGGAAATCTACGCGATTGTTCGCGGCCTTGTGGAACAAGGAAAAACCATCCTGTTCTTTTCGTCTGAACTACCTGAGATCCTCAACTCCTGTGATCGGATATTCCTGCTGTATGAGGGTGAAATCAAAGCAGAACTTCAGAACGGAATTGATATTAACAGCCAGGATATCATTCACATCGTTACGGGAGGAACTGCATCGTGAGCAAACAATTAGAGGGAAAGAATCTGTCGCTCGCAGGCAAGATCAGCAACGAGTCCTACCTCAACCGTGTGATGTTTCTGGTACTGATCGCGCTGTTTGGCATTGCGAGTCTGACGATTGGAAATTACTTTTCTACGGCGACGGCGCTGAACCTGATTGCCAACAACTGGTACATCGTGATCCTCGGCGTTGGAGTCACGTTCCTGCTCGTGTCCGGGCATCTGGATATGTCCGTCGGCGGCATCGTCGCGATGGCGGGCGTGCTCTCCGCGTATTTTTGCCAGCCGGCAAACGAAGGCTTTTCCGAGTTGGGACAGGGCCTCGGCCTGCCATATGGGGTTGCGGTTGTCCTGACGCTGGTCTGTTGCCTCGGAATTGGCGCACTCAACGCGCTGTTCATCGCGAAGATGCGCGTGGCGTCGATCATCGTGACGCTGGGAACCATGTCGATTGCGCGCGGCATCGGCCAAGTGGCTGCCCTCGGCGCGCAGCGCAGCGCGGGCATGCCGGACATCTTTGGTGTCATCGGCAACGTGCCGCTCTTCGGGCCAATCAAGATTGCCGCGGCCATTGCCGCAATCCTCGTGGTCATTGCGCTCTACATTGAGAAGAACACGACCTTCGGACGCAGGACCTACCTCATCGGCGCAAATCGCGAAGCTGCGCGGCTCTCCGGCATCAAGGTGGAACGGCACATCGCGCTCTTGTACCTGCTCAGCTCTTTGCTCGCGGGTATTACGGGAATTCTGCTCGCCTCCGAAATGAAGGCCGGCATCTCCACGCGCGGTACCGGGTTTGAGTTCAGCGCGCTGGTGGTTACGCTGCTTGGCGGCGCGAGCATCGACGGCGGCGTCGGCTCCGTGCTGGGCATGGTGATTGGCGCCATGATTCTGGGCGTCGTCTCCTCGGCGGCGTACAGCATGCTGCTGCGTCCGGAATGGCAGTTCATTCTGAAAGCGACGGTAACGTTCCTGGCAATCATTGCGCAGCGCTACCTGCTGGATCGAAGAAGCAGATAGCGGGCGGGATTGAACGGACGAGTTGAAAGGATAAAAACTATGTCGGCTAATTGCAATACGACAAATCTTCGAGGCGTAAAAGCCAAGAGATTGATCAAACAAATATATGTCTACGTGATTCTGGCAATCGTGGTTGCCGTACTGAGCTTGCTCAAGGGTGACCTGTTCCAGCGAGGGAACTTCCTGTTTCCGCCGAACATTGCAAACCTCTTGCGTATGTCGGCCCCGATTCTGATGATCAGCAGCGCGTTTACGCTGATTTTCATCACCGGCAACATGGATCTTTCCGTGGGCAGCATCCTGAGTCTGACGACCGTGGTCAACGCGATCCTGCTGCTCAACGGGTTCTCGTTTCTTACCGCGATGGTCATCGTTCTTGCTCTTGGTGTCGTGCTCGGCTTCGTCAACGGCTTTCTCGTGATGAAACTGCGCATTACTCCCGTCATCGCAACGCTGATCACGATGAACGCCTATCAGGGACTGGCGCGTTATCTGGTTCCGCCGGGAATCTCGTCTATCACGAATACGGACACGCTGACCATGCCGGAATGGATGGGGCATTTCGCAAAAGGACAGGTGTTTCTGGGGCTTTCGTGGGCGTTTATCGTGGCGATTGCGCTGTTGATCGGTCTCGTGATTCTGCAGCGGTGTACGGTCTTTGGAAAATACCTCGTCGCGGCGGGTGGAAACCGCACCGCGGCGGAACTCTCCGGCATCAACGTGGTCAAGGTGGTCTGGGGCGTATACATTCTGCTCGGCGCGGTCTCCGCATTGGCGGGCGTTGCGCGGGCAAGCTACCTGCTCATTGGCGAGCCGTACACCGGCACTGGCGCGGAAACGGAGGCGATCATCGCCTGCCTGCTGGGCGGAACGGTGTTCTCCGGCGGCGAGGGTTCCGTGGTGAAATCGTTCGTCGGCGCGCTGATCATCGTTTGCCTGACGTTCGGACTTAAGTCCGTCATACCGGAGTACTGGCAAATGCTGGCCAAGGGCGCGGTGCTCGTGTTCGCGGTGGTGCTCAACCACCTGCTCTCCAAGGAGACCGCCGTCGCGTAAGGACGAATACCGATTTAATTAATCTGAAACTGATCTGAATGGATTTGATCTGGGGGAACTAGTATGTACGAACAGGATAAGCGTGAGATCATTCACGCGGCAATGGAGATTAAGAATTACGGGCTCATTGCGCTCTCCGGCGGCAACGTCAGCGTCCGCAAGGAGAACGGCGATGTGATTGTTACGCCTTCCGGCACGGCTTATGAGACGATGAAGGAAGACGACCTGATTGTGTTCAACGCCAAGGGCGAGCGAATCGAAGGTACGCTGCGTGAGTCCGTCGATACGGTGGCGCTGCAGTATATTTTCAACGAACTGCCGGAGGTCAACGCGATCATCCATACGCATCAGCCGTACGCAACGGCGGTCGGTCTGATTGGGGACACGTTTCCCGCCGCGCTGACCACGCTGGCAAACGTGACGCTGGGCGCGATCAACGTCGCTCCCTATTGCTCGGCGGCGAGCCTGGACATGGGCGTGCAGAGCGTGAAGTACCTTGGCGGAAAACGCGCCGTCATCCTCAAGCACCACGGCGTCATCGCCGTTGGCGGCAACCTGAAGGAAGCGCTCTATGCCGCAATATATATGGAAGAAGCTGCCAAGGCGTACCTTGCGGCGAAGGCCGCGGGCGACGTCGCCATCATGACCGACGAACAGACCCGGGACGCGGTGGAGATCCACAGAACCTACGGGCAGGGGCATTAACCATCGCGGCGGAACACGCCAAGTTTGGTCCGGATACGATACGTTGGAGGCAGGCAGTTGAACAACAAGCAGGACAACCTAATTGGACTCTACGAAAAGGCGCTGCCAAAGCAGCTGAGCTGGGAAGAACGGCTCTCCACGGCGAAAGACGCGGGCTATGATTTCATGGAAATCAGCATCGACGAGACGGATGGACGGATTGCGCGCCTTTCCTGGAACAAGCAGGAACGCACGAAGCTGATGGAGACGATTCACCGGCTGAATATGCCGATCTTGACCATGTGCCTCAGCGGCAACCGGCGATACCCCATTGGCAGCGAGGACGAAAAGACCCGCCAAAACGGGCTTCAATTGATTCGAAACGCAATCGACTTTGCTCTTGACTGTGGAATCCGCGTGATTCAGCTCGCGGGCTACGACGAATACGCAAACCCGAGCACGGAAGCTACGATTCGGAATTTTCACGATTCCCTCGCGCTCAGCGCGCGCTATGCGCAGGAGAAAGCGGTCATGCTCGCGCTGGAGACGATGGAAAACGACCTCATGGACTCCATCACAAAGGCCAAGGCGTTTGTCGATTCCATTCAGTCTCCCTGGCTCAAGATTTATCCCGATCTGGGCAATCTCTACGCAACGGGGCAGGACGTAGAGAGTGAGTTCCGGCTCGGCATGCAGGACATCGTTTCGATTCACCTGAAGGACACGCTGCCCGGCATCGTTCGGGAGATTCCGTTCGGAAGCGGCAACGTCGATTTCGTTTCGTTCTTTCGGCTCATGGAGCAGGAGCACTACAGCGGCCTCTACGTGGCCGAAATGTGGACGGACGAAACACAGGAGTCCATCCGCGCCGCGAAGGATGCGCGCAAGTTCCTCGCGGACAAGCTCGCGCAGGCAAGGCAACGTTGACCGCGCAAAGATAGAAACCGATCACAGGAGGACAAGATGCGAAAGACGGGAATCAAGCGCCTGACCAAGGATAACTTTGAACCATACGGCTCCTTTGCGAGCATTCTGGAACCGACCGGCGAGAGCTTTGGCGAGGCACCGGTGGTGTTCTATCGGGATATGGTGCAGCAGAGTCTTGGCTTTGCAACGAGCGCTTCCTACTCGACCTGCGTGGTCGAGCAGCGCCCGTGGGTCATTACGAATTCGGAAGTGCACGATTACTGCCACGAGACCATACTCTGCCTCGATGGCGATTATCTGATGCACGTTGCCCCGGCGACGTTTGACAAGCAGATTCCGGCGGACAAAATCGAAGTGTTCCTGATTCCGAAAGGAACGCTGGTGAACGTGAAAGCGGGTGTCTGGCATCAGGCGGGGTTCCCCTATCAGTGCGAACGCGTGCACATTCTCTGCGTGCTGCCGGAGCGCACCTACGCGCGGGACTGCTACTGCTTCGATCTTTCCAAGAAGGATCAAATTGAGGTTTCGCCGGAGTTTATCGAGTAACACATTCCGGCATTAACGGGTTTCGGCGGCAACTCTCGCCGGAATTGATTTGTTCGAATGTTCCATGTATGATGACAGTAGGCGGTGTCTTTGGCGAACGCGTTCGCTTGTTTCGTCGTACGGCAAGATTGCCAAAGGTCGCGAGCAAACTTGGAATGTCTCGCTGTTTGGGAGGGGAATGGATGCGTCGGACCTATCTATTGGGGCTGGACAACGGCGGCACGGTGACGAAAGCCGCTTTATATGGAACGGACGGCGCGGAGATTGCGGTTGCCAGCGCGCGGGTGAAACCGATTATGGAAAAGGTCGGCTTTGTGGAGCGCGATATGGACGAGCTCTGGGCGGCAAACGCAAAGGCCATTCGGGACGTGATTCAAAAATCGAATGTAAATCCAAAGGATATTCTGGGCGTTGCGGTATCCGGACACGGCTGCGGCGCTTATTTTGTAGACGAAAACGGCCACCCGGCGGCAAACGGCATTATCTCGACCGACACGCGCGCGAAGGATTACGTGGAGCGCTGGAACGCGGACGGCACCTACGAAACGCTGCTGCCGATGACCATGCAGATCATCTGGGCGGGGCAAACGCCGTCCATCGTTGCCTGGCATCGGGACGAGAAGCCGGAGGTGCTCCGGCGCGCAAAGTGGGTGCTTTCCTGCAAGGACTATATCCGCTTTTGCCTGACGGGGGAGGCCTATCGCGAGCTGACGGATGTTTCCGTTGCCAACACCATCAACCTCAACACGATTGATTATGACGACGCGATCTTTGACGCGTTTGGACTACAGGAATACAAGCACCTGTTTGCGCCGCTTCGAAAGTGCACAGACGTCTGCGGAACGGTCACGGAGAAAGCTGCGCGGGAAACCGGGCTGGTCGAAGGTACACCCGTTGCGGGCGGGCTCTGCGACGTTGCGGCCTGCTGCATCGGCACGGGCGTGACCACGCCGGAAAAGATGTGCATGGTCGCGGGCACCTGGAGCATCAACGAGTTCATCTCCGACAAACCGATTTGCTCAAAGGAGCTGTTCCAGTCCGCGCTGTATTGCATGGACGACTACTGGATGATTCTCGAAAACAGCATGACCTCCGCCAGCAACCTCGAATGGTTTATTCAGAACCTGATGACGGAGGAAAAGGCGCGCGCGGAGCAGTCCGGCGCCAGCGTGTTTCAAACGGCGGACGCGATGGTCGCGTCCATTGCGCCGGAGGATTGCCCGGTGCTCTTTCTGCCGTTTCTGTTTGGCACAAACGTCAACGCGGATGCGAAGGCCTGCTTCCTTGGCATCAGCGGGCTGCACACAAAGGCACATTTGATTCGCGCGGTCTACGAGGGCGTTGTGTTTTCGCACCGCACGCATATGGAAAACCTCCTGCGCTTTCGCGACCGGCCGACGAGCATTCGCATCTCCGGCGGCGCGGCGCGCTCGCGCGACTGGATTCAGATCTTCGCGGATGCGTTTCAGATTCCGATTGAAGTTTCCGCCGCGTCGGAGCTCGGTGCGATGGGCGCCGCCATGTGCGCGGGCATTGCCGCGGGCGAGTTTGGAGATTTCCAGAGCGCAGTGGATACGTTTTCCAAGGTGAGCTATACCTGCCTGCCGAATCCGGATAAGGAGAAAATCTACGACGACAAGTTCCGACTCTATCAAAAACTGAGCCGACAGTTGGATGAAACGTGGAAAGACTGGGAAGATATTTTTAATAGTTGATAAAGCAATGATAAATCATCATTTGCTTTAAAATAGCAGAAAAGCATACGATAAATACTCCCCGACACCTGTAGAGCATGAAAACCGTTTTCAAACACGGCGAATTATGGTACGATATCTCATTATTGAATCTTGCGGATGAGGGTGCCGAATGGAATCTCGATATGACATGCAAATGATGGTACATGTTGCGAAGATGTACTACATGGAAGGGCTCACGCAGCAGAGCATTGCGAAGGAGCTTGGTATCTCCCGGTCCTATATCTCCATGATTCTGTCCGAAGCCAGAGAACTGGGCATTGTCGAAATCAACATCAAAAACCCGCTCGCAAGCAACGAAGAACTGGCCGGCGAGCTTTCGAGCGCCTTTGGAATCTCCAACTGCTACGTGACCCCGACCGTGGTCACCGCGCTGACGCCGTTGACCAAAATTCTCGCCGCGCAGGGCGCAATCGTTGCCGAAAAGCTCATCGAAAACCACTCGACGGTCGGCGTTGCCTGGGGCATGACCTGCTACGAGTTCATGAAGGCATTTTCAAACGATTCCGGCCTGTTCGACGTCAACGTGGTTCCGCTCATCGGCGGGTCGCACCACCTTTCGTCGGAGTATCAGCTCAACGAGATGGTTCGCCTGTTTGCGGAGAAACTACGCGGAACGCCGTCGTTTATCTATGCGCCCGCGCTGGCGGAGTCCATTGAGGACAAGGCGCTGCACCTCAAGAGCCAATACATGCAGTCCATCGCGGAAAAATGGCGTAAGATCGACGTTGCAATCGTCGGCGTCGGCTCCCCGCCGGAGTATTACAGCGACAAGAGCCAGTTTGATCCCGTTGCAATGCGGCAGTCCTACGAGAGCAATCCGGAGAAGACGGTCGGGGACATTGGCGCCCGCCGCTTCAACATTCAGGGGGAGTTCCTCAAGAACGACTACAACGACCGCATCATGGGCATCGACGAGGAAGGCCTCAAGAGCGCGAAAAACGTGCTGAGCATTGCGGCTGGACACCACAAGGTGCTCTCGATCATCGGCGCGCTTCGCCTGAACATCATTACGCACTTTGTGACGGACGAGAACACGGCAAAGACGATTCTCTCGCTCGTATAACCGAATTTCAACGAAGCCTCCCATTTTAACTCCACACGAATTTATAGCGTAGAACAAAAGAACAGAACCGCGGGGTAACCCGCGGTTCTTTGCGTTGTGATCGCTCTTTATTTCTCGCTCAGAATTGCCAGAGCGGCACTGCGATCCGTAATCAGCACGTCGATGTACTTTCCCTTGAGCGCGCCGGTGATGATGTCCTTCTTTTCCTCGCCGCAGGCAACGCCGATGACGGTTGGAATTCGCTTGAGGTCGTCCAGCGAGGCGGAGATGATTCGATCCATGAGCGGGGTTTCGCAGCGGTGCCCGTCAATATCGATGTACCGCCCGCAGATGTCCCCAACCGCGCCCTCGTTGCGCAGGGACTGCGCGTCCTCCATGCTGATGTGGCCGGAGCGGAACTGTGCGCTGAGTTCCGGCCGCGTGGAGCCGAGACCGACGACGGCGACGTTTGCGCTCGAAAGCCGCTGAAAATGCTCCTGAATGTGCGGCTCGTCCATTAGCAGGTCGCGCAGCACCTTGCTTTTGACCATAAACGGCGCCTGCAGCAGGTAGCTGTCCCCGTTGAACGCGCTGGCGAGCGTCAGCGCGAGGGCGTTTGCGTCCGTATCCGTGGTTTTGTTGCCAATGCCGCCGAGCAGTTGAATCACGTCCACCCGCTTATAGGCGTTGTGCCGAATGTTCTTGACCACGTAGCTCAGCGTGGTGCCCCAGGCGATTGCCAGCAGCGAGCCGTTTTCGAGGAACGACTCCAGATAGATCGCCGCCGCGGCGCCGACGTTTTGCTTGCTTTCCTCAAGATTGTGGCTGCTGGGCGCAACGATGACATGGCGAATACCAAAGCGATCCTGAATGCGCTTGGCCCGCTCAATACCGAAGGAAGAGATGTCATCGATGCGAATCTGTACGATACCGGAGGAGATGGAGCTTTTCAGCAGGCGCGAAACCGTTGGGCGCGAAACGTGAACCTCCTGGGCGATCTCCTCCTGCGAGTGACCTTCCAGGTAGTAGAGCTTGGCGACCTTGATCAATAAATCGCGTTTTTCATCCAGCGGTTGCGTCATTCAAACACCCCTTACGTCGATAATCTGAATATAGTGCATCGAGTTTCGCTTGTCAAGGGAAATGCGAGCAAATGTTATGAATGGAGAACAAAATGAACGCAAATGCGAATATAACAAACGAATTAGACCGTTGTAACATCTATTAGATGAACATATGTTCAATAAGCCGCAATAATATTGACATAAAAACCCTTCGTGCCTATATTGATAACAGAACGAATCAACGGGGTATTCCGCATGAAACAAGTATCGGCGTCCATTCTTTCCGCAAACTGGCTTTGCCTTGGCGAAGAGCTCCGGCGGGCGGAGAACGCAGGCTGCGACTGCATCCATGTCGACGTGACGGACGGGCACTTCGTCTCCAACCTGACCATGGGCATGGACATTACGCGCGCGGTGTGCAAGGCGACGAGCCTTCGCGTGGACGTGCATCTAATGATTGCCGAGCCCGGCCGGTTCATCGCCGCGTTTGCCGAGGCGGGCGCGGACTCGATTACCTTTCACGCCGAGGCGACCACGCACGCGTTTGAGCTGATCAAGGCGATCAAGAAAGAGGGCAAGCTCGTTGGCGTCGCGCTCGACCCGGCAACCCCGGTGGAGACGATTGAGCACTATCTCGACCAGCTCGACCTCGTGCTGCTCGTTTCCGTCTGCGTCGGCTTTGGCGGACAGAAGTTCATCGACGCGGTGGACGAGAAGATCAAACGCCTCGCGAAGATGCGCGAGGAGCGCGGATTGCACTTCGAGATTCAGGTGGACGGCGGCATCAACACCGAAAACGGCAGCGAGAAGCGTGCACTCGGCGTGGACAATCTCGTCGGCGGGTCGATGATCTTCCTCGCGGAGGACATCGACGATACGGTTCGTCGGTTAAAAGCCTGACATCGATTCCGCTTCAAAATAGTTTATCCATATAAATAAAACTTCATAAAGAAATGATAGCAAACAGGAGGAACCAATATGAGTCTCACAAGTGATCGAATCCAGGGTAAGGTTTGCGTCGTCACCGGCGCGGCAAAGAGCATCGGCTTTGCCATTGCGGAGAAATACGCGCAGTCGGGCGCGAAGGTCGTGTTGATCGACATCGACCCGCTCGTGGAAGCCTCCGCCAAATCGCTGGCGGACAAGGGCTACACCGCAAAGGCGTATGTGCTGAACATTACGAACCGTGACGCGGTGCTCAAGTGCTTTGAGGACATCGTGGCGACCTACGGCGATGTTTTCGCGCTGGTCAACAATGCGGGCGTCGTCGATACCCGCCCGTTCGAAGAGAACGACGAGGCCATTCTGGACAAGATGTTCAAGGTAAACGTCTACGGCACGACCTATTGCATGCAGGGCGCGCTGCCGAGCATGAAGAAGAGCAAGCAGGGCAAGATCATCAACTTCGCGTCGAAGTCCGGCAAGACCGGCTCCGCGTTGATGGGGCCCTATAGCGCAGCAAAGGGCGCGGTCATTGTGCTGACGCAGGCGCTGGCGTTTGAATATGCCGCCGACAACCTCAACATCAACGCCGTCTGCCCCGGCATTACGGACGCGACGGGCGTTTGGTCCTCCGTCAGCAAAGGCTACGTCGAGAACATGAAGATGGAGCGCGACGAGATCGTGAAAAAGTTCACCGCCAAGGTGCCGCTTGGCCGCCTGACGGACATTCAGGACGTGGTGGAATTCGTCTTCTTCCTCACCGTGTCCGGCGACTACTGCACGGGTCAGGCGTTTAACATCACCGGCGGACGCGAAATGCACTAAGCGGCAAAGCAAAGGAGCACGGCTATGGAATTAAATCTGAAGGGCAAAACCGCCATCGTTACTGGCGGAACCACCGGACTTGGCGCGGGCATCTGCGACGTTCTCGCGGAAGAGGGCATGAACATCATCGCGAACTATCTCTTCGACGAAGAGAGTTCCGTTCGCTTTGCCAAGGAACTCGGCGAGAAATACGGCACGAAGTGTGTTGCCATGTACGGCGACATCTCCAAGGCGGAGGACATCGATAAAATCTTTGAGCAGGCGGAGCAGGAGTTTGGCCATGTGGATGTTCTCGTGAACAACGCGGGCATCTGGCCCACCACGCCGGTGGAAAAGATGACCGATGAGGAATGGAAAAAGGTCATCGACATCGATCTCAACGGCACATTCATGTTCTCCAAGCGCGCAATTCTGCATTTTCTCAAGCACGATGTCAAAGGTCACGTCGTGAGCATTTCGTCCAAGTCCGGCTTTACCGTTTCCTCGCCGGACCACGCGCATTATGTCGCGGCCAAGGGCGCGGTAAACATGATGACCAAAGCGCTTGCGCGCGAATTCTCCTCCCGCGGGATCATCGTCAACGGCGTTGCGCCGGGCATGGTGCGCACCCCGCTCAACGAGGACAAGCTCTCCCAGCCAGAGTGGCTGAAGTACTACGAGGACCGCATTCCGGTCGGCCGTGTTTCGACCGCACGTGAAGTGGCCTATACGGTCGCCTTCCTCGCCTCGGAAAAGGGCATGTACATCACCGGCGCAATTGTGGACGTTACCGGCGGCATGTTGATCTAACGCGACAATTCGAATAACAGCAACTCTTACAATCTAGTATTACGATCAAAGATGGAGGAAAACAAAGTGGAAAAGCAGGCGTTGGGTCTCGTGGAGACCAAGGGACTGGTCGGCGCGATTGAAGCGGCCGACGCAATGGTAAAGGCGGCGAATGTCTCGCTCATCGGCAAGGAAAAGATCGGCTCCGGACTCGTGACCGTGATGGTACGTGGGGATGTCGGCGCGGTCAAGGCCAGCGTGGAAGCGGGCGCCGCCGCGGCAAAGCGCGTGGGCGAGCTGTATTCGGTGCACGTAATTCCGCGTCCGCATGAGGATGTGGAAGCGATTCTGCTCAAATAACCGACGAAAGAATGGGAGAAAACACAATGGAAAAGCAGGCGCTCGGTCTGGTAGAGACCAAGGGACTCGTCGGCGCGATTGAAGCGGCGGACGCAATGGTCAAAGCGGCAAATGTAACGCTGATTGGCAAGGAAAAGATTGGTTCGGGGTTGGTCACCGTCATGGTGCGCGGGGACGTTGGCGCGGTAAAGGCCAGCGTGGACGCAGGCGCCGCCGCAGCAAAGCGCGTTGGCGAGCTGTATTCGGTGCACGTGATTCCGCGGCCGCATGAGGATGTGGAAGCGATTCTGCTCAAATAAGAGCACCGCCGAACAATCTCAATCGGGTAGAGGAGAAACATATGGATATTGATAAACTCATTCAGGAAGCGGTCAAAAAGATCATGACCGAGGGAACGGATTCGCAGCCGTCCACCGGGCGTTATGACGCTTCCTACGCCAAATACATGGATCACACGGTGCTCAAGCCGGAGACCACGCGCGAGACGGTCAAGCGCTTTTGCGACGAAGCCAAGGAATACGGCTTTGCCAGCGTTTGCATCAATCCCACACATGTCGCCTACGTTTCCGAGCAGCTCAAGGGCACCAAGGTCAAGACCTGCTGCGTCATCGGCTTTCCTCTGGGCGCGAACACCTCCTTCATCAAGGGGCTGGAAGCGATGGAAGCCGTCAAGAACGGCGCGGAAGAAGTCGACATGGTCATCAACATCGGCGCGCTGAAGGACAAGAACTACACGCTCGTGTATGAGGACATCAAGGCCGTTGTGGAAGCGGCGCATCCCAAGGCTCTGGTCAAGGTAATCATCGAGACCAGCGCGCTGACGGACGAGGAAAAGGTCATCGCCTGCGAGCTGGCAAAGCGCGCGAAGGCGGACTTCGTCAAGACCTCGACCGGCTTTGGCAGCGGCGGCGCCACAGTGGACGACGTTCGCCTGATGAAGCGCACGGTGGGCGACGCTTGCCTGGTCAAGGCCAGCACGGGCATCAACGACCGCGCGACCACGGACAAGATGCTTGCCGCGGGTGCGGTGCGCATGGGCACGAGCAAGGGCATTCTCATCGTCAAGGACGAGAAGCCGCCGGAAGACAAGATCGCCTACTAAACGGCGGTTGCAATTGACCCGCCGAAATTCCGGCGGAGACGAACAGATGAAACAGGAAACGGATCAGGGTAGATCAATGGAAAAGGCAGAACTCCAGCGGCTGGTAAGCGAGCGCGTCGTGAAGGACGCATACGAACAAACGGGCAAGCGCTATGTGCCCGCCGCCGCGTCGAACCGCCACATCCATGTTTCCGCGCAGGATCTCGAAACGCTCTTCGGCAAGGGTTATACCCTCAAACCCAGCCGCGCGCTCTCGCAGCCCGGCCAGTTTGCCGCCGAAGAGACGATTTCGATTGCGGGGCCAAAGGGCAAAATCGACAACGTTCGCGTGCTCGGCCCCGCGCGGGGAAGCACACAGGCGGAGCTCTTTCTCGCCGATACGTTTCGGCTCGGCATCAAGCCGGTCATCCGGATTTCCGGGGACATCGAAGGCACGCCCGGTGCGACGATCATCGGCCCAAAGGGAACCGTGGAGCTCGCGAAGGGTGTCATCGTCGCCATGCGGCACGTGCACCTCTCCGCCGGGCAAGCCGCGTTTCTGGGGCTGCAAAACGGCGATCGCGTCTGCATCCGCAAGGACGGCGCTCGCGCGTTGATCTTTGAGGACGTTCCGGTTCGCTGCGGAGAAGGGCACCATCTTGAGCTGCATCTGGACATGGAAGAGGCCAACGCGGGCGCCATCCAGAACGGCGAACTTTTAGAGATCGTCGGGATCGAGAGGAAGCCATGAGCCTGAGCGACACGCAGATCCGCCAGATCATTGAGCGCGTCGATCTGGCGGTGGATCCAAAAGCAAATAGCGGGCTCGACTGCGGCGATTCCGCAACGGTGGTGTTGGTTCCCGGCTATGTACCGTCGCCAAAGAAGGCGCTCGCGAGTTTGACCGAGCGCTACGGAAACGATCTTAGCCTGCTCTGTCTGGAAGAACCGGCGCTGGATGCGGGGGGCATTCCATGCTGCCGTGTTGTCTGGCCGGAGCAGAAAGCCGCGTTCGTGGACCGGCTGGTTCGCGCACAGCGCGCGGTGCTGCTTTCTCCCAGTGTGGGCCTGCTCAAGCGTCTCGCGAACGGGCAGGAGGAGGACGGCGCGGGAGAGGTACTGCTGCGCCGGATTCTCTGGGGAAAGTCGGTGGACATCCTGCTGGATTTCGACCCGCCGAAGTTCCGCCGCGGCACGTATTTTGCGCAGATTGCGGAGGCGGTTGACAGCCTGACCTCCATGGGCGTCGGCGTATTCGCCTATTCGCCCTGCGAAGCTGCGACGGTTACTGCATGCTCGCTCGTGACGGAACGCGACGTGATCGACGCCAAACAAAGCGGGCAGAAGACGATTCTCTGCGCGACGGAGGCAATCGTAACCCCGCTGGCGGTCGACACCGCGAAGGAACTGCAAATCAATATTGAGCGTGTGTGACAAAACACAAACACACAGGCGAAAAGCATAATTGAGCGTGTGTGACAGAACAGAATACACAGGGTGGAAGCATATTAAGCGTGTGTGACGAAACAGTGCACACAGGGGAGTAGCATATGATGATTGGAGTCGTAAAGGGCAGCGTGGTCAGCACAAACAAATCCGAAACGCTGCTGGGCTTAAAGTTGCTGGTGGTCGTTCCGCTGGATCTGGACACCATGCAGCCCAAGGGGAATCCGCTGGTGGCGATTGACGCGGTCGGCGCAGGCGAGGGCGAGGTCGTTATGTGCTGCAGTGGCAGCTCCTCGCGCCAGACCGCGTTTACAGACGGCAAACCCAGCGATCTGGCGATCATCGCCATCATCGACTCCATCGACATGCGCGGATCGCGCGTGTTTGAAAAGTATACGAGTAACTAACCCGCCGAGCCGCGGGCGGAAAAGAGGACAATATGGCATATTCGGATACGCAGATCGACAGCATCATCAGCGAAACGCTGGCAAAATTTCAGCATCAATCCCCACGCTCCCAGGGCGGCTGGCTCTGCGACACGGCGGAGGAAGCGATTGCAAACGCGAAAGCCGCGCAGAAGGAACTCATTAAACTACCGCTCGAAAAGCGCGGTCGTTTTATCGAGGCCATGCGCAAGGCCGCGCTAAACAACGCGGAGTATCTGGCGCGCCTCGCGAACGAGGAGACCGGCTATGGCCGCGTTCCGGACAAGATAGCAAAGAACATGCTCGCGGCGGAAAAGACGCCGGGCATTGAGGACCTGCACGCGCAGGCATTTACGGGTGACTACGGGCTCACGCTGGTGGAAGCCGCGCCGTATGGCGTCATCGGCTCCATTACGCCGTCCACCAACCCGACGTCCACGGTCATCAACAACTCCATCAGCATGATTGCGGCGGGCAACGCCGTGGTGTTCAACCCGCATCCGGCGGCAAAGCGCGCCTCGCAGGAGACCATGCGCATTCTCAACGAAGCCATCGTGGCGGCGGGCGGGCCCTGCTGCCTGATTACGACCGTCAAGGAGCCGACGCTCGAAAGCGGCAAGACGATTATGGAGTCAAAGGACATTCCGCTGCTCTCCGTCACCGGCGGCGAAGCGGTGGTCAGCGTCGCGATGCGCACCGGCAAGAAGGTCATCGCCGCGGGGCCGGGCAATCCGCCCGTCATCGTGGACGACACCGCCGTCATTAAGAAGGCGGCAAAGGACATCGTCGACGGCGCAAGCTTCGACAACAATGTGGTCTGCATCGCCGAAAAAGAGGTCTTTGCCTATGCAACCATCATCGACGAGCTGGTCGCGCAGATGCAGCTTAACGGCGCCTATCTCGTTTCCGGTGCGGACATCGATAAAATTGTCAACACCGTTCTGGTCAAGCAGAACGATCAATATGTAATCAACCGCAAGTATGTTGGGCGAAATGCTGCCGTGATCCTCAAGGACAGCGGCGTGAGCTACAACGGCGATCCGCGCCTCGTGATTGCGCGCGTGGACAAGAATCATCCGTTCGTGCGCACCGAGATGCTCATGCCCGTGCTGGGTATTTGCAGTGTCAAGGACATCGACGAGGCGGTGGAGGAGGCGCTCTGTGCCGAGCAGGGACGCCAGCACTCCGCGATGATCCACTCGACAAACATCAAGCACCTCACCTACGCGGCAGCCGCGCTGAACACGACGGTGTTCGTCAAGAACGCGCCGTCGTACGCGGGGCTGGGATTCCAAGCGGAGGGGTACACCACGCTGACCATCGCAACGCCGACCGGCGAGGGCCTCACGAGCGCAAAATCCTTTACGCGCGCGCGCCGCTGCGTGCTGCACGGCGACCTCCGGATCGTATAAAAACGCGCAACCGAAAGACGGAATTATGGCAGATTTACTGGAAAACATCAGAAACGCGGGCGTGGTTGGCGCAGGCGGCGCGGGGTTTCCCACGCACGTGAAGGTCAACTGCAAGGCGGAGGTCGTGATTGCCAACGGCGCGGAGTGTGAGCCGCTGCTCAACGTGGATCAATACGCCATGCGGAACAGCGCGCAAGAGGTTGTCGCCGGGCTCGAAACGGCAATGCAGATCACAGGCGCAAAACGGGGTGTGATCTGCACAAAGGAGCATTATCACGACGCGGTTGCCGCGCTCACGCAGGCGCTTAAGGGAAACGAGCGTGTTTCACTCAAACTGCTCAAGAGCACCTATCCCGCGGGCGACGAGCAGGTGATGGTCTATGAGGTGACGGGTAAGGTCGTGCCCACGGGTGGGCTGCCGCTCGATGCGGGCGCGGTTGTGCTCAACGTGAGCACGCTGATCAACGTGCACCGCGCGCAGGCGGGCATTCCGGTGACGAGCAAGGTTGTGACCGTCTCCGGCGAGGTAAATACACCCGTTACGCTGGAGGTTCCGATTGGTACGCCGTATCAGGCGCTGATCTCCCGCGCGGGCGGGCCGAGTAGCGCGGAAGGCTACGTTGCCGTGATCGGCGGGCCCTGCATGGGCGCGCTGGAGCGCGACTGGAGCAAGCCGGTGACCAAGACCACGGGCGGCATCATCGTGCTCAAGGCGGATCATCCGCTGGTCTGCACGAAAACGCAGAACTACGAGCGCGACGTGAAGCTCGCCACGGCCGTCTGCTGCCAGTGCAGCCTCTGCACACAGATGTGCCCGCGAAACGCGCTGGGGCTCAGGGTGGAGCCGCACAAGGCCATGCGCGCCGTCGCAAACAACGACGGAAAGCTACTGGGCGACGTCAACGGCGTGTTCTCCTGTTGCAGCTGCGGACTTTGCACCTACTATGCGTGCAATTTCGGACTCAACCCGGCGGCCATGATGACGCGGATGAAGGAAGGCCTGAGCCGCGCGGGCATCAAGCCCGAAAAGCGAATTGCCTACCCGGTTTCGGACGGCTACAGCATGACGAAACTGCCGACCTACCGGCTGGAATCGCGGCTTGGCGTTTCGCAATACGAGGCCAACGCGCCGTTCGTGCGCGAGGAACTGCCGGTTTCGCGGGTGACGATTCCGCTCAAGATGCACATCGGCGCGCCGTCGGAACCCGTCGTCACGGTTGGAACCCACGTGAAGAAGGGCGATCTGATTGCGCGGATTCCGGAGGGAAAGATGGGCGCAAACATTCATGCCAGCGTGGACGGAGCGATACTGGCCGTCGACGGGCAGAGCATCACGATACAGCGATAGGAGCGATTCATGGAAGCACTGGGAATGATCGAATGTCAGAGTATTCCAAAGGGAATTGAAACGGCGGACGCCATGCTCAAGACGGCGGCGGTGTCGCTGTTGACGGCGCAAGCGGTCTGCGCGGGAAAATACATTGTGCTGATTTCGGGGGACGTTGCCGCCGTCACCGCCAGCGTGGACGCGGGCAAGGCGCTCTGCGGCGCGAGCCTGATCGACAGCCTCGTGATTCCGAGCGTCCATCCGCAGGTGCTCGCGGCAACCGTCGCCTGCAGCGACGTGCCAAAGCCGAGCGCACTCGGTATCTTGGAGTCGTTTTCGCTCTGCGTGAGCATCAAGGTTGCGGATGCGGCGGTCAAGGCGGCGGATATCTCGCTCATCGAGATTCGCCTCGGCAGAGGGCTCGGCGGTAAGGCGTTTGTCGTCTTTACCGGGGACGTTTCCGCCTGCGAGGCGGCGGTGCGCGCGGCGGAGCAGGTGGAGGGCGCGCAGGGCATGCTTTCGCAGTCCGTCGTGATTCCCTCGCCGAACATGGACCTGGTTCGCCAGTCCATCTATTAAGAGCGAAACGGAGGGCGGTTTATGTATACCGGAACGGTCATCGGAACCGTGGTTGCGACAAAAAAATACGAAACGCTGTCCGGTATCAAGCTGCTGGTGGTGGAGACGATTGAAAACGGCAAGCCCGCGAAGGTCATCGTTGCTGCGGACGCGACGCGGCAGGCGGGGTTTGGCGATTTCGTATACCTGATTGGCTCCAAGGAAGCCTCGCTGCTCTTTCGGCAGAAGATGGTTCCGGTGGACGCGGCGATCGCCGGGTTTATCGACACCTATGACGTAGTAATTCAAAAGGAGAAACAAGCATGAAACTCGCACTCGGAATGGTAGAAACAAAAGGTTTGGTCGGCGCAATTGAAGCGGCGGACGCCATGGTCAAGGCGGCGAACGTTCAACTCGTCGGCAAGGAAAAGATCGGCTCCGGCCTCGTGACCGTGATGGTGCGCGGGGACGTTGGCGCGGTGAAGGCCAGCGTCGAGGCGGGCGCGGCCGCGGCAAAGCGCGTTGGCGAGCTGTACTCGGTGCACGTCATCCCCAGCCCGCATGAGGACGTTGAGCAGCTCTTGGGTGAACAGCCGAAGGCGAAGGCGCCGCAAAAGGCCGCCGCGAAGAACTAGGGCGAGCGTATGCGATTGGCCAGAGTCGTCGGAAACGTGGTTTCCACCGTCAAGGAACGCACGCACAGCAACTATAAGCTGCTGATCGTGCAGTATCTCGACGGCGAGGGAAACCCCGTGGAAACCGAACAGATTGTGTTTGACGGAGCCGACGCGGGCGTTGGCGATCTTGTGCTGGTCAATGTGGACGGCGGCGCGGCGAAGATGGTGCTGCACGATAAGGAGATCATTGCCGACAACACGGTTTGCGGCGTGATTGACCACTGGACGTTCGACGGGAAGGTGACGGGAAAATGAACATCAACGAAGTAGTACAAAAGGTGACCGAAGAGGTCTATAAACAGATGGGCGCGAGTGTAAAGCCGGCGCCGGCTTCCGGTGGAAATCCGGAATTGGCGGGGCACATTGAGCACTCGATTCTAAACCCCGATATGACGCGCGAAAAGATCATCAAGGAATGTGCGCTGGCGAAACAATACAAGTTTGCCAACGTCTGCGTGACGCCGTATTTCGTCCGCGAGGCGGCGGAGGCGCTCAAGAGCTGCAACGTCGGCATCTGCGCGCCGGTCGGTTTTCCGCAGGGCGCGGCGAGCACGACGGCGAAACTCTGCGAAATCAAGGAGTGCGTGGCAAACGGCGCAACGGAGCTGGACGTTGAGCTGAACATCGTCGCCATCAAGTCCGGCGAGTTCGACGAGGTCAAGCGCGAGCTCAAGGCAATGATCGACGCGGCGGGTTTTGGCGTGAAGGTCAAGGCGATTTACGAACAGGGGCTCCTGACGGACGACGAAAAACGTAAAACCCTGGAGATCATTCGGGACGTTGCGCCCGCTTACGTGAAAATATCCAACGCGTTGACCGGCAAGGCCGCCTGCAAGGACGACGTTGCGTTCGTCAAGGGCATCGTTGGCGACGCGGTGAAGATTAAGATTGACGGCGGCATCAAGACCGCGGCGTTTGCGAGCGAAATTCTCGCGTCCGGTGCGGATCGCATCGGCTGCTCTGCGTCGGTTGCCATCGTAACGGGCGCGTAAGGCTCGCTGAAGATGGAACTCAACCTCAAGGGTAAGCATGCGATTGTCACAGGCGGCAGCCGGGGGCTGGGCGTCGCCATCTGCGAGCGGCTCGCGCGCGAGGGGGCGGACGTGCTCCTGACCTACGTTGCCAACGCGGCAATGGCCGAAGAGGTCGTTAAGCGACTGACCGGTGAGTACGGGGTGCAGGCGGCGTGTTTGCGCGCGGACGTCTCCGTTGAGACGGATGTGCAGGCGCTGTTTCGCTTTGCAAAAGAGATGTTCCAAACGGTGGACGTTCTTGTGAACAACGCGGGGATATGTCCGGTTTCGCTCATCAAGGATACGTCACTGGAGACCTGGAACCGCGTCATGGCGGTCAACATGGGCGGCGTGTTTCTCTGCTGTCGGGAGATGGTGAATCTTGCGATTGCACAGGGTAGACCTGCGTCTATCATTAACGTTGCCTCGGCGACGGCGTATTTCGGCTCCAAGAATGGCAAGACGCACTACGCCGCGAGCAAGGGTGGGGTGATCTCGTTCACCGTATCGCTCGCCAAAGAGGTCGCGGCCTATGGAATCCGCGTCAACGCCATTGCGCCGGGCATCATGTATACCGACATGACGGCGGAGCTGTTGGAGCGCGACGCGGAACACTATCGTAAACAGATTCCGATCGGGCGGATCGCGGCGCTCGACGAGGTGGCCGCGGCGGTGGCGTTTCTCGCGGGGGACGCGTCCTCTTACATGACCGGCGCAACACTCGATCTCAGCGGCGGACAATGCGGACGCTGAGTTGAGTGAATGAAACGTCTCTGGCGCCGAACGGCGCCTCTTGTTTAGAAAAAGACATCACAACAGAAAACCGCCCGTTTGGGCGGATTTTTTTGTGTATGTCGTTCAAAAGAGTATTTCGAAAGAGTCCTCTCGTATTATGTTTCGCTTGTCTCCCAGGGCATGACGAGGCTTTCTCCATCGTCTCCATTCAGAATGGCAATCATCCGCTCCGCGGTCTGCTGGCCGAGCTTTTCCTTGGGATGTTCCAGCGAGCGAAAATCGACGCATTGTTTTCCGGTGATCGTTCCGTCAAAGCTGCGAACGGCGGTCACGCTGCCGGGGTTCGTCTCCAGATAGGCGAGCAATTGCGAAGCGACTTCGTCGTTGTAGCAAACAATCGCGGTGCATTCCGCGGTGAACCGCGTAACGTCGAGCTGGAGCTCAACCGAGCGCTTGGATTCGGTGCTGAACCAAAGCACGTAATCGTCGTCCACGCGAAGGTCGGCCTGCGTCAGCGCGTCAATGTAGCCGGAGAAACGGCGGATGCCCTGAAGGTCGTCGCTTTTGAAGATGCCGCCAATCGAACGGTGCCCGAGCGCAATGAGCTCGTTGGTGAGCTCGCGTGCTCCGCCGTAATCGTCCGTCACGACGGTAACAACCTTGCATTTTGGCTCCGTAATGAGTTCCGGATAATACCCGTTAAAAAAGACGAGAGGGGTGTTCTTGCAGGCAAGGTCGCGGTAAAACGACAGGTTCGGGTTGGGCAGCGCCGTTTTTGTTCCTTCGACGATGATGCCGTCCACCGTATTTACGGAGAGATGGTGCAAGATATCTCGCTCTTTGGCGATGCTGTTGTTCGTTGCCATGAGCTGAATGGAATAGCCGTTGCGCGTGGCGGCTTCCTCGATGCCGCGCAGAATGTAGGGGAAAATATAGGTGCTGATATAGGTGGTGATAACCGCGATGCGCATCGTCTTTTTCATGTGCTGCGCGCGGCTGGATACATAGGACCCGCTGCCTTGAACCTTGCTGATCAGGCCGTTTCGTTCCAACAGTTCCAGTGCCTGACGCACCGTCTGACGGCTGACCGCATATTGCTCCGCAAGCTCCAACTCCGTTGGCAGTTTGTCGCCGGAGGTGTAGGAGCCGTCACCAATTGCAGCAGTGATTGTTGCGTAAAGTTGTAGGTACTTCTTCTGTGAACTCACAAAATTTGCTCCTGAACTTATTTGCTATATTGTACAATACATCCCAAGCGTAAGGCAAGTGCGTTTCATAAATACATATTTTTTCAAACAGGAGGAAATAAAAACGCAAATCCTATAAATAGAATATTGACTAAGAAAAATCTTCGAAAAAACAACGATATGTATGTAAGATGTATTGACAAGACGAATTTGACACTGCTATTATTACAACAAAAAGCGCATAGTCGTACGGTGTCGACCGCGATTACACCCTTGCCGTCGGACGGATTGCTTCGTATCGCGGCGATATTCCAACCATACGGAAAGCATTTCTTGACTTTCAAAACAAACAAATAGAAATACAAAACCGAAACCAAGATCACACGTATTTTTGTAAGACCAACTGAGAAGCAACAGCAACAGTTTCAACAAGTTCATCCGCAGCAATCATTTGTGTTTGTATTTTGCTTCAACAATTGAGATGCACAGGCAGTTTTTCAGTGATCGCAACAAATGAAGGAGGATTTGGAGAAGAAGGAGTCGTAGCAGGTTCGGTTTGAGAGGAGAAAACCCGCCGCTCTTCCAACACGAAGAATTCACAGGGTGGATTCGGCATGACGGGTAAGTCTGTGTCTGGGCAATCCAGAGCACTCGAAGAAACAAACTCGAAGGAAACAAATAAAAAGAGGGAGTAAGCAATGGAGACGCAAAAGAAAAAGAAGCTGTCCTCCGGCATGTGGCTCGTGATCGTAGCCGTATTCCTGCTGGTCAGCATGGTGGGAACCAATTTGGTGAGCAACGGCGCTGGCAAGGTGCAGGTAACCACCTACACGGAGCCGCTGAGCGACCTGGCAAATCAGGTGAAGGCAAATGCAGAAGCCACGGGAAGAACCGTAGATGTTCTGTTCGATGGAAACGACAGCGCACAGATCTGCTTCTCGGTCTATCGCCCGCAGAACGCAACCGCTGAGGCCCCGGCACCCTGCGTTGTTGGCGCGCATGGCTGGAACAACTCGAAGGAAATGCAGTATTCGAATTTCACCGAGCTTGCACGCCGCGGCTTTGTGGTGATTGCGCTGGATCTTGCCGGGCACGGCCGGTCCGACGTAGCGGTCAGCCAGTACACGAAGGATACGGAAGGCTTGCTGGCGGTCGTAGAGTACGCGATGAGCCTCGATTTTGTCGATATCAACAAGGTCGGCCTGACCGGGCACAGCGCGGGCGATCTCGACTGCTCCAATACGATTAAGCTGATCAACGTGGAAGGCTCCAACAACCATATCTCTTCGTGGTTCTGCTCCTCCGGCACGCTGGGTGCCATGTTCCTGACGCCGGAATTTACGAAGAACATGATCTGGGGACTCTCCGCCGGTAAATACGACGAACTCGACACCATCTTCTTCAGCACCAGCCATTTTCTGGATACACCGGGCGCAATCTCCATGGTGCAGCGCATGTATCCGGCCTTTGCTGGAACGGAAGTGACGGAAGGGCAGTGGTATGGACCGGACGGCCCGCTGGACACACCGGCACCGGGCGCAGCGCTGGGCGTGACGGATGCGTTCGCCATCTGGAATCCCGCGTACACCCATCCGCAGGGCGTGTTCCACACGGAAGCAACCAAGCTTTCAATCGACTTCTTCTATGCGGCGTATGGCACGCCGACGGGCAGCACTTACATTCCTTCGGACAACCAGATTTGGACGTTGGGCGCCGTGTTCCAGGCCATCGGACTCGTCGCGTTCTTCGCATTGGTTCTGGTTCTCGCCGGACTGCTGCTGAAAACGCCTCTCTTTAAGGACCTGAACCGCAGCGTCGCGAAGCAGGAATCCCTGCCCGCGTTCAAGAGTGGCAAGGAATGGATTCCGTTGGTGCTGACGTTTGTTCCGCTGATGCTGTTTACGGTGTTTACGTACTTCCCCTGCTACAATGCCGGAAGCAAACTCTTCGACAGCGCGACCTATGGCGCACCAACCGTCAACGGCGTTGCCTGGTGGACGCTCTGCGCGGGATTGTTCTATCTGGTTATGATCGGGGTCAACAGCCTGCTGCGTAAGGCGTTCTATAAAGGCGATGCGATTGCCGGTTCGTTCGCTCCGGCTCGTCTGGACGGAATCGGCCACTTCCTCAAGACGCTCGGATTTGCCGCGGCCGTCGTTGCGCTCGCGTATATTCCCTGCTACATCGCGTATTATGCCTTTGGCATGAACTTTGGCATTGCGGTCTACGTCGTCGGTGCGCCGCGCGCAAACTGGCTGCCGGACATCCTGCTTCGGTATTTGCCGATCTGGGTCGTGTTTATGGTGCCCAACGCGATTTTGAACGTAAACACGCGCTTCCGGGACATTCCGGAATGGGCGTCCACGCTGTTCTGCGTGCTGGCAAACCTGCTGCCAATCGGCATTCTGACCTGGGTGAACTATGCAACCCTCGTCAACACCGGCGTATTGATGTTCCCGTATGGTGATCCGAGCATTATGGCGTTCAACCTCTTTGCTCCGATGATCTTTATTGGAATCAGCAGCCGCTACATCTATAAGAAGACGGGCAACGTCTGGGCGGCGGGCATGATCAACGCCGGCGTAGTCGCCACGATGGCGGTGGCAATCACGCGCCATACCATCGACTTCATGTTCCATTAAGATTCCATTCAGCATTCCATACCTCCCCCAGGTAACACATACCGGAATGAGTGCAATCGCGGCAAGAGCAATCTTGCCGCGATTGTACTTTTCTTGTCTATATTTCGAAGTAAAACGGGTACCCGATCAAACGATTTTGAACAACTCTATCACCAGAAGAAACGTTTTGACCATAAATTCAATACAAATCATACAATATCTTAAGAATATGTATTGAAACGCATGTAAAAGTACAAAAATATTACGATATGTATTAAACAAGTATTGACAAAATGAAAACATTGTGGCTAATATAATAACAAATCATATCCAATTTGCGGCATTTTCCGCCAGACTGTACTTCTAGCCCGATTTCACGGGGTAAGAGCCATCGAAACGGTCATTCGACAAGGCGATCCGCATCTTTTGGTTCGATTCACCGGTAAAAATTCAAAAACAGATTCAGAAAGGAGGGATACTTCTTGAAAAAAGCGTTGATTTGCGTCATCGTCCTCGTTCTGCTGTTTGCGGTTGTCGGCTGCGGCACCATTTCGGGCGAAAAGGCGATCAGCATTGCGTTGGCAGATCTGGGGATTGACCGCGTTGGGACAGCGAGTAATAAAGCGATTCTCAACAAGGACGACGATCCGATGACCTACAAAGTCATTCTCAACATGAATTCGTATTATGAGAACTACATCATTAACGCGAAGACCGGGGAAATCATCTCGCACGAAACCGTCGGCAACTAAACCTTGCTTGCACAGGAATCAACGGAACACACAAATAATTAGGGGGTAATCAGGATTCCATGGAAACGAAGAAATTCACCTTTAAGACCGCAGAGGGCAGCTGGCGCCTGTTAGGGCTGTTCCTCGCGATCGTGCTGCTTTGCAGCATCGTCTCCCAGCTGATCATTACGCAGGGATACAAAATTCAGATCAGCACCGTCAACTACGAAGTTCGCGGCGCGGAGCTGAACTTTGAGCTCTACAAGCCAACGACCGCCTCCAGCGCGGAGAAACTCCCCTGCGTCATTCTGTCGCACGGCGGCTCGGAGAGCCTCGCTGCAAACAGCCTGAACGCCTGGGAACTTGCCAAGCGCGGCTTCGTCGTCATGAACGTCAGCATGTATAGCTGCGGTCTCTCCGGTCAGCCGGCCATCAACGACGGTGGCACGAACGAAGAGAACTACTTCCGCGGCGGCACGCAGGGCATGTACGACGCGCTGCAGTATGCGCGCTCCATCGCGTATGTCGACCCGGCTCGAATCGCCTTCTGGGGCCATTCCGCGGGCTACATCTGCGAAACAGCCGCTATCATTCAGGACGGCGAATGCCTGACCCTGAACGATCGCCTGCTCAACGTGCTGTATGACGAATTCGGCGTACAGATCACCGAAGCGCAGCTGACGGAAAATGCGGACGACATCGCCGCAGCCCAGCTCAGCCCCGATCAGCTCGCGGTTTACAACTACCGCAAGGCAGAAGTCCAGAAGATCGTGGACGGCTACGTCAAGGGCGCGAGAATCATTGAGTTCCTTGCGGAAGCGAAAGTAACCGTTGCCGGCCACGAAGTCGTCCGCAACCCGCAGACCAACTTCATGGTATCCGTTGGTTCCCATGAGGACAACGGCACCTATTACAACGGCGAAACCGATCAGTACAAGTCGATCTTCCACACCGGCACCGCCAATGTGGAGCGCAACACCTGGTACAACACCGCCGACTACACCATGGACCCCACCGCAACCTCGACGGCGATTGGCACTCTGTTTGATACCAGAGTGGACAACAGCGAAGCGCTCGCGACCGCGATTCAGAACGGCACCGCGCGCATCTTCAACAACCCCGAGACGTTCCACAACGGCATGCTCTGGGACGGCCGTGCCATCAGCACGACGGTTGAGTTCTACACCCAGGTGCTCGGTTACAACAATGGCAACATCGGCGAGAACGCGGCAACCGCGATTGACAGCAAGGATCTTTCCAGCAGCTACATCGCGCTTGGCTTCACGACCGTGGCGTTCCTCTCGATGATTGCCGCTCTCGTTGCGCTGACCGCGATTCTGCTCAAGACCAAGTTCTTTGCCGGTACGGTTCTGGCGCCCTATACGCCGAAACTCTCCACCAAGGAAACCGGGTTCTACATTGCAGCCGTGTTCGCCTTCATTGCGGCGTTCCTCGGCGTCTGGTTCAACTCGATGGCCGACCTGTCCTTCTCGCTCTCGAACGCGACGACCACCAAGTGGCTGCCATGGGAACCGGGCCAGATGCGTACCTTCATGATGGTCATCGGCACGGCGATTCCGGGCCTCATCCTGTTCCTTGTGCTCGGTCTCATGACGCGCAAGAAGAACAGCGAGACGCTCGCAAAGATCTCCGACGTACATGTGGGCTGCGGCTGGAAGACCTTCTTCAAGACCTGCCTGCTCGCGCTCATCCTGTTCTCGACGTTCTACATTGCCGCGGCGTTCATCAAGGAGTTCTTTAACGCTCGCTTCCTCGTTGCGGACGGAACCTTTGAGATGATGAAGCCCTACGGCTTTATGAGAGTCTTCAAGTACGCCCTGATCATGTTGCCGTTTACGCTCATCATCAGCACCCTGAACAACATGTGGTCGCTGAAGAACGTGTCGGATTCGAAGGATACGCTCATCAACGTGATCGTAACCTCGCTGGGCGCCGAGGTCCTGATTCTGATCTCGATCCTCGTCACCTACTCCACGCCGCAGGCGGCTGTGCTGTTCAACCTCCACACGCTGCTGCCGATCATCATCTACGCGCCGGTACTCAACTACATCTATCGCAAGATGTACAAACTCACCGGCAACGTCTGGCTCGGCGCCATGATGGTTGCGCTCATCCTCGGCTGGAGACTTTCCTCGTATATCTCGCACCAGTTCATTTACTGGGGCCCGAACGAACTCTCCGCCTTCTGGGGCATCTATTAATCCGGGTAAGATTCAAAACCGCATCATACCTGGCTGGGCACGCAGGGGGGAGTCGACCGCGCGGTCGGCTCCCCTTTTCCTTAAAAACGAAATACCAATGGAACCCTGTTTTACCGAAACGAACGAATCCAAGATCACGCAGCATCCCAACCATACTAAATAAGTGGTGTTCTTAGACACCAAGACAATGATTGACAATGGCAGAAAGCAGCGCGCGTTCGGACAAAAGGCACAAGCATCCGAAGGGACAGAATAGAGAAACGTCCATTTGTCCGCGCGCGATGAAACGATAAAGAGTCCCGCCGCCGGACGGACGGCAAGAAGAACTAAGTAAGATACATTATTTACAGATAAACCGAAATTTACACAGGAAGGGATCGGCGGAAAGCCGCTGAACAGTGAAACCGTACATGAGCAACAGCAAGAGAAAAATCAACGAGCGCGAATTCTGGTTTGTTGTGGGTTCGCAGATGCTATACGGGGAGGCGGTGCTTCGCACCGTTGAGCAGCGCGCACAGGAGATGGCGCGCGAAATGTCGAAGTCTCTGCCCTGCAAACTTGTTTATAAAACCACCGTCAAGGATGCGGACGAAGCCACGCGCATCATGAAGGAAGCAAACGCCGCTGACGAATGCTGTGGCGTCGTCACCTGGTGCCATACGTTCTCGCCCTCGAAGATGTGGATTGAGGGTATGCGCCTGCTGCAAAAACCGCTTTGCCATTTTGCGACGCAGTACAATCGAACGATTCCGGACAACGAGATCGACATGGACTTTATGAACCTCAATCAATCCGCCCATGGCGACCGCGAGCACGGTTTCTTAACCGCGCGGATGCGCCTGCCGCGCAAGGTGATTATGGGATACTGGCAGGACGAAGCGCCGCTGCGCGAGCTGGGCGAATGGATGCGCGCCGCGGTCGGCACGAGCTTTAGCCGGAGTTTAAAGATCATGCGCTTTGGCGACAACATGCGCGACGTAGCCGTCACCGAGGGCGACAAGGTAGAGGCGCAGATCAAGCTCGGCTGGAGCGTCAACACCTGGCCGGTTGGAACGCTCGTGGAGGAGATGTCGAAAGTAACGGAGGCGGAGATCGACGCAAAGCTGGCGGAGTATCGCGCGCGCTATGACATCGCCACCGACGACCTCACGTCCGTTCGCTATCAGGCGCTCGAAGAGGTCGCAATGCGCCGCATCTTTGAACGCGAGCGGATAGGTGCGTTTTCAAACACCTTTCAGGATCTCTATGGCATGAAACAGCTGCCGGGGCTCGCGAGCCAGAATCTGATGGCAGATCGCTATGGTTACGGCGGCGAGGGCGACTGGAAGGTCTCCGGCATGACCGCCGTCATTCTTGCGATGACGGAAGGCATGAGCGGCGGCAGCACGTTTATTGAGGACTACACCTATCATCTGGAGCAGGGCAACGAATATTCGCTCGGCGCGCATATGCTGGAGGTCGGCCCCGGGATTGCGGCACAGCGCCCGCGCATCGAGGTGCACCCGCTTGGCAGTGGCGACCGGGAACCTCCCGCGCGGCTCGTGTTTGAAGGCAAGCCCGGCAAGGCGATTGTTGTCACGCTGGTCGACATGGGCGGGCGGATGCGGATGATCCTGCAGGACATCGAGTGCGTCAAGCCGATCTATGCCATGCGCAACCTGCCGGTGGCGCGCGTCATGTGGAAGGTGCTGCCGGACCTGTATGCGGGCACGAAGATGTGGATTCTCGCGGGCGGCGCACACCACAGCGTGCTTTCGTACGACGCAACGGCAGAGATGCTGATCGATTTTGCGGAGATGAACGAAATCGAGCTGGTGCACATTACGAAGGATTCGACGGTGGAAGCATTCAAGCAGCAGCTCTTCCTGAACGACCTCGCCTGGAAGTTGAAGTCCTAAAGAACGAGAAGAATTGACTGACAAACAACCTGAGGGTAATAGAAATGCTGGAAGAATTAAAACTTATAGTCTGCGAAGCGAACTGCCAGCTGCCCAAGCACGGGCTGGTGGCCTTCACCTGGGGCAACGTCTCCGGCGTTGACCGCGCGAGCGGCCTCATGGTGATCAAACCCAGCGGGGTGGAATACGAAGACCTTTCGCCGGAGCACATGGTCGTGGTAGAACTCGCGACCGGCAAGGTTGTGGAAGGGAAGCTGCGTCCCTCTTCGGACACGGACACGCACCTCGAGCTCTACCGCAAGTTCCCCGAAATTGGCGGCATCGTCCATACGCATAGCCAATGGGCGACGACGTTTGCGCAGAGCCGAATGGGCATTCCCGCGTTCGGAACGACGCACGCGGACTATTTTTACGGCGAAGTCCCCTGCACCCGCGAGATGACCAAGGCGGAGATCGGCGGAAGCTACGAGCTTGAAACCGGCAAGGTCATCGTGGAGACGTTCGCAGACAAAAACCCAATGGAGATTCCCGCCGTGCTCGTCTGCAACCACGGCCCGTTTACCTGGGGAACCAGCCCGGACGACGCGGTTTATCACGCGGTCGTGCTGGAAGAGTGCGCCAAGATGGCCTGGCAGAACCTGCTGTACAATCCGGCGCAGCAGCCGATTTCGCAGGAACTACTGGACAAGCACTTTCTGCGCAAGCACGGCAAGAACGCCTACTACGGGCAAAAATAGCGCGAATACCGAAGAAGAACTTGACGCAAAACAGGAAATCAGGGAAACAACATGTTAGGTAACCATCTGCTCGGCATCTACGAAAAAGCGCTGCCGGCCGATCTCTCCTGGAAGGAGCGGTTGACCGCTGCCAAACAGATGGGCTTTGACTTTGTCGAAATTTCGATTGACGAGGCGGACGAGCGGCTCGCGCGGCTCAACTGGAACCACGAAGAACGCAAAGCCTTGTCCGAGGCAATTGAGGAGACCGGCGTCCGGCTGAACAGCATGTGCCTCAGCGCGCACCGCCGCTTTCCCTTTGGCAGCAAGAGCGCTGCAACGCGGGAACATGCGAGAATTATTGCCGAACAGGCGATTTCGTTTGCGGTTGAATTTGGCATTCGCGTGATTCAGGTGGCGGGGTACGACGTGTACTACGAACCGTCCGACGCGCAAACCCGCGCGTATTTTCTGGAAGGGCTGCGAGCGTTTTCGCAAATGGCGGACCGCGAGCAGGTTATGCTCGCGGTCGAGATTATGGACACGGACTACATCAGCAGCATCGGCGCGTATCAGGCGCTCAAGGCGGCGATTCCCTCCCCGTGGCTGAACGTGTATCCGGACTTGGGGAACCTGTCCGCCTGGAACAAAAACGTACTGGAGCAGCTTGAGCAGGCAAGGCGCGAGATCGTCGCCGTGCACATCAAGGAAACGATCGCGCCCGCGCCCGGGTTCTCTGGGCAGTTCAAGTGCGTTCCATTCGGAACGGGCTGCGTCGATTTTTCCGCCGCGTTCGGTAAGCTGGAAACGCTCGGCTATCAAGGCCCCTATTTAATCGAAATGTGGCATCAACCGGGGGAAGACCCGAACAGATCGATATCCTCCGCGCTGGAGTTTGTACAGGCACAGTATGAACAGGGGGTTCGCGCATGAAGTATTATATCGGGTTGGACAACGGCGGCACGACGACGAAAGCCGCCGTCTTTGACGAAACGGGCCGCGAAGTCGCCTCCTGCGGCGTCGGCACGCGCATGCTCGTTCCGCGACCGGGCTTCACCGAGCGGGACATGGACGAAATGTGGGACGCGAACTGCGCGGTGCTCCGCAATGTGCTGCAAAAGGCGAACATCGCCCCGCAGGACGTAGCTTGCATCGCCTGCTGCGGCCACGGGAAGGGCCTCTATCTCTGGGGAAAGGACGACCGTCCAGTTCGCCCCGGTATCATTTCGACGGACAACCGTGCTTGGGAGTATCCAAATCGATGGTTCGAACAGGGCGTGACGGATCGCGTGTTCGCGCTTTCCTGCCAGCATGTCCTCGCGAGCCAGCCGGTTTCGCTGCTCGCTTGGCTGCGGGACAACGAACCGGGCGCGATTGAGCGAACGAAGTATATCTTCGAGTGCAAGGATTATGTCCGTTTTCGGCTGACGAACACCGCCAGCGCCGAGCGGACGGACTATTCCGGCGCGAACTTTCTGGATCTGCATACGGGAGAGTACTCGCCGGAGCTGCTGGAGCTCTTCGGGCTGGAGGAATGCCTCGCCAAGCTGCCGCCGCTGATTCGCTCCACCGACATCGCCGGGTTTCTCTCGCGAGAAGCCGCCGAGCGTACCGGACTACGCGAAGGCACGCCCATTGCGGGCGGCGCGTTTGACATCGACGCCTGTGCCATTGCCGTCAACGTGGTCAACGAAGACAACATCTGCATGATTGCGGGCACCTGGAGCATCAACGAGTACCTTTGCCGCGCGCCCGTGACCGATGGCAGCGTGCTGATGAACTCCTATTCGTTTTTGCCGGAATACTATCTTGTGGAGGAATGCAGCCCGACCAGCGCGGGCAATCTGGAATGGTTTATTACCACGCTGCTGCCGGAGCTCAAGGCGATGGCGGAACAAAACGGCATTTCCATCTACAGCCAACTCGATCATTGGGTGTCCCAAACGCCGCCGGAGGCAACCTGCCCGATCTTTCTGCCGTTTCTGATGGCGAGCAACGTGCATCCAAACGCGATGGGCTGCTACCTTGGCATGAGCAATTTTCATACGCGCGAGCACCTTGTCCGCAGCATCTACGAAGGAGTCGCGTTTTCGCACCGGTACCATCTGGAAAAGCTGCTCGCGTCCAAGACGACGCCGACGCGGGCCATCCGCCTCGCGGGCGGCGCGGCAAAGAGCGCGGTCTGGACGCAGCTGTTTGCGGATGTGATGAACCTGCCTGTCGAGGCGGTCAATGTGAACGAAACGGGCGCGCTGGGCTGCGCCGTCATCTGCGCGGTTGCCTGCGGGGCGTATCCTTCGCTGGCGGAAGCGGCGGGGGATATGTGCGACATGTCGCCGCCGTGCTTGCCCAACGAGCGAAACGTCGCCATCTACGAGGCGAAATACGCGGTATATCAGAAAGCGATCGAAGCGCTCGACCCGTTTTGGAACGATCTGCGAGCGCTGAATGAAACGCTGCAACAAAAGTAAAGTGATCGAAGCGCTCGACCCGTTCTGGAACGACCTGCGGGCGCTGAACGAAACACTTCAACAACAACAGTAAAGGAGAACGCATATGGGAAACAGTTCCATTCCAAAGACGATGAAGGCGCTGGTTGCGTACAGGAAGGATGCATACAAACTGGAAACCGCCTGGCCGGTGCCAACCTGCGGGGACGACGACA
Source organism: Christensenella sp. (assembly GCA_034927595.1). Classification (GTDB taxonomy): domain Bacteria; phylum Bacillota; class Clostridia; order Christensenellales; family CAG-138; genus UBA7703. Next base: position 119,255 of record JAYFPQ010000017.1, read on the forward strand.
TTCTGCTCAAGGTGGAAGGCTGCGGAATCTGCGCGGGCGACCTGAAATGCATGCATGGCGCGGACATGTTCTGGGGCGGCAACGGACAGCCGAGCTGGGTGCAGCCGCCGTTCATTCCGGGGCATGAGTTCATTGGCGTTGCGGTTGAAATTGGCAAAAACGTGCATGGCGTTGCGCTGGGCGACCGGCTGACCGCGGATCAGATTTACCCTTGCGGCGAATGCCGTTTCTGCAAAACCGGCAACTACTGGATGTGCCAGCCACATAAAATCTTCGGCTTCTTCCACGATGTTTGCGGTGGAATGGCGGAATATATGCTGCTGCCGGCCAAGTCGGTGGTGCACCAGGTGCCTAAGACGCTCCCGCTGGAGCAGGCGCTCCTGATCGAACCCTACGCCTGCAGCAAGCACTGCGTGGATCGCGCGCAGATTGGCAGCGAGGACGTCGTCGTGCTCTCCGGCGCGGGTACGCTGGGACTCGGCATGGTCACCTACGCGCATTCGCGTAACCCCAAAAAGCTCATCGTGCTGGACATCAAGGATGAGCGGCTGGAGAAGGCGAAGGCCTTTGGCGCGGATCTGGTGCTAAATCCCTTAAAGACGGACGTCGTTGCCGAGGTGCTCCGCTTGACGGACGGTTACGGCTGCGATACCTACATTGAAGCGACGGGACATCCGTCCTCGGTGACGCAGGGCATGGCGATGATTCGCAAGCTCGGCCGGTTCGTCGAATTCTCCGTCTTCAGCGCGCCCGCAACGCTCGACTGGTCGATCATTGGCGACCGTAAGGAGCTGGACGTACTGGGCTCGCACCTCTCGCCGTATTGCTTCCCGTACGTGATTGAAAACATCGCGAGCGGCAGGCTCAAGACCGACGGCGTGGTGAGCAAGACCTTCCCGATTGAACAGTGGGAAACGGCGTTCGATTTCGCAACCGGGCGCGCGGGCGACTTTAAGGTAGCGCTCACGTTTTAAACGATGGCATTCAACCGCTCAAGTGAGGAGTAAGCAAAATGGAATCTGCGGAGCAAATCCGAATCGACCTGCAAACAGGCAATACGTTTCTTGGCATCGAACTGGGATCCACGCGCATCAAAGCGTCCCTGATTGACGGCACGCACCAGCCAATTGCCTCCGGCTCGTTCGCCTGGGAAAACCGGCTGGAAAACGGTGTTTGGACCTATCGGCTGGAGGACGCGATTGCCGGAATCCAGGCCTGTTATGCGGACTTACTGCGGCAGGTTCGGGCGAACTATGACGTGACTCCGACCCGCTACCGCGCCATTGGCATTTCCGGCATGATGCACGGTTATCTGGCGCTGGATCGCGACGGAAAGCAGCTCGCGCCGTTTCGCACCTGGCGCAACACCATGACCGGTGAGGCAGCCGAGCGATTGACGGAGCTGTTTTCGCAGAACATTCCGCAGCGCTGGAGCATAGCGCACCTGTATCACAGCATCCTACAGTGTGAGGCGCACGTGGAGCGAATCGACCTGCTGACCACGCTGGCGGGGTATATCCACTGGCGGCTGACCGGCGAGCGCGTCCTCGGCGTAGACGAGGCGAGCGGCATGTTCCCGATTGACGCGGCGACGAAGCAGTTTCACCCGCGTATGCTCGCGGCGTTTCGCCGGCTGATTGCGGATCGCATGTATCCCTGGACGTTGGAGCAGATTCTGCCGCGTGTCGCCGTGGCCGGAGAACGGGCGGGCTCCCTCACGCGGGAAGGCGCGCTGCTGCTCGATCCAAGCGGAGCGCTGGAAGCGGGCATTCCGCTCTGCCCGCCGGAAGGCGACGCGGGCACGGGCATGGTTGCGACAAACAGCGTTTTGCCGCGCACCGGCAACGTCAGCGTCGGCACGAGTGTATTTGGCATGATCGTTCTCGAGCGGGAGCTCTCGCGTGTGTATCGCGAAATCGACCTCGTGACCACGCCCGCCGGGGACCCGGTTGCAATGGTGCACTGCAACAACGGCACGAGCGACATCGACGCCTGGATCAACCTGATTCGGGACTGCATGCGCGTTTACGGTTTGGAGCCGGATGAGCGGACGTTGTATCAGAGCCTGTTTCGCAGCGCGCTGGAAGGGGAGGCGGACTGCGGCGGCCTAAGCGGTTGCAACTATCTTTCCGGCGAGCATATTACGGACTTTACCAGCGGACGTCCGCTGTTTGCCCGCCTGCCGGATGCGCGGCTGAACGCCGCGAACTTCATGCGCACGCAGCTCTTTGGCGTGTTTGCGTCGCTTCGCATCGGCATGGATATCCTCACGGACGGCGAGTCGGTTAAGATTGACAACCTCAATGGTCACGGAGGATTCTTCCGTGTGGAAGGCGTAGGCCAACGCATCATGGCGGTGGCGCTGCGCACGCCCGTAACCGTCATGGAAACCGCGGGCGACGGCGGTCCATGGGGCATGGCGCTGCTGGCGGCATACATGGCGCAAAAGAGCGGCGGCGAAACGCTCGCTAACTATCTGGCACAGCGCGTGTTCGCCGATTCCAAGCGCGCAACCGTCGTGCCGGATGTGGCGGAGATGTCGGGGTTCGATGCGTATCGAGCGCGGTTCTCCAAACTGCTGGACGCGGAGCGCGCCGCGCTGGAGATTCGGTAAACTGTCGAATCAACGCGCCCATGCGATCGTGAACGACCGCAAACTAAAAACAAACCGCACTCCGAAATGGAATGCGGAAGAATAAAACGAAATAGAATTGCTTAAAACAGCCGCTCGATCAGTCGACCGGCTGCTTTGCTGCGCTCGCCGCTGGGCCTCCATAAATGGCGATGGAGAAAACGTTTAGATTCTCTCGCGACGGAAGGTCTTCTATTTGGATGACCGTTTCAAACAGATGCAGGTTGGGCAGCGGGAGCAGCGTGGTAAGCAGAATATCATATTGCGGAGCCGACGACTGAAACGATGGCGCACAATACTCTTCCAGATCACAGGCCGTTACCTCGATCGTGGAAAAGTCCGAACCGTTGAACAGAGATTTCAGAAAGCTGGCGAGAAACTCTGCGTGAATCCGGCCGGAATCGCTGACGACGAGCACTCGCTTCAAAATGGTTGCGCGCGCGATATTCGGGAATCGGTAGCACACCTTCACGATCAGGTTGGACAGCATGGGACTCATATCGACACGCGTCCGCTCGGAGAACGTTTGCAGCTCGGTACGGAACGCCTGATGCAGCGCGGGATGATCCTGCTCCAGCGCGGAAGCCAGAAACTGCATGCGCCTGGGAAAATGGGAGAGGGCAACTGGAAACAGCTTTCGGTAAGAATACATCATACCGAGTACACGGTTCAGCCGCTGCTGCGTTTCGGGATCACAAGTCAGATGCAGTTGTTCAAACAGCGACTCATAGAACCGGGTCACTTCGCGATGAAGCATGTCCGCTTCTTCGGCGGAGTCCGGCTCCAGCAGAATCTGCTCTAGAAGACATAATACAGGCGTCAAGTGCTGCTTCTCAATCGCGGGAAATACCTGTTGCAGATAGCGAAAATCCTTGTCGTCCAGATTTCCGCGCAGAACACCGGCGTCCTTTGCGTGAAATCCCTGATTCTCCCGGAGCAGTGAGACCAATACAAACGACGTGACCATTGCGAGCACGGCGTCGTCCAGACAGAACAGATCCGCGCGTTCGCTCGGAACATTCTGCCAAATATAGCGCTGCACAAAGTCGAACAGACGAATCCGGTCGATTGGCAACGATGCGTTGGGCAGAAAGTAATCACCGTCCTGTCTGCGCCGCATCATGATCTCCGGATTCAACTCCAGATAAAACTCAGCGAGCAGTTTTCGAAGGGTCTGCTCGTTTTTTGCGACCAGACGAAAACGGGTGCCGATCTGCCGAATGCAGCCTCCGGTTTCGGCCAAGTTGCTGTTGATGGTTGGCAAAATGCGAATCAGCGTTGAGCGGCTCACGAACAGGCGGCTGCGATAGAACTCCAACCCCTGATCGGGATTCAGAATGACCTCCTGAAGAAACTGAACCGCGACGGAACGCTGAAACATGGCGACGGTGACGGCCTGCATGGCGGCGGAACTGTGGCTGGATAGACGAACGCCGTTTTTTAGCGAGACCGCGATGGGCAGCACGGTGCCCCACTCGTTCTTCATATAGTTCAAATCGGACTGAACGGTTCGTTCGCTCGCGCCAATCTGAGACGCGATCTCTTCTACCGTGAGCCATCCGATCTGGCGGGAGAGGAGATGGAGAATGCCGAGTCGTCGCTGGTCCGTTTCCGGCAGGAGTGTAATCATCTGGAAACCTCAACACACCAAGGTATGATTCTTATTTTATCAACATTTCTTAAGTAACTCCACACTTAATACAAACTAAATTCTAAAATTACATTGTAATGCGAAAAATCTGAATACCACTTTTGCGGGTGTCTATATTATAATGCGAAATGTTACATTGTGATAATACGCACAATAGAAGTATTATTGTACTGTAAGTATAAAACGAATTATGCAGCGCATAGGGTAGCCCGATCGCCTATATTCAGCGATTTCAGGCAATCGGACTATTTTTTGTGGCCTAAGTCGCGCAAACGCCTGACTGAACAGCTATATCACTAGAACAACAAACAAGGAAGTAAGGCACGATTTGGAACCCAAACGGATGAAACCGGCGAAACGTCGAAATACGCAGCGAACGAATCAGCGCAGAACCGCGATATGGTCTGCGCCGCTTCTGATTGCCGCGCTGCTGTTTGCGTTTGGTTACTGCTCGCAGCCTGCTTTCGCACTGGATGGCATTCCCGCGCCAGCGGAAGAAACGCCGTATGTGAGTCCGCTGCCGAAGGAAACGCAGCCGGAGGCAACAACAGAACCGGGCGCAGAAACGCCGAACCCGCTGGATACGCCTACGCCTGTTCCTTCACCTTCGGCGGAGGTCGAACTCACCGCCACACCAGCGCAGTCGACTTCCCCGGAGCCGACGTCCACCTTGGAGCCAACCGTCACGCCCGAGCCGAGCGTTACACCCGAGCTGAGCGCTACACCCGAGCCGAGCGCAACACCAGAACCCGGTCGAACGGACGAGTTCGCGGGAGCGCAAGGCAAACTCGGTATTCGCGTAGCGACGACGGACCCCGCCGCGGATTCCACGATTGCGGTGCAGACCGTGCTCAACATAGCCCGACTGAACGCAAGCGACGACGCGGAGGCGTATGCGCAGTATCTGGCGTTGCTGGACGGCGTTGTTTCCGAAACCGCGCTGGAAAACTGCCAGATTCTTGTGCTGGAATACCAGGTGGACGGCTCCATTGTTCCGCCGCCGCAGACGCCGGCGAGCATTCGGATTTCCGACGAAGATTGTTTTTCGGCCTTTGCGCCGAATTCCATGCATGTGTATTGCCTGCCGGAGGGCGGGGATACGTTTGTTGAGGCGAAGGATCTGTCCGTGGACGCGGACGCAGGCACGATGGATTGCGCCGCGCAAAGCTGCCCGGCGGTGATCGTCCTTTCCGGCGAGCCCGCGCTGGAACTCAGCGCAACGCCGGAACCGACCATTGCGCCCGCCTACGTATTCGAAAAGGACGGGCTTTACGTAACCGGCTCGCCCGCGTCGGCGGACGTGCTGCCGGAAAATGCGGAGCTCATCGCAACGCGCATCACCAAGGAGTCTAACCCCGAGCAATACGCGCTCTACCTCGGCGCGTTGCAGCAGCTCTACGGCGTGGTAGGGGACATGGAGTTCTTTGCCTACGACATTCGGTTTCAGGCGGAAGGTCAGGAAGTGGAGCCGTATGGCGACGTGGTGAACGTAAGCATTCGCGACGACGCGTTCCCGCAGAGCGTGGAAGAGCCGCTGGTATACCACGTGGTGGAGGAAGATCAGCAGGCACCGGCGCTGGAGGAGGTTCCCGCGCAGGCAACGCTGGACGCGGAGGGCACACAGGTCAGCTTCGCGGCGGAGAGCTTTTCGGTCTATATCGTGCTGGCAAACGGCACAACGCTGACGCTCGCGGACAACTCCGGCCTGACCTACAAGGTGATTGCCGCGGAAGCGGACACCTTTACGCATACGAGTTATTACAACTCCGGCAGGCCGCTGGGCATCGCGGGCAACTTCCATATCGTGGCATTTAACAACGCGACGCTCGGCGCGCATACGAACGGAAACGTTCTGGCAAAAGCGGTCAGCGCAAACAGCAACTTCGGCACCAACGGGCTGACGGACGAGCTCTCCTATATTCAAACCTATACGCAGGTCAACGGCGTCAGCGCCGCGAGCACGGCGCATGTGCTTGCCCTCGGCAACGCAAATACGATTACCGCCATGGACAACGGCAACGCCTTTGGCGTCAACGGAACCAAGCTGGATCGCCCGAAGAACCTCTGGCAGGATCAGTCGACCGCAACGTTGCCGTTCATCGATCTTGCGGCGGTCAAAACAAGCACAAAGTCGATCGCTTCCTCGCTCGCGGGCAAGAGCACGATCAACGTAACCTCGCATTTGTCCACCTCGGCTGGGAGCTGCACCGAGAGCTACCTGACCCTGACGGATCCGGACAAGGTTGGTATCTACAACATTACCGCTTCCGCGCTCAGCGGCTATACGTACTTCGGCGTGCAGGGGTTCCAAAGCGGCCATGACGGTACGGTGATCATCAACGTTAACTGCGCGGGTGTTTCGAGCAACATCACGCTGCCGGAGTGCCGCATGTATTATGGCAGCGGCGGCACCGCGACGGCCGTGAACTTTGCGGAGGTAACGAGCTTCGTCAACGGGCGCATTCTCTGGAACCTCGTCAACTGCACGACGACGGTGACCACGCGGCTGCTCTATGCTTCCCTGCTTGCGCCGGACGCGTCGATTACCGTAGGTCAGAACCTGAACGGAACCGTCATCGGCAACAACGTGACCATCAGCGCCGAGAGCCACCGGGACGACTTTGTCGGCAGCCTGTCCAACGGCGTCACGGTGACGGGCAGCAAGGTCTGGACCGACTACGGCACCGGCGCGCCCGCGAACACGAGCGTGACGTTCCAGCTCTATCGTTCCACCGACGGCGGCGCAACCCGAACGGCCTATGGCAGCCCGGTTACGCTCAACGCCACGACGGGCTGGACGTACGACTGGACGGAGCTGCCGACCGGCAGCTTGTATACGATCGTTGAAACCACGGTGCTAAAGGGCTCGACCGACGTTACGACGAGCTATGCCGCAACGTACTCCACGCAGACCGGCATCTCGAGCGGAACGATCACCGTTTCCAACCTTTATCTCTACGCGCTGCCGAAGACCGGCGGCATCGGCACGAGGGTATACGTCGTGCTGGGAACGCTGCTCTGCCTGATGGCCGCATGCATCCGCTCGCTGCAACGAAAACGATACGACGCGGATGCGCTCTAAACCGGAGGACAAGGCGCGGATGCGCCATGGAAGTATATAACGTTTGAACAAGAATCCACTTGACTCAATCGATGAAATGAGCAGAAAGGCAAACACGATGAAGACGTTGAAAACACTGCTGCGCACCATTCTTCTTGTCGCGCTCCTGGTCGCCCTCGGAACGACGACGGCGCTGGCTGCAGACAACAACACGATTACGATTTCCTCGGAAACCAGCGGCCATACCTACCAGGCCTATCAGGTCTTTGCGGGAACCTTCTCGTCAACGACCGGAAAGCTGACCAACATCACCTGGGGCAGCGGCGTGAACGGCGCGAACCTGCTGACCGCGATCAAGGCGGACGCTACCTACGGCACGAGCTTTGCGAGCTGCACCACCGCCGCGGATGTCGCGCAGGTGATCAGCACGAGCTATCCGGCGAGCACGACGTTTGCCAACGCGCTGGCAAAGCTCGTTTCGGCGAACCTGACGACGACGCATACCGACTCCGGCGCGCCCAGCGGTTCGTATACCTATACGATTTCGAACCTGTCGGACGGCTACTACTTCGTCAACGAAGCATCGCTCGGCACCACGGCGGACAACGCGTATACGAAGTTCCTGCTGCAGGTTGTGGACAACGTAACCGTCAGCGCGAAGACCGACAAACCGGCCATTGCGCTCAAGGTGCTGGAAAACAACGACGGTACCTATAAAAACACCTGGAACGACGCCGCGGACTACAGCATCGGAACCGCCGTGCCATACCGCATCGTGAGCATCGTGCCGGATATGACGTATTACGACACCTACTATTACCAGATGACGGACACGATTTCCTCCGGTTCCACGTTTAACGCAGGCAGTGTGAAGGTTTACTACGTCAACAGCGCGGGCGCGATGTATGACATTGAAACGAGCACGTCGACTGGCGCGGGCGGAACGGAGCTGTCGAGTGGATACACCATTTCGCCGACGGCGGGCGGGTTTACCCTTACCTTCAACGATCTGTCCAACGTTTCCGGCGTTCCGGCTCTCGGCGGCGGCTATCTGGTTGTGGAATACACCGCAACGCTCAACAGCAACGCCAGCGTGCAGGTGCCCGCGACCCCCGGCAATGCTACGGAGGTCTACCTGACCTACAGCAACAACCCGAACAATGCGGACGGCAGCGGCACGGGCGTTACGCCCAAGGACGAGGTCGTCGTCTACACCTTCCGTCTGACGATCAATAAGGTGGACAGCAGCACGCCCGCCGTGCCGCTCACCGGCGCTACGTTTGCACTCTTTACGGATTTGACAAACGCAACCACCGCTGCGGCGGACCCGGCTACTGTAGCGAACTTCGCGACTGCGCTGACGTTTACCGGCAGCGCGGGCAGCTACACACGCTCCACGAGCGGGGACTATATGCTCTCCGGCACCGCGGGCGGCGTATACACGATTGACGGCCTCGATCAGGGCACGTATTACCTCGTCGAGATTTCGGCACCCGCCGGATACAATCGCCTGATCACACCCGTGAGCGTGGTCATCGACCCGACCTATCACGACGGTTCGCAGAGCTCCGCCTATGTGGACGGCCACGTACCGGATGCAACGGGCGATCAGCTCATTACGGTAACCGCCAACGGCGGAACCGCGCTGGACGTCGTCAACCAGGCGGGCGCAACGCTGCCGGAAACGGGCGGCATGGGCACGAAGCTCTTCACAATCGGCGGCTTGAGCCTCATGCTGGTTGCGCTGGTCATCGTGCTGCTGCGGAAAAAGAACGCCGCGCGTAAAGACTAACACGCGAAGGAACGAAGAAAACTTGCGGCAGGCGGACGGCTACACGCCCGCCCGACGCGCAGGTTCACGCGGCGGAGCGCATTTCTGCCGCGCGGGGAATCTATGAAAAAGCTCTTGCCAAACCTCCTGCTCGCCGCCGTATTTCTGGCGGGACTGACGCTGCTGCTGTATCCAACGATCAGCAACTACGTCAACGAGCGCCATCAAAGTCATGTCGTCTCTACCTACGAGTCGGACCTTGCCCAGCTCCCGCAGGAGGATTACGGGCCGATGTTGCAGGCCGCTGAGGCATACAACGTGGAACTGGCGAAGAATCCGGATCGGTTTTTGCAGACGGACGAGGACGACGCGAAGTATCAGGCGCAGCTGAATCCAACGCTGAACGGCATCATGGGGTTCGTTGAAATCGACGCAATTCGCGTGAAACTGCCGATTTATCACGGAACGGACGAGAGCGTGTTGCAGGTTGGCGTAGGGCACGTTGAGGGCACGTCGCTGCCGGTTGGCGGAACGGGCACACACAGCGCGATTTCCGGCCACCGGGGCTTGCCGTCGGCCATGTTGTTTACGGATTTGGACAAGCTCAAGGTTGGGGACACGTTTCGGATTCATACGCTGGATCGCGTGCTCACCTACCGGATCGATCAGATACTGGTCGTGGAACCGAGCGATCTAACGGCGCTGGAGATCGATCCCGCGCTGGATTACTGCACGCTGGTCACCTGCACGCCCTATGGCATCAACTCCCATCGGCTGATGCTGCGCGGCGTGCGAACACAGAACGCTTCGGAGCCGGCCGCCACGGTTCCGATCTCAACAGAGGAACCGGAGGCGTATGCGTCCACGGCGGCGCTGGTCGCGATTGGCGTACTGATCCTCGCGGCGATCCTGCTGACACGATCACTCATAAGAAGCAGGCAGGAGAACCGCTCGTAGCCGGAGATCGGAAACATAAGAACAAGCACGTGCCCAAAGGCATGGCGAAGATACTAAGGATAAAAGGAACAACAGTTGAACGAATTCTTGGCAAAACTGAATCGGAAACGAGGCCGAATCGCCATTGCACTGGCGCTGTTCTGCTGCCTGCTCGTCGGTTTGCCGCAGACGTCGCTGGCGGCGGACCCGGTGGACACATCGCGTGTCTGTTCGCTGACGCTGATTTGCCACTATGCGAGCGAACCGCTCAACGGCATGGGCGTTCAGCTCTATCGCGTTGCGGATGGCACCATTGGACAGACGCTTACGCTCAGCGGCGCGTTTGCCGCATCCGGCGTATCGCTCAACGGTCTCGACAGCGCGGGCTGGACGAGCGCGGCGGCTACGCTGGCGGGCTACGCGCAAACGAATTCCATTGCGGCGACACGAAGCGCAAAGACCGACGCAAACGGCGCGGCGGTGTTCGGGAGCCTGTCTCAGGGAGTTTATCTGGTCACAGGAACCTCGCTGACCATTGGACTGCACACCTACTATTTCGCTCCGTTTCTGGCCGCGCTGCCAAACCCGACGCAGACGGGCGGCTGGAACTACGACGTTACCGCCTACCTAAAGGTGACGGACCCGACGGACACCAAATCGAAGCTATTTGATATCAACGTCATTTTGCAGTGGTCGGACGCGGGATTGACGGACCGGCGTCCCAAGACGGTTGGCATCGCGCTGTATCGAAACGGCACGCTCTACGAAACCTACACGCTGTCCGCCGCGGACAACTGGCGACATATCTGGGAGAATCTTGACCAGGCATACAGCTGGTCCGTCGTGCAAACAACGTCGCTGGACACCTACTCAGTATCCTACCAGAGCAGCGGAAACGTGCTGGTGATTACGGATGTGATTAAAACCGCGCGGACGCCAAGCACAACGACGCCTACCAGCGACGGCAACATTCCGCTGACTGGACTGCTCTGGTGGCCGGTGGATCTGCTTGCGATTTTCGGTTTGATTCTGTTCACGCTGGGCTGGCGCAAGCGCTTTGGCGGCAAGGGGAAGAGTCATGCGGCGTAAACGAGGCGGACTGCTGATGGCCTGCGGGCTCATACTGCTGCTCTGCGCGGGCGGCTGGGGTGTTTACAACGTGCTGACCGACGAGGAAGGCGCTTTCTCCGAGCGGGCGGCAAGCGAGATACTGGAGATTGTACCAACACTGCCCTCAACGGCAGAAGCATCTTCCGACTCGGAAACGAGCGTCGAATCCACCCAGAGCGTCGAGCAGACGCTGGTGATTCCAACCCCGCAGATGCAGACCGTGACCATCGATGGATATACCTACATCGGGGTGATTCGCGTTCCGTCGATGAAGATAGAGTTATCCGTCATGAGCGAATGGAGCTATCATCTGCTCAAGCGCTCGCCCTGTCGCTTTTCGGGGTCCTATCTCGACGATACGCTCGTCATTGCCGGGCACAGCACGGCTCGCCACTTCGTGGCGCTGCGAAAAGCGAAGATTGGCGATCGAGTGGAGTTTGTCGACGTCATGGGAAACGTCATCCCGTACGAAGTGGTTCTGGTGGAGAAGATGTCCCCGCGTGAGCTGGATCGAATGGTGACGGGGGACTGGGATCTGACGCTGTTTACCTGCGACGAAGGCGGTGGCCGCCGCGTGGCGGTTCGCTGCAATCGTGTGGAAACGCGGGAAAGCGTCGAGGTCAATACCGGAACCAACTAGAATATGGTGGTGTGGGAGGGGAGCAAGATGGATCGCGATCAAACGAGCAACCTGCGTCAGGCGAAGCAATTGCAGGTGGAGCGCCTCTACCACAACGGCATGTCGATTGCGCAATGTTGCAAGACGGTTGGCATCTCCGTTCACACCTATTATAAATGGTGCTCGCGCGAGCATTTGCCCGAGCCGGACGCTCTGGAGCAACCGGGTTGCCTGTTTGAAAGCAAACGCTGAGCAACAGCGGGGTAACACGGCAAGCACCGCCTTTGGTTGAATCCGAGCGGGCGCAATGCTATAATCTGTTTCAACAGGACTTTTTTATGCGTTCGAGCGCAGATCGCAAGAAACGGGCGAGGCATCGAAAGAGCACTCGACGGACGGACGGTTGAGATGGATCAAGCAGAACCGGAACAGACGCATGTAACGAGCACCGCTGCCGCCGCGTCAATCGGAGAGGATCGGCTCAGCCGAGACGACCGAAGGATTCAGGCGTTTCTGCCGTTGCTTCTATGCCTGCCTTGCTTTCTGATTCAAATCAAACTGGACAACGACATCTGGTTTCTGCTCAACAGCGGACGGTACGTGCTGCAATACGGAATTCCCTTTGCGGAACCGTTTACCATGCATCACCAAATGAGTTTTGTGATGCAGCAGTGGCTCAGCGGCGTGATTTTCTGGGGTATTTACTCCAAACTTGGCGCGGCGGGGCTGATTGCAACCGTGTTTCTGCTCTTTAGCGGAATTCTGTTTCTCGTGTATCGGCTCGCCTTGTATCTTTCGAGCGGAAACAAGGTTCCGGCCGTGTTGGCGGCGTTCTTCGCGGGACTGATGCTGACGCCCTACATGGTGACCCGCCCCATTCTGTTTACGCTGCTGATTCTCGCGCTGGAACTCTACCTGCTGGAGCGGTTCATTGGCGAAGCCAAGGCCGCGTTTCTGCTCCCGTTGCCGGTGCTCTCCGCGCTTTTGATCAACCTGCACGCAGCCATGTGGCCGATTCAGTTCGTGCTGCTGTTGCCGTACGCAATCGATTCGTTCCGGTTTCGCTGCTGGAACATCGAAGGCCAGGGGTATGCGAAGCGGTTTCTGTTTCCGGCCATCGCGCTGATGCTCGTTGCTGGGTTTGCAAACCCCTATGGCGTTCGGGCGATGACGTATCTCTTTCGCTCCTATGGGTATGCGGAGATCAACCAGGTAAGCGAGATGAAACCCGCCAACATCAATACCGCGCTGGGGATTCTCATCTTTGGCGCGTTTCTGCTTGTTGGAGCGGTGTATCTGCTCCGGCGGAAAGGTAAAACGAGGCTTCGCTATGCGCTGCTGACCCTCGGAACCGCGGTGCTTGCACTGTCCTCCGTGCGTAGTTTTCCGCTCTTTGCCCTCTGCGGGGCATTCCCGCTGGCGTATTGGCTAAGCGATCTGCAACTGCCGCAGCCAAAGAGGACGATGACGAAGGGAACGCGAACGCTCCGCGTTGGGCTAAGCGTGCTTGTGCTTCTCGGATGTTTTGCGTTGGGTTGGCAGGAGATTCGAACATCGTCGGGCAACGCCACGGAACCACCGGTTGCCGGCGCGGTACAGTACCTGCTTGAGCAGGGCGCGCCCGAGCAGGTGGTGCTCTATACGGGCTACAATGACGGCGGCTATGCGGAGTTCATGGGATTTCATCCTTACTTGGATCCGCGCGCCGAAGTGTTTGTGGAACAAAACAACCAGCGACGTGATATTATGAGTGAGTATTTCGCGTTACAGACAGGAAAGCTTTACTACAAAGACGTGCTGAACCGCTACGGGTTCACCCACCTGATTGTTCCGGAAAGCGACATTCTGCACGCCTACCTGCCCAACGACGCCGACTACCGGCTGACGTATGACGACGGCGAGTACGCGGTTTACGAGCGGAAATAAGCGGCTCTCAACAGAAGCGTCTGGAGATTAAAATCCGGATGCGCGGCGCAGGCTGAGGCAGATTGGGCGGAAGGAGGGCGGCACACATGGCGTTGTTTCACAAACGCGAGGCTCAGGATTGGGCGGAAGAGCCGGATCGCTCCGATGCGGTATTGGCGCACACAAAGCGGCGCTGGCTCTATGGATCGCTGCTCGGAATCGTTCTCGCGCTGCTCGCCCTTTGCGTGGTGCTACTGAACACGCGGCAATATGTTGTTGCCGGCACGTCGATGGAACCAACTCTGATGGCGGGCGACGTCGTTCGTTATATCGGGTTTGCGCCGGTGCATGCCGGAGATGTAATCATTTTTGACGCGGGGGATGTCTACGGGCTCGTCGTCAAGCGCGTGGTCGGTCTGCCGGGGGACACGGTTGAGATCACGGTGGACGGGCACCTGTTGCTCAACGGCACCTTGCAGGACGAGACCAACCGCCTCTTCGATCCGTTGGAAAACAGCGGAATAGGCGAAATCACCGTGGAACCGGGCACGTTGTTTGTGCTTGGCGACAACCGCGCGAATTCCATTGACAGTCGGGATGCCCGCATTGGCCTGATTCCGCGGGAGAGCGTTCGCGGGGTGGTGACGCAGGTCACCCGTGCGCCCGCCGCAAAATAGATCGATTTTGTACAGCAACAATCCGCAGTACGGCTCGCAAACAGGCGAACAGCGGTATGACACAGAGGGATTTGGATTCATGCGCCATAGGAGAACCAGCGTAAAGTTCATTTTGCTATCCGTTCTGTTCGCGGCAATGCTGGCGGCTCTGCTGGGTTGCGCCAAACAGACGGTCAGCGCGCTGGACTATACGCTGGAAAACGAGCTCTACACAGGCGATCAACCGCCGGAAGAGGCGTTGGAACCCACGGCGGAGACGACCGAGAGCGCTGCGCCGGAAGCGGAGGCAACGCCAAGCCCGGACAGTGCGGTGGTTTCGAATTCCCCAATTCCGGCAGAAACGGAGCCGACACAGCCGCCGGAGGAATCCGGCGAACTACAGACCACGCCGGAGCCGGAGACGCACCGGTATCTTGTTTTGGTGCAGGACGAAAGCAAAGCGCCACTTTCTGGCGCGCGCGTTTCCGTGTATCAGGATGGCGCGCTGCTCTACAGCGCATTGACCGCCGCCGACGGCACCGCCTCCTGGCGGGTTGTGGCGGAGCACGCCTATTACGCAAAGGTCACGCGAGACGGCTATCTGTCGAGCGGAGCCGTTGGCGAGCAGGACAGCCTGAATCAGGATGTCTCCGTCGCCGTCACACTTACTATAGATGAGCAAAGCGCGAGCGGAGACGCCGAGGTGACGCCGCTGCCCGTTCCGGAAGGCGCGGAGGGAACGATTACCATTACGGCGGAGGACGTCGAAGTTCCGGTCAATCAGGAGTCGTTTACGCTGCTGGACGGCGTGAGCGCGAAGACGGAGCAGGACGAGATCGTCTCCGTTTGGGTGGTGGACGATGGCGGATTCCGAATTGACGCGCCGGGCGAATACACCGTTACCTACGGCGTGCTGCAAAACGGCGCGCTCAAGAGCGCAAAACGAACCGTAACCGTGACCGGGGACGCGGAACAGACCGTCGAAACCACCGTACTCCCAGAAGCGCCATCGGGCGAAAGCCGGCAACGTTACGAGATATTCCTGGCTTACCGCAGCGCGGTTGGGGACGCGTTGAGCGCGCGGATTCAGTCGCTCACGGCGGAGTATCAAAAAAAGGTGACGCAGGCCGTTTCCGGCAACGGCGAAGCGCGAATTCTCGCACAGACCGTGTCCGAAAACGACACGGACGCGGTGGCGACAACCGCAAAGAACGTGCAACAGACCACCGAGGCGGCAATCACCAACTGGCCGGACGTTCTGGCGACCTTCCTCGCCGCGAACGTGCCAAACGAGGAAACCCCGCTGGACATCGACGCGCTGGTTACGATTCCGCTGGAGAAGCTGGACGACGTGTTCTGGGACATGAACGCGATCGAGGTCTACCGGATCGACGGGCAACCGAGCGTTTTGCTCACGACGAAGACCTACGAGGATATGACGAAGGCCTACGGCCTCGACGAGGCGCGCGAGAATTTCCTCTACGAACTGATGCAGCCGGAGTTTCAACGAACCTTCGCTTCCCTGACGGGCAGCATGGCCTTCTCGGTTGCTGCGCAGGAGGACGTGGATCAGCTGCTCGACACCCTGCCGGAGGATATGAACGTAGACCGCAGGCAGGTGGTTAAGACCGCGCTCTCGCTCGTGGGCAAAATCAACTATGTCTGGGGCGGAAAATACAACCGTCTCGGCTGGAATTATGGCTGGGCGGCACCGGACACGGAGGACGCCCCCGCTTCTACGGCAAAACCCACCGGCGGATTGGATTGCAGCGGGTTTGTCAGCTGGGTGTTCATCAACGCAATCGGCGATCCCGCGGCGCTCAGCGCAATTGGCAACGGCTCGAGCAACCAGTGGGCGCACTCCAGCGCCATCGGTTGGGACGAGGGAAAGCCCGGCGATCTGGTGTTCTATCACCCGCCGGGAACGCGGGACTATAACCACGTTGGCATCATTGTTTCGGCGGACAGCGACGGGAGCTACCTCGTCGCGCACTGCTCCGCCAATCAGGACGGCGTTGTCGTGACCGACGCCTGGAGCTTTGGATTCCGCTATTTACGCAGGCCGGTGTTCTTTCGCTAGATGACCCAACTGTTCGAATATGGAAACGACCCGCCGCGCTTACGCGCGAGGGGGTGCTTAAGTGCGCCGCAATTGGACTTTCAAAAAGAAAGAGCGCAATATTTGCTGAGCAGAGGATAAAAGTTGAGCGGAAGCGCTTATATACAGCGTTCTGAAATGAATATACACGATTGAGGACTGTATGGTTACTTGACAAACGCATATATATTTGCTATGTTGTTAACTGTGCAAATTGGAATGGAATGCGTACACATTTGCAATTCTGTTCAAAACAAATGCATAACCAATGTTAAAAGTTTATGAATTCTCTCGTTTTGTTAAGCATTTTGATTTCGTTTCGAGTAATATGAAAAAGGACACTCCCGCCTCGTCAAATTCGCCTTTTTGAAGGGTGGCGCAGGAGGCCTTCAACTTAATTTATTTTGCGAGTTAAGTTCGGCAGCAACCCGATCAATATGCAAGAATCCGGCTCCGGACATTCGTTGCACAGGCAGACTGGATTCCCCTGTTACGGTTTCTACCATAGCTTAGTTCGGCAGAGTGCCGCCGAATACATATTCAGAATACCCCTCGCACTTTGATATCGATATACGGTTGTTTTTCCACGCAGGGCACAACCCGCAAAAGCGGGTGTCGCAAAGCTACAGGGCCTACCGGCGGTTCATTCGCCCAAGGTTGCCAGTTGCAGAATGAGAGCTCGCTCTTTTCCTTGCACAGGTATGCCTAGGTGAGTTGCCCAAATAGGACTTATACAAGAAAAAGAAGCGGTTCAGATTCCTTGGAATTTGGAACCGTTATTTTTTTGGGTCGAAAACCACTGTGGATTCGCCCGAAACGGCAGGAGAAAGCATGATGCAATTTGTTCTGCCGATTTTGCTGGGCGCCGTATTGGGCGCAGCATTATCGGTTCCCGTTTGGCTGGTTTCCGCGTTGTTGCTCCGGCGGCGCAACATCGATTCTCAGCTTGAGCCAAAATACCGCCTATTGCTCGCCGCCGCGATGGCGCTCTTTGGCGGCGTCATTGGCTGGCGCGTTGGCATTTCCTTTGGCGGACTGTATCGGCTGCTGCTGCTGACCGTATCCGCCTGCGTGTTTGTCATCGACGCGAAGAACCGCGTCATTCCAAATGAGCTCGTGCTCGCCATCTTGGTTCTGGCGGCGGTGTTCGGGTTTACGGGGACGTTTTCGTTTCAAGTATGGTCGTCGCTGCTTGGCCTTGCGGCCTGTTTTGTGCTCTTCTTTGTGCCGAGCCTGTTTGGCAAGAACGTCGGCGTGGGGGACGTAAAGCTCGCGGCGGCAATGGGGTTTACGCTGGGATTGACCGGTAGCCTGTATGCGATTGTCGGCATGGGCGTTCTGGTGCTGGCATACCTGCTGCTTCAGGTTCGCGTTCCCATGCTGGATCGGCTGAAAGCGGTTATCCCAATGGGGCCGTTTCTCGCGTTGGCGCTGGTCGTCGTCTCGATTGTACTGCCCTAGGATCGGCTCCTGTTCAGCGAGTATGGGTTCCGCGAATGGGACTCCATCGCATGCGTGATTGACCTCTGCCAACATCGGCTTTCGCACGATGCTTGGATTAAGGGAATAAAAAAGTAAGGAGAAACATCTATGAAGCGCTTTTGGATGAACGAAGAAGGCCAGGGCATGGTCGAGTACGGCCTGATCATCGCGCTCGTCGCAATCGTTGTCATTGTTGGCCTCGGTGCGATCGGAACGAAGGCCAACGGTCTCTTTGGCGACGTAGGCAACAAACTGAAAATCGGGTCCTAACGCATACACTCAGAGAACGGGACGAGGAATCGATGGTTGCTGTCTGCAGAAGCTTTCTGATGCGGATGGCTTGCTATCTTTTCCGAGCCGAATCACGAGAGGGTGGGCAAGCGTTCGCCGTTCGCGTCCGTTCGGCAGCAAAGGGACTTGGGAAAACATCGAAATCACGAATCATTCGGGATTACGAAATGAATGAGAAGGAGGTATTTTTCATGAAACGCTTTTTGATGAACGAAGAAGGCCAGGGTATGGTGGAATATGGCCTGATCATCGCGTTGGTCGCGATTGTCGTCATTGCCGGGTTGCAGATTCTGGGCGGCAAGGCGAACAGCCTGTTCGGCGGCATCAGCAACCAGCTGAAGATTGGATCCTAATCGGACTGATTCGGATTGGGAACCATCGCCCGGCGCGCGGAAAGCGGCCGAGAGTTTTCCGGAATGAGAACGTTCTGTTTTGCAGGAACGTTCTCTTTCCGGCACTTTTCGTTTCGATGAATCCGTTATGACCAAAATGGACATTTTCGGGCCGAAACGAAGAGCGATTGCAACAAAGAACCTGCTTGATTCGAAAGAACAAGGCGGAAGGGAGCGGCATATGAACAAGGCAATCCAAAAAAGACGGCGCGAGAGCGGGCAGTCTGTTGTCGAGTTTGCTTTAACGCTGCCGTTGGTGCTGCTTTTGATCTGCGGCATGATTGAAATGGGCTGGATGGCCTCTACGCGACAGGTACTGGACTCGCTGACACGCGAAGGCGCGCGCGCCGGAATGGTCGCGACCACGAAAACCGCGAGCACAACCGCGGTCAACACCAGAATTACCAAAATGAAACCCAGCTATCTGACGAAGCCCCTGAACGTTACGATTACCTATTCGAATCCTTCCAGTTTTAAGGATGGGGACATCAGTGTCAACATCACCTACGATTTGCCTCCACTCACGCCGATTACCTCGTTTCTGGCGCCTGGGGGCGTATTTCACATGAACTCGACTTGTACGATGAAGATGAGCTAGCGCGTCTGATGCCGTCCGCATTTGGTCGACGGATCGCTCCGACGGGTTTAGCCGGAGCACCCAAAGAGGAAGAAAACGAGCGCGAAACGCTCTTTTGATAACCGCAGGCCGGTTGCTTGCGCTGTAGTTTTTCGCCGGAACACAGCAATGTGATTCGATAGAAGGGGTTCGGAGGTTCCGCATGAAGAAAATCGTACTGTTCGCGCTGATTGCCGCCTTGTGCGCGGGCGCTTTGCTCTACTTTTATCTCGGCAATCTGGAACAGCAAAAAGAGGTCAAAATCGAATACGAGAATGTGATCGTCGCCACGACGAACATTCCCGCGTATACACCGATTACGGCCGACATGGTCACCATTCGGCAGGTGCCGCTCGGCACCGCGCATCCTCTTGCAGCCAGAACGCTCGAGGAAGTGGTCGGTTACGTCACCGAGAGTGAAACGTTGGAGGGCGAGCAACTGCTGCCGCCAAAGCTCAAACAGCTTGGGCAGACCGAGAGCGGGCTTTCCTACATCGTTCCGGAAGGCATGCGCGCGGTGACGATCCCGGTGGACGAGGTAACCGGCGTTGCGGGATTCTTGCAGCGCGGCGACTATGTGGACGTCATCACGAACGTTACGACCGCCTACGCTCCGGCACCGGTTGAACAAGGGCAGACAGACGCTGCGCAAACCGAACCCGCGGCAACCGATGGCACGACGCCCACGGTGCAGACCGGCATGACGGAGCGGGCGACCACGCTGGTTGCCGCGCAGAACGTTCGCATTGCGGCGCTCGGCACGTCCCTGACCAACGGAAGCGGAACGAACGCCGACGGCGCGATCAGCTACGGCAGCATTACGTTGTTTCTGACACCGGAGGAAGCAATGCGCGTGCTGCACGCATCCAGAAGCGGCGCGGTGATGATTATCCTGCGCGCATCCGGTGACCACGACGAGAATACGGAGCTGCCGGTGATCAACGACATGTTGTTGGAGAAAGCGGAATAATGGCGAATAACACAAACGACATTCGAATTATGCTGGCGTCGTTTTCGGCCGACGACCGGAAACTGATCTCCGCGTTGCTGACGGATGAATCCTTGCGCATCGTGAGCAGCTTTCGTCCGGATGGCGACGGGCTCAAGAAGGCGTCCTCCCAGCCGGCGGACGTGCTCTTGATTGGTACGCGCGGCAGGCCGGAACACGAGCTGGAGTTTGCGGAGCGAATGTTTACCGTGCGCAGCGACATTACGATTTTGCTGCTCTGCCCCGCGCTCGATAACAAAACGCTGAACCGCGCGATGGAAAGCGGCATTGCGCGCGTCATCGACATTGACAGCGGCGAGCAGAACATTCGAACGCACATCATCACCGCTGCAAACCGGGACCAGAATCGCCGCACCGCGACGCAGAAAATAGCGAGCTACGACTCCAAGGTGGTTGCCTGCTATTCGCCGAAGGGCGGCGTTGGCAAGACGACGCTGGCGGTGAACCTGGCCTATGCGCTGGCGACCATGAATAAGAAAATCGCGCTGATCGATCTGAACCTTCAGTTCGGCGAGGTCGGCGTCTTTTTGGACATCACCAAGGGCGATACGATTGCGGACATGGTAGAGGAGCACTCGTTTGAACTCTCCACGATCAAATGCTATCTGATTCGCCACCAGAGCGGCATTCAGGTGATGCTCTCGAGCAGCTCGCCGGAGTATGCCGACCTGATTCGACCGGAGCACATCGACTCGATTCTCTCCGTGCTGCGCACCGAGTTTGACTATGTCATTCTGGATATGGGCGTAACGTTGAACGACTGCGCGATTGCCGCGCTGGAAACGTCGGACACCATTCTTTTGGTGGTCACCGAGGACATCGCCGCCCTGCACGACGCAAAACGCAGCATGAAGGTGCTTGAGGCGCTCAATTTGCAGGACAAGGCCAAGCTCGTGGTCAACAAAGAGGGGCTTTCGACGATCAGCGTCAAAACCATCGCGGGATTGCTCGACGCGTCGCCCGTGCTCGTGATTCCGTTCGACCTGAAGTCGGCAATGATCGCGGTCAACCGCGGTATTCCCATGTTAAGCTGCGCGCCGAATTCGAAGGCGTCCAAAGAGATTGCTGCGTTTGCGCGCAAAATGATCCGCAGGACACTGTCATGAGTAGACGAGTTACGTTTTTCTACGCCGGGCGCAGCATCCGGAGGGTAGCAGCATGAGCCTGTTGGACAAGATGGATCGGAAAGCGACCAATCCGCAGAGCGGCAGCGTTCCCCAGCAGGAAGCGCTGGAAGCCGCGCAGCTGCGCGACCGCGTGCACCATCAGGTGGTGGACGCGCTCAACAAGCGCGACGAGAAACACGGCGGCGGCGCGAGCGAGACGGAGACCCGAAACATCATTGAAGGCGCGCTGGAGCAGCACGCGGCGAGCATGGCCCGCCCGGAGCGCAACCGCATTGCGCAGGAGATTTTCGACTCCATTCGCGGTCTTGGCCCGCTGGAAAAACTGCTGGCGGACGATTCCATCAGCGAAATTATGGTCAACGGCGCAAAGCAGGTGTTCATTGAGCGCAAGGGCAAGCTCATTCAAACCGACGTGTCGTTTTACGACAACGACCAGCTGCTCAACGTCATCGACCGAATCGTCTCCCCTCTGGGGAGGCACATTGACGAAGCGAACCCCATGGTGGACGCCCGCTTGCCGGACGGATCGCGCGTAAACGCGGTGATTCCGCCACTTTCGCTTAAGGGACCGTTGCTCACGATTCGAAAATTCTCGAGAAACCCGCTGACCATTGAAAACCTCGTCAGCTTCGGCAGCCTGAATTTCAAGATGGCAGCGTTTCTGGAAGCTTGCGTCAAGGGCAAGCTGAACATGGTGGTATCCGGCGGTACCGGCAGCGGCAAAACGACGCTGCTCAACGTGCTCTCGGCCTTCATTCCCTACGACGAGCGCATTGTGACCATTGAGGACGCGGCGGAAATCCAGCTGCAGCAAAAACACGTGCTCACGCTGGAGGCGCGTCCCGCGAATCTCGAAGGCGCCGGGCAGATTACGATTCGCGATCTGGTTCGAAACGCGCTGCGTATGCGGCCGGATCGAATCATCGTCGGCGAGGTGCGCGGCGGCGAAGCGCTGGATATGCTCCAGGCGATGAACACCGGCCACGACGGCTCGCTGACCACGGGACACGCGAACTCCGCGCGCGATATGCTCGCGCGTCTGGAGACCATGGTGCTCATGGCGGGCATGAACCTGCCGATGTCGGCCATTCGCCAGCAGATTGCCTCCGCAATCGACATCATCGTGCAGCAGGCGCGTATGCGCGACGGCAGCCGAAAGATTGTCGGCATCCATGAGGTGGTCGGCATGGAAGGCGAAGTCATCGTGACGCAGGAAATCTTTACCTACGATTATGGCGACGGGCGCTCGCCGGGGCATTTTCGCGCGACCGGCATCAAGCCGCGCTGCAGCGAGAAACTGACCGCCGCGGGTGCAGGTCTGAAAGATGAGTGGTTTCATTAAATTAAAAACTGGCCACAATGGGCGCAGGACTCAAGGACGAGTGGTTACATTAAATTTAAAACTGGCCATAATGGCGCAGGCCTCAAGGACGAGTGGTTTTATTAAATGAAAGATGATTTTCACCTGCCGCAGGAAGGAGGAAAAAGAATATGATTCGCACATTGATCGTCGCGGTCTGTACGATTGCGTTCTATTTTATCTTTTACCTGCTTGCGGTGGCGCAAACCAAACAAAAGCGCCAGATGGGGCAGCGGATGCAGGCTCTGTTTGATAAAACAGAGGAGCAGAGCGATTCCAAGCGCTCGCAGCGCCGCAATTCCAAAACACATGCTCGCCGGTTGGATCAAATTGCCGAAGAACTCTACGTGGCCGGCGTTGCGCTGCGCGCAGATGAGTTTGTGATGATCTGGATTCTGACCGGTGCCGTCATACCGGCCATCGCGCTGTTTCTTGGCGCGCCGCTGACCGTCTGCATCGCACTGGTGCTCGTTGGCGTCGCTGCGCCGATCTCCTGGGTCATCCTCAAGCGCAACAAGCGGCTCACCCTGCTCGGCAAGCAGCTCTCGGACGCGCTGGGGATTCTCTGCAGCGCGCTGCGGGTTGGCCAGTCCGTGCAGACCGCGATGAAGAACGTTGCCGAGGAGATGGAGGAGCCCATTTCCCGCGAGTTCATGCGCGTGTATCGTGAAACGCAATACGGTATGACGCTGGAGGCAAGCCTCGGCGGCCTGGTCAAGCGAACGAAGAATCCGGATCTGGAGCTCATGTGCTCCGCCATTCTGATTCAGCGGCAGATTGGCGGCAACCTCGCGCAGATTTTGCAGAACATTTCGGATACGATCAATCAGCGCATTCAGATGCGCGGCGAGGTCAAAACACTAACCTCCGCCGGGCGTATGAGCGGGTATATCATTGGGGCGCTGCCGTTGTTCATCATTTTGATTCTGATGTTCATTAACCCCAGCTACATCGATATGTTCTTCACCACGCAATCCGGCCGGATGATGCTGATCATCAGTGCCGTGCTCGAAGTCATCGGGTTCCTGTTTGTTCGCAAAATCGTGAACATCAAAATGTAGAAGGGAGACATTGCATGCGGTTAGTTGTTTTGGTCAGCACCCTCGCGGTGTTTCTCTCAATCATTGCGCTGCTCGGCGGCGTGGGTAAAAAAATTGACCGAATGGATCATCGTTACGCGCAGCTCAAGGAGACCGAGCGTGTATATAACGACGAAGAACTCAAGAAATCCTTTTCGGAGCGCGTGTTTCGCCCTGCGGTGCAGCGCGTTTCCGAGCAGATACGGCGTTCGGCGGACAAGAACAAACCGGTTAAGCTCAGCCGTGCAAACCAAAAGGTGGAGCGTCAGCTCAAGGCTTCCGGCCTGAAACTGACGCTGCAGGAGTACCGCGTGATCAAGAACCTCTTGATTCTGCTGTTTCTGATTGGCGGGATTCTGCTGTATGTTCTGCTGCAGATCGATGTTATGTATCGACTGTTGATTGTGATCGTGCTGGCGAACATTCCGGTGCTTGGGTCGAGTTTCTTTTTGAACGCAAGGGTGAGGGCGCGCAAGGAGTCCATTATGATTGACCTGCCCGAGGTGATGGATATCCTCGTCGTCAGCGTGGAAGCGGGCCTTGGGCTCGACTCGGCGATTGTGCAGCAATATTCCAAGAACAAGTCCGCCGTGTTGATGGAGCTCAACAGCGCCATCCGCGAAATCCAGATGGGTGTTCCGCGAAAGGTCGCGCTCAAGGAGATGGCGGACCGCTGCGACGTGAAGGAACTCACGGCGTTCGTCACCGCGCTGTTGCAGGCGGAACAGTTGGGCGTTTCGATCAAGAGCGTGCTGATGCAGCAGTCCGAGCGACTGCGCGTCGAGCGCAAGCAGATGATTCAGGCGAAGGCGGCGAAGGCCCCGATTAAGATCATGATCCCAACGGTCATCTTTATCTTTCCGGTGGTGTTCATCATTCTGTTGGGACCGGCGGTGGTCAGCTTGATTCAAACGTTCGGTTGATCCCGCAGGCGCACTCGAACAGGTTCGAACGATCGGGACAACGCAAGCACAAGAGGAGAACAACGATGAAAACGGTACGCATCCAAAGAAACGGCGAAACACTTGCGTCCGTTTGGCATGCAACGGGATATTTCGCGCGGCTGCGCGGGCTACTAGGCCGCACCATTCCGCCAAACGGCGGGCTGCTGCTCACGCCCTGCAACGCGATTCATATGATTGGCATGCGCTATGCGATTGATGCCGTCTATCTGGACAAAGAAGGCAGCGTACTGCGCGCAGACGAGGCGGTTCAGCCGGGGCGGATATGCCCGATGCAGCGCGGCGCGCGACATGTGCTGGAACTGCCGGAAGGCAGCATAAAACGACATTCGATTCAACTTGGCGACCGGTTGGAGGTGACCTCATGAACGATCGCTTCGAACGAGAAGAAGAGGGGATCGACTCGCTGCGCAGCCGCATGGACGCGGACGCGCGGTTTCGGCGCTCGCTGTCCGGCTACGATCCGCAGGACGTTCGCAACTATGTGGACAACGTCAAGCGAATCTTCGCACAGCAGGCGATGGCCGCAAAACGGGAGCAGGAAGATCTGATTGCGCAGCTGGATTCGGCAAAGAGCGAGATTCAGGCAAAGAACTACGGCATCCGCAAGATGAAGGAACTGCTGATCGAACGGGAAACGCAGTTGAACACGGCGAACACGCGCATCAACGCCCTTGCGCAGGCGGTGAAAAAGCACATACCGGAGCGCGAAGAACTCGAGTATCTGCGACAGCAGGCGGGTGGAGCGGGTGTTTCCGAGCGGATACGAACGTTGGAAACGGAAACCCGTCAACTGCGCGCCTCGATGGCGCAGGCCGCCAGGATGATGGAGAGCTGGAAGGTGGAGCGCGGCCAGATTCTGGAAGAAAACGGACGCCTGCGCAGAGAGGTGCAACTCCTGCGTGCGAACGCAAACGCGTATGCGCAGCCGCCGGAGTCATATCGGCCGTATGCCGCACCGGTCAACCCGCCGGAGCCGCCCGTGCGCCAGACGTA
Organism: Christensenella sp.; assembly: GCA_034927595.1. GTDB lineage: Bacteria > Bacillota > Clostridia > Christensenellales > CAG-138 > UBA7703. The sequence continues at coordinate 145,008 of JAYFPQ010000017.1, forward strand.
TGCGGAACCGAGCGCGCCACCCGCCGCGGGCGTTCAGCAGGCGGAGTTTTCGCAGACGGTTGATAAGCTTGCCATGATGTTTGCGGAGGCCTACCGGCTGGTCAGCCTGCTCAAGACGAGCACGCCGGAGCCGCCGGAAACGGAGCCGGAGCAAAAGCAGCCGCCACGACCCACACAGCCGTATATGCAGATTCTGCGTCCGGAAGGCACGACCACGGACAATCTGCACAATCGAAGATAGGGATTATTACGTTGGGAATAGTAAAAAAGACCGGTGTAAAACCGATCTTTGAGTAACCGCAACACAAAGCGACTCGATTTCGTCAGTCAATTTTCTGATAGAGCGGATACTGGGTCGAGAAAAGGGCTGCCTTCCAGATGAACGTTTGGGAAAACTGCGTTGCGACCACGTAATCCTGCATCGTGACTTCGTCTCCATAGACGGATTCGAGGTCGACTGGGCCAAGCAGCAGATCCGGCGCGCCGCCCGCGGCCCAGAGCCGGAAGTTCGCTTCGTTCTCTTCTGCGGTTGCCCGGCGATGCGTGGCGTAGCCCATTGCGTCGGAACCGCCGTTGAGATTGAAAACGATGTTATGCGCAAAGTAGGGCAGCAACGTTACACTGCCGGAGTTGTTGGTGTCGAGCACGGGCTCGCCGGTAACCGGGTCTTCGTCGTCTCCCCAGCCGCACATGATTCGACTGGATTCCAAATTGTGCTCCTTGAGGTAGGCCGCCAGCGTGCGCCCGTACCCATAGTCCTGCTGAATCTCGTGTACGGAGGCGGCGACGGTCCAGTAGATCGATATACTCAGCACGAGAACGCCTAGACAGACCCGCAACGCGCGGGTGAATTCGGCTTTCTTTGCGGCACGGACCGCGTCGGGTGAATCTGCCTCGAACGTGGCTGTGCTGGACGGCTCGGTGTCCTTGCCGATGCGGGTGTCCACCCAAAGCCAGAATAGCAGAAACAGCGCGGCAATGCCGACATGATGACGTGAGATGTAGACAAACGCGCTGAACACTGCAAAGAGTATATAGGGAATCAGCAGCAGTGTCGTGGTGTGCCGGTTGCGGGAAAGATAAATCAGCGCAGCCCAGAAGAGCAGCCCAAGAACGATCCCGCCGACCAACAAAGGCATGTAGAATTGGAAGGTCGTAAGCAGCATGACGTGCCCGGTAAAGCAGTCGTAGAAGCATGCGTCCGCGGGCAGTACCAACGCGGTATACAGCAACCGAACGGGAAGGCTGTTCTTTGTAGCAATGCCGGAGGTTGCGTATGTGTCCGGCGCGGGTAACATCAGCAGCAGATTGACGATTGCGACGAGCAGCAACAGCGCGAGCGCCCAGACGCGGCGATCCCGAATAAAACGGGTGAACCCGTTTCGGAGAAGACCTGTTTGCAGCAGTTCGATGAGCCAAACCAGCGCGATGCCGCCCGCGAGCACGAGGCCATAGGCCGAAGCAAGGCAGAGCAGCACCAGTGGTAACACATAGCGAAACGGTCGCTCATTTCGCGCAGGATAGGCAAGCGCGGCGAGCACAAACGCGAGAAACAGTAGCGAATACGGGCGGGAAATCGCGCCGAATTGATAGAACAGAAAGAACGTAAACGGCAGCGATAGTTTCACGATTCGTAGAAACGGGGAGCGAAACAGTAGAAGCCAAACCGCGGCGGAGCAGATGACAAGGTTGACCGCCTTCAGGCCGAGTTCGTAGGGGACGCCGAGTCGGGCGGGCAGCGCGAGCAGCAGATGCCAGAGCGGCGGGTGTCCCTCGTAGTGCGGAATGGTGAACAGGATATCCCGCAGGGAGGCAACGCGGGCAATCTGCCAGGACTGCGCCTCGTCGAACCACGGTTCGTGGAACGACGCTACGATACAAAGCAGCACAACGTAGAGCGCAAACGCAATCCATTCCGGCGCGACGCCGGGCAGGCGCTCGAACGCATCCAGCCTTTTGGAAATTGAGTGCATGGAAGTTGAGGATGTTTTCGTACGCAACGGGCGTCCTCCTGATTGAGCAAGACTTGACGAATGGATGAAGCCGGCGATGGCGGCGTCCATATTCTGCTTGGAAATGTTGTTTCGTGTTCTAGTATAACGCCGAAACAGAACGCCGTAAAGCGGCGGCCTCGTCGGCTCTTTCGTTGGAATATGCGGAGGAATCAACCGAAAAACGGTTATAGAAGCGGGTTCTATTTGAGATTCACGGAGGAATATACATGCGCGTCATCAGGAATTGGTTCAAGAAGGAATCCGGACAGTCGGTCATCCTTGTTGCCCTTGCGTTGGTGGTTCTGTGCGGATTTGCCGCGCTGGGCGTGGACATTGGTGTTCAGTCCACCAGTCAGGGGCAGCTGCAAAACGCCGCCGACGCCGCAGCGCTTGCCGCCGCGCGGGAACTGCCCAGCGCCAGCGTTGCAGCGACCAAAGCCGCGCAGTATGCGCAGATAAACGGCGTTGACGCGGGCAGGACGACCACGACGACCCCGTATAAAGGGAACGCAAATCGAATTGAGGTTGTCTGCAAGGATACGGTTCAGTTCTCGTTTGCGCGAATCTTTGGGCTAAAGTCTACGGAGATCACCGCCCGCGCCGTTGCGGAAAAGACCGGCATGACCGGCGGCCCGTTTGGTTACGCGATTTTCAGCGGCAGCAAGAACAGCAGACTTGGTCTTTTTCAATCAGAGCTGACGGTCAAGGGCAACGTCCACGGAAACCAGGAGGTCATGGTAAACGGCTCGAACTTGACTTTCAACGGCAACATTGAGGCGGCCGGGCAGTTCTCGACCAGCAGCAGCTCGATTACGGTCACGGGAACCGCACAAGGCTCCCCCGCCTACGCTTGGGGCGGTACCAGCGGCATTGCGAATCTACTGAATGCCGCGGCATCTGTGGTCGATATAGCACCGGTTGACCTCGCCGCAGCCGCGCTCGCAAAAGCGCAGGCAAACGGTACCTACTACAACGGCAGCCAGACCTTTGGCAGCAGCCTCAACTTGGACAAATGTGTCTACGTCAATGGCAATGTCACCTTAGCGGGAACAACGTTCTCGGGTGTCGGCATGCTGGTTGCGACAGGCAACATCACGATCGCCAGCAGCAGCATCGAAGCCTCGTCCGCGGCATCGGCCTGCATCTATTCCACAAACGGTAATATTGAAATCAGTGCCTCAAATGTTCGCGTCGACGGTGTGTTATACGCCCCCAACGGGCGCATACAGATCAGCCAAGCAAATTGCGTTATCAACGGCCGCGTGATCGGCAATGAGGTGCAGCTTAACGGCAGTAACACAAAGGTCCTTTCTGATTCAAACGATCTTGCATTCCTGCCCGGCGGCGGCGTTACGCTGGTTGAGTAGAACCGAATACGAATAAACGCAAGAGGCCGTCCGGCTAACCGGACGGCCCCTTTTGTGTTGCTGAACTACGGACAATGCAACAAATGGCGCAAAAAGGACCTATTTCTCGTCCAATTCAGAAAGCGCTCTGAACCTTGAAACGGGATAATTCCCCTGTTCTTGGATGTGATACGTCGAAAATAGTTTCGTGACTTTTTATTGACGGCCAGAGAAAACACGGCTATATTGGCAGTGTTAAGTAAGTTCAGACCGAAACAATTTTCGGAAATAATCTAACGATAGCATATTAAATCCCGTCCAGGGCACTCCTTCGCGGCACATCGCCGTAGTGAACATCCCAGCAATGGCGCTTGGAACAGAAGATACTCTTACAAAAGCTCCACCCGAAACAGGCGAAACTGTTTTCGGCGTGAGCGTTCGATTTTACGCAAAATTTCGAAAACTGCGCAAGGCCGCAACGTTTGGAGGACAAAGACAACTCATGGAACGCAAAAACATCTTTCGGCAACTCCTCGAAAAATTCATCGACATCCGCGAGGCGGGTGTACTCATGCCGCTGCTGCTTGCGGTGATTCTGTTCACTGCCAAGAGCGACAAGTTCCTCTCGGTCAGCAATATGACAAACGTCATGCGCACCGCGGCGTTTACCATCATCACCTCCATCGGTCAGGCATTCCTGATCATCGCGGGCAGCTGGGATATTTCGGTTGGCGCGGTGTTCTCCGTCGGCGGCGTGGCCGCGGCGGCGCTGATGAGCTACTACGGCTTCCCGATCTGGCTCGCGGTGCTGGTTGCCCTCGTGATTGGCGGCATCTTCGGCGTGTTCAACGGCTTTCTCGTGCAGAAGATCAAACTCCCGCCGTTCATCGCCACCATGGGCACCATGTACGCGGCGCGCGGCCTCTGCACCGGTTACACAAAAGGCGTTTCGGTTTATCCGCTGCCGGATGCTTTCCTCGGCATTGGACAGGGCGGAATCGCGATTGGCAGCTACCAACTGCCGTATGTCATCGTGATTGCGCTCGTCATGGCGGTGATTGCCGGGTTCATCCTAAGATACACGGCGTACGGCCGGCGGCTTTTTGCCGCGGGCGGCAACGGCGAGGCGGCGCGGCTCGCGGGCATCCCGACCGTTAAGATTCGTTTCTCGGCCTTCGTGCTCACTGGCGTTCTCGCGGCTCTGACCGGTGTGCTGATGGCCTCCCGCGTTGGCAGCGCCCAGCCGAACATTGGCTCCGGCTTTGAAATGACCGTCGTCGCGGCTTGCGTCATCGGCGGTATCAATATGGAAGGCGGCGCGGGATCCATCGTCGGCGTGGTGATGGGTAGTTTCTTCATGGCGATGATCAGCAACGGTATGACGCTCATCAAGATCGACGCCTATTGGCAGCAGCTCGTCATTGGACTTGTGCTCATCTTCGCCTGCTCGCTCGAATATCTCAGAAATCGCATTCGCGCCAGCCTGAACCGATAAGGAGGGGGCGCATATGGCAAAAACAGTACTCGAAATGAAGGGGGTCACGAAGTCGTTTGGTGCGACGAAAGCCCTCAAACAGGTTTCGATTGATCTAAACGAACGCGAAATCCTCGCCATCTGCGGCGAGAACGGCGCGGGCAAGTCCACGCTGATGAAGGTGCTCAGCGGCAGCTACGAATACGGCAGCTACGACGGAGAGATCTTCATCGACGGCAAACCCTGCGTGTTTCGGACCCCTGCGGACGCTTCCGCTGCGGGAATCGAGATGATCTATCAGGAGATCAGCGTGCACCTCGACCTCTCCGATGCGGAGAATATCTTTCTTGGCCGCGTTCCGCTCCAAGCCGGAATCGTGCAGTGGAAGCGTATGAACGAGGAAGCCAAGGCGTTTGCCGATATGGTCGGTCTCAAGGTTCCCGTGACCACGCATCTAAGGGACTTGAGTGCTTCCCAGTGCCAGATGGTGTCGATTGCCCGCGCGCTGAGCCGGAATCCGAAGATTCTCGTGCTGGACGAGCCGACCTCGCCGCTGACGGACGCCGAGGTGGAGGAGCTGTTTAAGATTCTGAATCGCCTGCGGGACAACGGCATCTCCTGCATCTACATCAGCCACAAGATCAAGGAGATCAAGAGGCTCGCGGATCGCGTCTGCATCATGCGCGACGGCGCGCACGTCTGGACGAAACCCGCCGCCGAGGTGAGCACGGAGGAGATCGTCGAGGCAATGGTCAACCGCAAGATCGGCAACCTCTATCCGAAAGAATCGGTTGAGATTGGGCAAGAGGCGCTCTCGGTCAAGAACCTTCGCGTCAAGCACCCCTATAACCGCAAGAAATACATCGTGGACGGCGTGGACTTTTGCGTCCACAAGGGTGAAATTCTGGGTCTCGTGGGACTCGTTGGTTCTGGGCGCAGCGAAACGGTAAACGCCATCTTTGGCGCAATCGACGGCAGCTACGACGAACTGCGCATCGACGGCAAACCGACGCGGATTTCAAGTCCGCAGGACGCGATTCGAAAAGGGCTCGCCCTGCTGAGCGAAGACCGCAAGGTCAACGGCTTTATTCCGACGCTCAATCTCGCGCGAAACATTACGCTCGCGCGACTGGACAAGGTGTTCCACAGCGGACTTCTGGATCGTGAAACGGAGCGCAAGATCGGGCGGGAATACATCGACCGCTTGAGTATTAAGGCAAATTCCGAGCGGGACATGGTCACGAGCCTGTCCGGCGGGAATCAGCAGAAGGTCGTCCTCGCCAAATGGCTGCTCGCGGAGCCGAAAGTGCTGCTGCTGGACGAGCCGACGCGCGGCATCGACGTTGGCGCGAAGGCGCAGATTTACCAGATTATGACGCAACTGGTCCGTCAGGGAATGGGCATCGTCATGATCTCCTCCGAACTCACGGAGCTCGTCGGCATGTGCGACCGCTACCTGTTGCTGGCCGACGGCAAGATCCGCGCCGAACTGACCCGCGAAGACGCGGACGAGGAGAAGTTCCTTCGCATCTGCTCCGGCAGCACGCTCTGACCCAAGAATTGTCATATTATGGTTGCTCATGCTCTCCCGGGGGGCATTGACACAATAGAAACAAGCAAATAATACAGGAGGAAATATCCAGATGAAGAAAATACTGATCCTGGTACTTGCCCTGATGCTGACGTTTGGCGCGTTTGCCTGCAGCAGCACGCCCGCACCGGCCGCAGAACCTGCGGCGGAAGCGGCGACAGAACCCGCCCAGGCAGCGGAACCGGCAGCCGAACCCGCCGCGGCAGACCAACCCTACGTGATTCTGGTCAACGCGCTGGTCGGCCACCCGGTCTACGAACAGCAGGCCGAAGCCGCCCGTAAAGCAGCGGAAGAATACGGCGTAAAGCTCGAAATCATCGGGCCGACGTTTGGAACGACCAGCATCGTGACGGACTACATCGCCGCGATGGAAAACGCCATTACGCTTCAGCCGGATGCCATCATTGGCGAACCGTTTGACCCGTCCCTCTTCGAAGTGTTTGACCGCGTGAAGCAGGCCGGCATTCCGATGTTCCTGACCTCCAACCTGCTGGAAGACGACAGCGCGTTTGTCGCCTGGATCGGCACGGATAACTACAACTACGGCGTCAACGCGGCGGACATGATCGCCGCCAAGACCGACGGAAAAGCGAACATCTGTGTCGTGATGGGCGACCTTGCGACCACGAACCAGGTTGAACAGCGCAAAGGTCTCGAAGAGCGCATGGCCGAGAAATATCCGGATATGAAGATCACGAACGTGGTCGCGGATAAAAACGACGTTGCAACCGCGATGAGCGTCATCGAAGACACGCTGAACACCTACCCCGAGACCAACGTCGTCATCATGCTCGAATCCACCGGCGGCCCGGGCGTTGTGCAGGTCTGCCAGGAAACGGGACGCACCGATGTGCTGATTCTGGACATCGACGCGGTTGAAGCAACCATCGACAACATCAAGGCCGGCAAGGTCTGGGCAACGCTCGCGCAGAACTTCTACAAGCGCGGCTACGAGTCCGTCCGCATGGCGTATGAATACCTCACCGAAGGCGACGCGGCAACCTTTGCCAAGCTCAACGACTCCGGCACGGTTCTCATCGACCAGTCGAACGCCGCCACCTATGCCGAAGACCTCTGGGGCGCAATCGTCTACAAGGGAACGCCCTGGCCCGCGAAATAACGAGAAACAACACATGCTCCGGCGGGGCGGCACTGCGCCGCTCCGCCCGGGCACAACCACTTCAAACGTAAGGCGACCACTCCCTGCATAGGGAAGCAAGCGATTCCGCCGATCGCTTGCACGAAAAATGCGGTCAAAGACGACCGTGAAAGAGGGCAGAGCCATGCCGAAGATGCGCGACATCGCCGAAAAGACCGGTCTCAACATCTCCACCGTCTCGCGCGCGCTGCGCGACGCACCGGACATCAGCCCGGAGACGGTGAGTCTGGTCAAGCGCGCCGCCATGCAGATGGGCTACCACCTGCGCACCAGCGCAAAGGGGAGCAATACCGTTGGGTTGATTGTGCCCGAGGTCGGCAGCCATTATTATTCCGAAATGGTGGAGACCGTTGAGCGCGAACTCAAGAAACGTGGTTACTCGATGATTGTCGTCATCGGCGGGTTTGACGTTGGCGGAATTTTAACCGCGTTTGACCAGATGCTCAAGCACGACATCTGCGGCATGATCGTCAACGACTGCTTCGTGCTCAACGCCAAGGACGACATTCAAAAGCACGACCGCATTGCGCACTCCGTCGTGCCGCTCGTGCTGATTTCGGAAAACAAGGTCATCCTGCCGGTGGATACCATTTCGATTGCAAACGAAATGGCTGTGCGGCAGGCACTGGATCATCTCATTGAGCTGGGGCATCGCGAAATTGGCTACATCGGCGAGTTTGCGTCCGATGTGCGATACCTCGCCTTTACGCGCTATCTCAAGGAACTGGGCTTGCCCGTTCGGGAGGAGCACATGAAGCGCGGAAAGGAACGCTTTGAGCTGGGTGGCTACCTCCGCGCCAAGGAACTGCTCAAGGAGCAGGGCGAACCGCGCGTAACCGCCGTGCTCGCCTGCTACGACCAGGTTGCGCTCGGCGCGTTGGACGCGTTCGCCGAGGAGGGCGTTCGCGTACCGGAGGATCTCTCGATCATTGGCTTTGACAACATCATTCTAAACGACTACCTGCCGATTCAGCTGACCTCCATCTCGAACCCGACTGAGCAGCTCAGTGCGCTCGCGGTCAAGCTCTTAATGGACAATCTGGTGGAAAAGGAAGAGCACGTGGTTCAGAATGTTTCGCTTCAGCCGCGGCTTGTGGTGCGGGGTTCAACCCGACCGCCGCGCGAATCAACACCGACCGATGCGGAGAATCCGCACGAGTAAGCAACAGTATTTTTTCCAGTGGAAAACAGCATACCATCGACGGTCCGTTTCGGCGGATGCGTGGTTGCTGTCGTCCAAACGGACCAAATTTTGAAAAATATCGCATACACGGGAAAAGCTCCGGCTGCATGCGAATGCAATAGGACAGGAAAAGACCATATGAAGGCAATACAGATTGGCTGGGCACAAATCGACCTCACCCCGGATCGTCCGGTCTGGATGATCGGGCAGATGTATCACCGCGTTTCGGAGTATGTTCGCGACCCGATCACCGCAACCGCGCTCGTGCTCGACAACGGCGAAGCGCAGGCGGCGTTCGTTTCGCTCGATATGACGGAAGTCCCGCTGCATGCGATGGAACTATTGAAAGAAAAGCTTCGTTCGCTGACCGACCTGGATTTCGACTGCATCTCCTTTGGCGTGACGCATACGCACAATTCGACGGACTTTTTCGAGGACTTCATGCGCCTCGACAACGAGTGCGTGTTTGGCAGCGACATTCTGCCGGAGCTTGAGTTTCCGCAAAACGTGCTGCGCGGCGCGGAAGCGCAGGCGTATCTCGTGGACAAGCTGGCCGACTTGATTTCCCGCGCCTGGACGAGCCGAAAACCCGGCGGTGTCAGCGCGACGCATGAGTACGCCGCGGTGAGCTTTTCCCGCCGCGCGGTGTTTCGCCGCGAAGACGGGGAAGAGACCGTGATGTACGGCGACTGCTCGGACGAGAACTTTCTCCGCTTTGAGCCGGGCGGCGATAGCGCGATGGAACTGCTCTACACGTGGGATCTAAACGGCGCTCTGACCGGCGTTGCGATCAACGTGCCCTGCCCTTCTCAGGTGTTTGAGCTGCACCGGTTTTTGTCCGCGGACTACTGGGGCTTTGTGCGAAGCGATCTCAAGCAGCCGCTGGGCGACGTGTTTGTGCTGCCGTTCTGCGGCGCGGCGGGCGATCTTTCGCCAATCGACCTTGTGCAAATCAGCAAGCACAACCATGAGGAGCTCCGCCTTTGGGGCGGGCAGGCGCAGGAAGTGCAGCGTAACTTCGACATGGAGGCCATCTGCGCGGGCATTTCAGCCCGCATCACGGAGGCCGTGCTACGCGGGCTGCGATCTGCAAAAGAGAGCATCGACTACGCCCCCGCGCTGGCGCATGAACGCCTGGAACTCGCGCTACCGCTCCGGCTGGTGTCGCGGGAGGACTACGAAGCGTCCGCGGCGGAGGTCGCGCGCATACAGTCCGCCTTTTCGCGGGAACATCGCATGACTACGCAGGACGTGGTTCGCGCGTTTGAGCCGCAAGGCGATGTGCTGCGCTGGCGGATGCAGCAGGAGACGACTACGTTTCCCTGCGTGAGCCACGTGGTTCGAATTGGGGACGTCGCCATTGCAACAAATCCATTTGAGCTCTTCAGCGAGTTTGCGCAGCGCATGAAGGCGCGCGCCCTGCCGGATCAACTCTTCGTCGTGCAGCTGTCCAACGGCATCGGCGGATACCTGCCCTCCAGCTCCGGTGTGCGCGGCGGCAGCTACAGCAGCAAACCGGCGTCCACGTTCTGCGGGCCGGAAGGCGGCGATGTGCTCGTGGAGCAGACGATCGAAGCGGTGAACCGCATGTTTGCCGACCGGCGTGATTGATTGAGGAACAAACGAAAGAAGCGCAACAAAGGCCATCCAAATGGATGGCCTTGTTTGTTACTGAGATAAAGATCGCTCATGTTATATTGACGGAACGTTACGAATAATAGACCGCTAGCTTGTCCCAACAATCGCGATAGCGCGCATACTTCTCGCGATAATACGCTGCTCGTTCGGGCGAAGGGGTCAGCGTATCGGCGCGGTGCACCATCGCCGTTGCGGCGGTGGAGTAGTCGGGATGCGCGCCCGCACCGCAGGCGGCGATCATCGCCGCGCCGAGTGCGCAGGCGTCCGTCTCGCGCAGGAGCTGAACGGGGGTGTTCGTGATGTCGCAGATCAGCTCCGTCCAAAGCGGGCTGCGGGAAGCGCCGCCGAGTACCTTGAGCTCGCCGATGCTGCAACCGTTTACCGCAAAGTCCTCCAGCGCGCGTCGCACGCCGAAGGCCGCGCCTTCCATAATCGCGCGGGCGTAATCGAACCGGTCGTGGTTGAGGTTGGAGCCGATGAACGCGGCCTGCGCGTTGGTGTTCCAAATCGGGTACGCCGCGCCCAGCGGGTAGGGGTAGTAAAACAGATCGCCGATCTCGCGGCTCTGCGCCTGAAGATCCAGCTCCGCAAAACCAACTTCCGGCAGGAACTTGTTTCGGTACCATTCCAACGAAACGCCCGTTCCGGAGAGCGATGCCATCGCGCCGAACAGCCCTGGCACCGGGTGGATCGATGGTGCAAGAAAAGAATCCGAATAGAGCAGTTTTTCGCCGAGGCCCAGAATCACCCAGGTGGTTCCGGCGGAGAGGAGCATATCCCCCGCGTGTATCGCGGCGGCGCCAAGGGAGGCGCAATACTGGTCGTGCGCGCCGTTGAACACCGGCGTCCCTTCCGGCAAACCCAGCTCCAGCGCGGCGGCTTTCGTGAGTCTGCCGACCAGCGATCCGGTGGGTTGAATCTCCGGCAGCTGCTCCGGCGTGATGCCGAGCGCTTCCAGCATGCGCGGGTCCCAGCGGGCGGTTCGAATGTCCATCAACTGGCGAATGGCCGCGTTGGTCGGGTCGATGACTGCGCGTCCGGTCAGGTATTCGTGGACGATTTCAATCGTGCTCAGGTAGCGGCAGCCCGGCTGATCCAGTCCCGCACGGCGCAGATGCAGAATCTTTGCCGCGTCGAGCGTTGGAAAGATGCGCCAGCCACACATGTGGTACACATACTCGTTGCCGAGCAGCTGTTCCAGTTCCGCTGCTTCGGCGCGCGCGCGGGAGTCCATCCAGGTGATCGCGTTGCCAATTGGCTTGCCGGAGGCGTCGACCATCGCCATGCTCGCGCCCTGCGTGGAAAGCGCGATGGCGGACACACTTTTTTGCTCGTTTCCGGCCATCGCTTCGCGAATGGCGGCCTTGCTGGCGACTATCCAGTCGTTTGCATCCTGCTCCACGTGGTTATCCTGCGTGGAAAGAGAGTATCCCTGGTATCCCTTTCCGGCGACGACGCCGGTGCTGGTTTCGACCAGCAGGGCTTTCGTTCCCGTCGTTCCGATGTCCAGTCCGATGACATACATAACGAATTCTCCCTTATGCGTTGGTAGAAACGAGCGCCTGCGCCGCCGCGCCTTCGGAAACGCCGAGCGTAACTTGATAGGTAACGCTTTCGTATGCGCCGAGTAAGAACGCATTGTGCTCTGCGAGGTCGGTTTCGCGGTCGTGGGCGGGGCAGTTGGCGGGCTCAATTGCGAGCACGTAGTCGTGCGATTTGAGACACTTCCATTCGAGCAGGTAGGGCAGCGACGTGGTGTCGTACCGTAAATACGCCGAGAGTTGCAGCTTTGGCTGATACAGACCGGCGGTTACGACTCCCTTCGCATGCGGAACGTGGCAGAAGGTCTGCTGCGGCAACCCGTCCACGGGCGCGTGCATATGATGATGGTCGGTGTCGCCGCTTTTGCTATAGTCGCTCGTGTCCGCGTTGGGCCCAAAGTAGAGCGCGTCCTCGTCCAGCAGCGGATAACCGAAGTTGAAGTGATACAGCAGGAAGACGGGTTCCGGCGCATCGGTCAAGTTGGTGATCGTGTCCGTGATCGTGACTTCGCTGGCATTCAGCGAGGTTTCAATCTGGCGCCGAAGTTCGAGCGAGCGCCCGTACAGGCGGCTTTCGCGCACCACGCCGGAGAGACGGAGCACATAGTCGTCGCCCTCCCAACGCACATCCGAACCGAACTGCTCCGCCGCGCGGCTGCCGATTCTGCCGTGAATCGGAAAAACGTTCAGTTTGTCGGCCTGTGCCGCACCGCCGACGTTGTCCAGCCCGCAGGTGGCGAGCATGCCGCCGCGCCAGTCGCTGAAGAACTCGCCGGTCAGCGGCAGGAACGCACTCGCACCAAGCCCGTTCTTTGAATGAAACGCGAGATTGATTCCTTTGTAGGAAAAATCGTACAGGTCAAGACAGCGATCCGGTGTCACGGAAAAGTTTAGCCCCGCCGCGTTCCAGACACGGGCAATGCGCATGCCCGCGCCGTTGCCTTCCTCCAGCCGCTCCAGACGGACGCCCGCCAGTTGATCAATGTTGCCGAGGTGCTTGAAAAGCGCTTTGTTCATAGGCGGACACCGCCTCGTTGCGTATCGAAGTAGACTTCTTTCGCGTTCTCAAAGAAGACTGCGTTCTTCTTTGCCTCGTCGTTGCCGATGAGGTCGAGCATGTTTTTGAGCTGCTCGTAGACAAAGAAGGTGTAACCGCTCTCGTCTTCGGGGTAATGGTGCTTGTTCCAGCTGAAGTTTTCGCGGCAGAGATTGACATAGGTGCCATTCTTCCACTCACGCTTGCCATGCCAGAGCAGAATCGGAAAATCCGTGCCAAAAAGAATCTTGTGATAGTCCAGCTCGGCGAGCGCGAGCCGATGCACCGCGGGATTGAGCACCGCCGCGGTATCGAACCAGACGCGGTGGATATCCTCGCCCAGCGCAACAAGCGCCTGCTCGAAATACTCTACATTGAAGCAGCGGCCAAAGTGCGCGATGACGAGCTTGACGTTCGGATAACGATCCAGAATTGTCCGAATTTCGGAGACGTTCTCCGGCGCGGGCAGGCGTCCCGTGCGGGGAAGATGCATGAGCACCGGAACGTGGAGTTTGTTTGCCAACGCGAATTGCTCGTGCGTCATAAAGTCGAATATGCTGACCTCCGCGCCCTTGACCGCGCTCGCCATATACGGATACGGCTTAAAGCCGGAGAAGCCGCCTTCGACGAAGGTCTTCTCAATCGTCGCCGCGTCAAATTCCGGGCGAATGGTCATGAGCGCGCAGACGTGCGGAAACTTCGAGATGCGGGCGACATAGTCGTTGTTGGCAACGGTATCCGCCTCGCGCAGCGGCCAGGGCAGCGCGACATGATGCACCACGGTGTCTGGAAACAGTGTTTTATCATACGCACAGGCGTCCTCATAACTCATTAGGAGGCCGCATTCCAGCGCCCAGTCGCCCGCAATCGTTTCTTTTGTGATGCGGCTGACGTGCTCGGGCAGGTTGAAATGCGCATGCGCGTCAATCATAACGCGCGGCAGGCGCGGCAGCAGGTGCTCGGCGTAGAATGCCTCGTCCTGCTCGGTTCGATGAAAATATTCGTACATCATACACGGGGCCTTTCTGTGCACTTTACTGCTAATAAAAGTGCACGAGGTGCATATTTGGTTGATTTATCTTGCCTGTTTCTTATTGTACGTGCCCGAAAATGAGATGTCAACCCGCAAATAATCTGAAAAATTCTGTTGACAGTGCAGATTCGGGTGCATATAATAGGGCCATCAAGGCAAATTCAAAGGGTTTCCCGCATACAAGTCTAAATAGTGCACGAGGTGCACGTTACCAAACAAAATGCACACTTATCTGCTTCTACGTGACTCGAAACGACGAGCCACAATCATATGCGAAACTTCCGATACAAACAGCGAAGCATCTGCTTACTAGATAGTCGCAAAAGCGAAATAGAAACAAACAGACCATAAGGAAATATGCAACGAATGGATAAAGCAAAGCGTGTCACGTTAATGGACGTTGCGGAGAAATCCGGCTATGCGCTGCGCACCGTAAAAAAGGTGATGGCGGGCGAACCGGTGTACGAGCGCACCCGCAGCGCGGTACTGCATGCGGCGCGTGAGCTGGACTATCAGAAGAACCATGTTGCCAGCGTCTTGGCAAAGGCAAAGGACAGCAAGGTCGTCGTCATCTATTCGGAAACGACAAAGGCGTACTTTCCGGAGGTCGAGCGTGGGTTTCGCCGGTTTGCGGACGACTACCGCGCATATGGGCTTCAGCTCGAAATTCGCAAGTGCTACACCAAGCAAGTTGCGGAGCAGGAGGAAGCCATTCGCGGGGTCATTGCGGACGGTTCGGTCAGCGGGCTGATCATTCAGCCGCAGAGTGCAACCAAGCTCAACACCCTGCTTGAGGAGTTCGCCTGCAGCGGAAGGCCGTTCGTCACCTTTGGCGCGGACGCGGTCACGGAGAAGAAACTCTGCTACGTCGGCCCGAACGCCTACAAAGCGGGACGCATCGGCAGCCAGATTCTGGCGAACTACATCGGTAAAAAGGGCAATGTGTTCACGATCAATCAGGGCAACGAGCACATGCAGACCAAGGAACGCAAGCGCGGCTTTCTCGACATGATCAAGGAGTTCTATCCGGACATTCACCCGTTTGAGCTGAACATTCCCGATAACTCCAACCTCTATTACGAAATGGTCAAGGCCGCAATTGCGGACGACGACCTCAGGGGACTGTTCTGCACGGACGCGGACAGCTATATTGCCGGAGAAGTGCTGCGGGATCTTGGGCGAAAGGATATCGTCGTCGTCGGATTCGACCTGTCGGAGATGGGCGTTCGGCTGATGAAGGACGGGTACCTGAAGGTGATGATTGAGCAGCGACCGGAGCTGTTTTCCTACCAGGCGGCAAGGGTCATGTTCAACTACCTCTATTATAACGAGATTCCGGAAAAGATGCAGTATTCGGAGCTCGCGATCATTACGAGCGAATGCCTGCAGGGTTAATAAAGAACGATAACTCCTCGACAAACCGGTAACGGTTTGGACGGAGTTGAATAGTGAGAGAGGATACTACGGTGGAAAAAACAGCTATGCAACCCAAGAATTCGGTTTCCAGTGTGCTTCGGAAGATTCTTCAGACTCGCGAACTGTCCCTTGCCGTTTTGCTTGTCATCATCATCATCGCCTTGACGTCTTCGACGTCCACCTTTGCAACAACGGGCAATATTCGCGTGCTGCTGCAGGGCATGAGCGTGGATATGATGATTGCGATCCCGATGGCGATTTCGCTGATCGCGGGCAACATCGACTTCTCGGTCGGTTCCAACCTCTGTCTGTCCAGCGCGATTGTCGGCCTTTCGCTCAATGCGGGCATTCCCGCGTGGCTGGCGATTCTAATCGGTCTTGCGTCCGGCGCCGCGTTTGGCGCGCTCAACGGCGTCATCATCAACAAGCTCGGCGTAACGCCATTGGTTGCGACGCTCGGAACCTGGATGGCATATCGCGGTATCGCGCTCGTCATCATTGGCGGGCAGACGCTCGGCAACTTCGGCGAGAGCTTCACCATCGTGGGCCGCGCAACCTGGCTCGGCGTTCCGTCGACCATCGTCTACATGTTTGCGATCATCATCGTCGGCATTTTCATCGTCAAGTACACGAGCTTCTTCCACAATGCCTACCTGATTGGTTCCAACAAGCTTTCCGCAAAGCTGGCAGGCATCAACATTGAGAAGTTTGTTTATATCTCCTATATGATCACCGGCGCGGTCGCCGCGTTCGCCGGAATTGTGCTCGCTGCCCGGCTCGGCAGCAGCAGTCAGAACGCAGGCACGCAGCTGGAGTTTCGAAACGTCGTTGGCCTGCTCGTCGGCGGCATCTCGATGGACGGCGGCGAAGGCAAGCTTATTGGCGCGGTACTCGGTGTTACGCTGATGCAGTTGATCAACAACGCAATCGTGCTGTTGTACCTCAACCCCAGCTATACGCAGGTGATTACCGGCACCATCCTCGTGCTCGCGGTTGCGATTGACCAGCTGAGCAAGCGGCGCAAAGTAGCCGCGAAGTAAGCGAAACACTCAACCGACAAAGCGGAGGAATGGAAAGATGAGTACAGCAATACGCCTATCGGGCATCACCAAGCGGTTCCCGGGCGTGGTCGCGTTAAAGAACGTAGGCTTTGAGATTCAAACCGGCGAAGTGCACTGTCTGGTCGGCGAAAACGGAGCGGGAAAATCCACGCTCATCAAGCTGCTCGCCGGCGTGGAACAGGCGGACGAAGGAACGATTGAACTCTTCGGCAAGCAGGTCTGCTTCCGTTCGCCGGAGGAAGCGCTCCGCGCGGGCGTTGGTGTTGTGTATCAGGAGCTTTCGAATTTCGTGCATCTGGACGTAGCGACCAACCTCAACGCGAACGACTTTCCCGAAAAGGGCGGCATGATCGACTACCGCGCGCTCTATCGCAGAACGCGCGAACAGCTCGACGACTGCGGGCTGAAGTACATCCACGAAAAGAGCATTATGCGCGAGCTCAGCCTCGGCACCCAGCAGATGGTGGAGATTGCGTCGCTGATTGGCCAGAAGGCGCGCATCGTGATTCTGGACGAACCGACCTCCGCGCTCACGGAGGTTGAGGTGGAAAAACTTTACGAACTGATCAAACGCATGAAGCAGCAGGGCGTGACGATTATCTACATTTCACATCGCCTAGACGAGGTGCTGCACCTTGCGGACACCATCACCGTGCTCAAGGACGGCGAACACGTGATTACCTTCCCGCGCGACGAACACACCACAAAGCCGATGCTCGTTCGCTACATGGTCGGGCGCGATGTGGAGTTTGACTATCGCACCAGCCAGACGATGCAGAGCGAGGTGCTGCTCGACGTCAAGGGTGTTTGCAGTGGCGAAGCGCTGAAGAACATCGACTTCTCCCTGCACAAGGGCGAAATACTCGGCATTGCGGGACTGGAAGGCTCGGGACGTACGGAACTGCTGGAGACGCTCTTTGGCTGGCGCGCCGCAACAGCGGGGTCGATCCAGCTCGAAGGAAAGCCGCTTCGCGCGCACAATCCGATTCTGGCAAAGAAGCGCGGCTTGGCCTACATCACGAAGGACCGCAAAATGCTCGGCCTGTTTCTGAAGCAGGACGTCAAGACCAACATTGCCGCCGCGTCGGAGCAGCGCTACAAGCGCGCCGGACTCGTGAGCTATCGAAAGATCGCGGAGAACGCAAACCACTATGTGGATGCCATGCGCATCAAGTGCGCATCGCTCGCCCAGCTCGTGATGAACCTCTCCGGCGGCAACCAGCAGAAGGTGCTGCTCTCCATGTGGCTCTCGGCGGACCCGAAGATTCTGCTCATCGACGAACCGACGCGCGGCGTGGACGTTGGCGCGAAGGCGGAGATTCACGCGCTGTTGCGCGGAATCGCGGCGGAGGGCAAGGGCGTGCTGATGGTTTCTTCCGAACTGCCGGAGATCATGGCCGCGTGCGACCGCGTGATCGTTATGTTTGAAGGACGCATCACCGGAATTCTGGAGAACAACAAGCAACTCTCGGAGGAGCGCCTCGTGTCGCTCGCCTCCGGCATGACGGAAGCCTGCTGAGGCTTCCGAGGAACAAGTAGAACAAACCACAACAAAATAGCGAATAGATTGTTAGCGAAAAAACGAGTTTTCGCCAGGTGTGTTTCTTGTTGTCTGAAATCCTTAAAAAACAGTTAATTACAGGTAATCCTAAATCAATATGTTTTTCAAGATTTCCTTTTCAAAAGGAAATATATCAATAAGGAGGAAATACGAATGAAAAAGGCTACGATTCTAGTCGCGATCCTGATGGTGGTTGCCCTGTTGGCAACCGGTTGCGCAGCGCCTGCGCCTGCGGCCGCCACGGCGGAAACCGCAGAAGCCACCACAGCAGCGGCGCTCCCCGGCGAGGGAGAAACCTATGTGGTCATCGGCTCCCTGTTCCAGCTGGAGTTCTTTGACGCGCTCAAGGCTGGCGTCGGCGACGCGGCCAATTCCATCGGTGCCAAGTGGTACTATGCCGGCCCGCAGGAATTCGTTCCGGATCAGATTTCCCAGGCCATCGACCAGGCAGTTGCAAACAAGGTCACCGGTATTGTGCTGCACGGCCAGTCCCCGGAAACCGCAGCGGCTGTTGACAACGCCATCGCGGCGGGCGTACCCGTGATCATCGTCAACACGGACATCCCCAGCAACCGCCTCTCCTTCCTCGGCTGCAACCCGTACCAGGCCGGTTACGACATGGGCGAACAGATGGGCAAGCTCCTCGCGGGTAAAACCGGTACCGTCCTGATCTCGACCGCCATCAGCGCAGGACAGCCGTCCGCTCTGGAGAATCTCCGCGGCGCGAAGGAAGCGCTGGCCAACTACACCGGCGTGAACGTCGTAGAGGTGGATGACACCGCGGACGCAAACGTTGCCGCAACCAACATCGGCGCGGCGCTGCAGGCAAATGCGGACGTCGTTGGCATCATCGGCCAGCAGGCCTACACAGCGGTTGGCGCTTGCACCGCCGTGCGCGAAGCGGGCTTAACGGGCAAAGTCATCGTCATCGGTCGTGACCGCGACACCGCGACGCTCGAGCTCATTGAAAACGGCGAACTCGCCGCTTCCTATGCGCAGAACTCCTACGTGGAAGGTTTCATCGCCCTCCAGTGGCTGCATGACTACGTCAACGGCGACCTGAAGGTCATCGGCGATTACATCGGTGGTGGCGTCAACCCGCTGCCGAAGACGGTTGACTCCGGCTCCATCGTCATCACGAAGGAAAACGCCGCCCAGTTCAAAGAAAAGTACGTCTGGGAAGTCACCGCAGGCAAATAAGCGAACCGACACATGCGGAGGGGGCGTTCGCGTCCCCTCCGATCCTTCCAAGCGGATCTTCTCCAAAAAGATGTTCGCGGAACGTCAGATAAAGTAACACTGACATGAGGTTTAACATGAACGACGAAAAGATCGGCTTGCTGCCGCTCTATTTAAAACTCTACGACGACACCGTTCCCTCCATGCGTCCGCGGGTCGAGCGCTTTCGCGATTCGATTCAGCATGCGCTGGAACAGGAAGGGCTGTCGATTGTCTCCGCGCCGATCTGCCGGGTCGAACCGGAATTTCGCGCGGCGGTCAATCAGCTCGAAGCAAGCGGCGCTGCCGCAATCGTAACGCTACATCTGGCGTACTCGCCTTCGCTGGAAAGCGCGGAGGTGCTCGCCGGAACCAAGTTGCCCGTCATCGTGCTCGATACGACGGAAAACTACGCGTTCGACAGCAGCGTAGACGCGGATGAGATACTCTATAACCACGGGATTCACGGCGTGCAGGATCTTTGCAACCTGCTGCGCCGCTATCATAAAACATTCAGCGTGTATGCCGGGCACTATCTGGAGTCGGACGTGCTCAAGCGCACCGCGCGCGCCTGCCGCGGGGCGATCCTCGCTAAGCGGATGCGCAGTTCGCGCGTCGGCCTCGTTGGCGGCCCGTTTGCCGGAATGGGCGATTTCTGTGTGCCGTTTGACGAACTCAAGCGTGACATCGGGCTGGAAATCGTTTCCTACGACGAGCAGCGCGGCATGCAGGCCATCCAAGGTGTGACGCAGCAGCAAATCGACGACGAGTGGAAGACCGATCGGGCTTTGTTCGAGGTCGAACCCTGCGTCACCAGAGAGTTGTATGACCGCACCGCGCGGGTCAGCCTCGCGCTTCGCCAATGGCGCGAAAAGGAACACCTCAGCGCACTGACGGTGAACTTTCTGGCGACGGAGGATAGCAACCCCGCCCTGCCGGTCATGCCGTTTACCGAATGCTCCAAGAGCATGATGGACGGAATCGGCTATGCGGGCGAGGGGGACGTGCTGACGGCGGCGCTGGTTGGCGCGCTGCTGGGCGTGTTTCCGGAAACGTCGTTTTCCGAGATGTTCTGCCCGGACTGGAAGGGCAACAGCATCTTTTTAAGCCACATGGGCGAATTCAACTATCGCGTTTGCGACGGAAAACCGCGCTTGACCGAAAAGGATTTTCCGTTTACGAACGCGGAGAATCCGACCGTCGCCTACGGAACCTTCAAGCCGGGCAAGGCTTCCTACGTGAACCTCGCGCCCGGCGGTAACGGAACCTATACCCTGCTTTGCACGCATGGCGAGGTGCTGCCGGTTTTGGGCGAAAACCGCATGCGCGAGAGCGTCAACGGCTGGTTCCGGCCGAACGGAACGGTCGCGGACTTCCTCGAACGATTCTCGCGCCTCGGCGGAACGCACCACTCCGCTCTGGTCTATGGGGACACACAGGAAGAGCTGGAGATGTTCGCCCGCTGCATGGGCTTTCGATTTGTGTCGCTATAACGAACGGTAGCAAACAGGAAGGAAGGGAATACGCATGAACGCACGCCAACTGCTGCTGGATACCCTCGACGGCAAACGAACCGACCGTGTTCCCGTTGCGCCGTTCATCTACAACAACCTTGCAAATGAGTATCATGGCGGTTTGTCCGCCGACCCGATTGCGGATACGGTTGCGCTCTATCGCCGGTTCGGGTTTGATATTCTGCTGCGCAACTACATCATGATGGACTATCTCGACGAGAGCTTTGTCAGCTGCGAGAAATGGCGCGTGGAGAAACAGCGCGTGGAGCACGTGCTGGGTTGGAACGAAATCTGCACGATCACCACGCCGGAGCGCGTGCTGCGACAGGTGAAGTCCTATCGCAAGGTGTCCGCAAACGAGACGGTGGAAGCCACCACGGAGTATTTCATTAAGGAAGAGGAAGATTTTCGGCAGTTTGAGCGATATCAGCCGCCGCTTCCGCAGTACGACTGCTCCAAGATTGGCTACGCGCGTTCGCTCGTTGGAAACGACGGCCTTGTCGGCACCTGGATTCACGGCGCGTTCAACATGGTCGGCCTGCATCGAAAGCTGGACGATTTGCTCATGGACCCCTACGAGGAGGAAGACCTCTACCGCGATATGATCGAGTATTTCGGTGGTCGCGTTGCGTCGCTCGTGCCGCAGTTGATCGCGGCGGGGTGCGACTTTCTCTCCGTCAGCGGAAACATGGCCAGCGGTAGCATGGCGGGGCCAAAGCTGTTTGAACAGAGCATTATGCCCTACGAAATGCGCCTGATCGACGCGATTCACCAAGCAGGCGGAAAGATGATTTACCACAACTGCGGGGACGCAAAGCTGCTGCTGCCGTTGTACGCGAAGATGGGCATCGACGTCTACGAGTCGCTGACCGCCGCGCCCTACGGGGATACCGTGCTGTCCGACGCATTGGTGCAGGTTCCACTGCCGACGGTCTTAAGCGGGGGCATCGATCAGATTCAGTTTCTCGTGACGGCCACGCCGGAGCAGGTTCGCCAGCGCGTTCGGGACGTGCTGGAGCAGGTGAAACCCCGCGGGGGCTTTATACTCGCGGCGAGCGACTATTTTTCGGAAGGAACTCCGCCGGAGAACCTGCAGGCGTTTTCGGACGCCGCGCACGAATTCAGCAGATACGAGTAAGAGCGCGTTTTTCATGCATTCCTTCATCTTTCTCCGAAACAAGGGAGGCGTACGCCTCCCTTGTATTTTCGTTCGTTCTATGGTTATCCACTCGGTTCAGAAACACAAAAACAGGCACGATCAAAACGATGGCGCCTGTTCTTAGTGATTACTCAACGGTTTACTCGACTGCGATCAATTGGATTCCGCGGTGCTCGAACGCGGCGCGGTACTCCTCCGAAAGATTTGCGTCCGTAATGATTGTGTGAATCCGCCGGAGGGGAACGGCCTGCGCAAAGGCGCTGGTGCCGATGCTGTCGCTGTCCATCAGGATGACGGTGTGCTTGGTGTTGTCCGCAACGGTGGCCTTCAGGTGCGCGTCCGTTTCGTCCTCCACGGTCAGGCCAAAGGTGACGTCCAGATTCTTGCCGCCGATGAACGCAAAGTCGAAGCTGTATTGACGAAGGAACGTAATCGTTACGCTGCTGACGATGCCGCCGAGATCGGAGGAATACGTGCCGGGCGCGACGATCAGTTTAATCTTGGAATAGGTTCTCAGCACGTTTGCAACATCCAACGATGTCGTCACCACCGTGAGCCGCAGATTGCCAAGCCCCATGACCACGCTGTAGGGAAGGATGTTGGAGTCGATAAAGATCGAGTTTCCGTTTGTCAGTAAACTGCAGGCGGCCTCGCCGATCTTGCGCGAGGAAAGATCGAGCCGACTCTGTACGAGGGGCAGCGCGTCCGGAACGACCGCTTCCTGATTCAGGTAGGCTCCGCCATAGGCCGTCTTTAAAATACCCTGCTTTTCATACAGAGCCAGGTCACGCCGAATCGTCATTGGAGTAACATCGAACAGCTGAGCGAGTTCGTTTACATCCAAATACTCTTCTTCCAGCAGCTTGCGATAAATTTCCAATCGTCTTTCGTATGAATTCATATACCATCCGAGCGCAATAATATGAGGGTATTATATATCGTTTCCTAAATTGATTTCAATGGGAAATATCTCATTTCGAACAAAAAGAACAAAAAAGATCACATAATATACAAAAATGTTGTTGTGCAATGTTCTGTCGTGTGCTATTATTGGGTTACAAAACGACGAACGAAACACATTCTGTTAAAAATCTCGCGAAATCATACAAAAAGATCATAAAAGAACAAAAACTGATTTGAAAATCTGTTTGATCTGATCGAATCTCATTCAATCGATTCCAATATAAGTTTATGGATACCTCAATTACGATGAGCAACCCGAATTCTGAAACGCACGCGATCGATTCCCGATTTGAGTTTATGGGTGTCTCAATTTATAAGAAAAACCCAAATTTTTTAAGGAGGCGTGTACAGGATCGTATCTGTACACAAAAGAGGCATGAAGAAAGTAATTTCCCTGGCACTCACCCTATTGATGGCCTTGTCCCTCGTGGCCTGCGCAGCGCCCGCGGCGGCCCCCGCCGAACCCGCAGCAGCAGCCGAGCCGGCGCAAGCCGCCGAGCCCGCAGCAGCAGCCGAACCAGAGAAGGCTCTGACCTTCGCGTTCATCATCCCGTCCCTCGACGCAAACTGGTATGTTGAAATTGTAGACAGTTTCAAATATGCCGCGGAAGAGGTTGGCGCGGAAGTTCTGGTGCTGCCTTCGGATTACGACGTGGACAAGGAAGTGGCAAACATCGACCTGTGCGTCACCGAGAAGGTTGACGGCCTGTGCATGTTCTCCTTTAACGAGAACGGCGCCGCACTTGCCGCCGAGAAGATGTCCGCCGCCGGCATCCCGATCATCGTTCCGGACAGCGTCGGCCAGGCGCTGAACAAGGGCGCGGATCTGATGGCCTGCGTCGACTTCGACTGGTACAAGATGGGCCAGATGTATGCGGACTGGATGGCGGAGAACACCACGGGTGATTTCGTCATCATCACCGGCAACTTTGAGCACTATCCCTGCATCTATGTCAACAAAGGCATGGAAGACCGCGCAAACGAGCTGGGCAAAAACAAGCTGCTCGATCCGCGACGCCGACTATAACCCGGACAAGGCAGCCTCCGCTGCCGAGGATCTGATCAATGGCGGGCTGGAGTTCGAAACCATTTTTGTCATGCAGGAAGAGATGGCTTCTGCCGTCGTCCGCGTGCTCAAGAATGCCGGCAAACTCAACAACCCCTACAAAGTAATCACGCAGAACGGCCAGGAGATGGGCATTGAGCTCGTCAAGACCGGCGATCTGCAAATGACGATCTCGAGCTCTCCGGGACTCGAAGGCTATATCTGCTTCCGCATGCTGTATAGCCAGATCAATGGCAAGATCAACTACCTCAACGAGCAGAAGATGGTTCCGATCTCCGCGGTTCTTCAGGCGGATGCGCAGAATCCCGACCCGAAGGTCATCATTCCGTGGCATCGTGACCCGATCTTCAAGGAACTGACCCAGCAGTATTACCCCGAGCTCATGTGGTATTGAGCGTCTTCCTCTGGCTTAAGTGTGCCGTAAAAGCGGCACACTTAAGCCCCTTTTGTTCACCACGAATATATTGTATGATCAGAGTACGAAGTACGTGAAACACCACGGATTCGCGTCCGTCTTTTTTTGTATTAGGAGAGTAATATGCGCGGAAGAGATCTGATTTTAGACCTGACGAACATCACAAAAAGTTATTCCGGCGTCACCGTTCTTCGAAACGTTGACTTCTCGCTGTATGCGGGGGAAACGCATTGCATCGTTGGCGAAAACGGAGCCGGTAAATCAACCTTGATCAAAATCCTCTCCGGAGCGGTTACGCCGGACTACGGCGAAATCGAAATCTTCGGTGAGAAGTATAAATACAACAACCCCCATCTGCCGATTCGACTGGGCATTTCGACGATCTATCAGGACTTCGATCTGGTGGAGACGCTGACCGTTTCGGACAACATCTTTCTCGGCAGCGAAATCAAGAAGACGGGGCTCGTGCGCAAGAAGGATCAGATTGCCGCGACGGCAAAGATATTTAAAGACCTGAACGTACAGCTTTCGCCCGAGGCGATTGTGGAAACCCTTTCGCCTGCGCAGAAGCAGGTGCTGCAGATTGCCAAGTCGCTCAAGCGTAACGCAAAGGTGCTCGTCATGGACGAACCGACCGTTTCACTTGGCGAAGAGGAATCCAAAATGCTGCTCAGCCTGGTGAAGAAGCTCGCGCGGGATGGCATGGGCATTATCTACATCTCCCATCATCTGGAGGATGTGTTTGAGATTGCGGATCGCATCACCGTCATTAAAGACGGCAGCGTCAGCGGCTGCTACGAGGCGAAGAAGGTCACGGAAACCGAAATCATCTCCGCGATGGTCGGCCGCGAGGCGTCGCTTTTTTATAACCGCGAACGGGTCGAGATCGGAGAGGAGTGCTTTCGCGTCGAAGGACTCACGCGATCCCCGAAGGTAAACGACATCAGCTTTACGGTTCACCGAGGAGAGGTCTTCGGCATCGGCGGGCTGGTCGGTTCCGGGCGCACCGAACTCGTTCGCTTGATCTTTGGCGCGGATAAGAAGCAAAAGGGCAAACTTTTTAAGAACGGCAAGGAGATTCAGGTGCGCAACCCGCACGACGCGATTGCAAACGGAATCTGCATGCTTGGCGAGGACCGCAAGACGGAAGCCATGTTTCTGCAGCGGAGCATCCTCGAGAACGTTTGCATTGTTCGAAACGAAAGTCGCGTGTTCCTCAATCCTGCCGAGGATAACCGCGTGACGAACGAAATGATCAAAAAACTCAACTTAAAGACGTCCGGCAAAGGGCAGGAGATCCAGCGGTTGTCCGGCGGAAAACAGCAGAAGAGCATTCTCGCGCGGTGGCTGTTGAGCTCCTGCGACATCTTTATCTTTGACGAGCCGACCAAGGGCGTGGACATCGGCGCCCGCGAGGAGATCTATAAACTCATGGTGGAGATTGCGCGGCAGGGCAAGGCAGTGATCATGGTCTCTTCCGACATGCCGGAACTGCTGTCCATGAGCGACCGGATCGCCGTTCTGCGTGAGGGGAACCTCGTGGAAATCGTGCCTTCGCAAAATTTGAACGAAGGCAAACTGATCGAACTGTATTTAGGCATCGCCTAGGAGGGTACAAGAACAATGAGTTCCAACTTATCGTTGTCCGAGCTTCGGAATAAGCCGTTTGTCCGCAAGCTCACGAGCTCCCAGTCGTTTTATCTGATTATCATCATTGTGCTGATCGGAATCTTCACCTCTCTGATCAATCCGAGGTTCACCTCGATTGACAACATCAAGGGCGTGCTGTCGCAGATTTCGACGCTCGGTCTTGTTTCCGCGGGCGTTACGATTCTGATCATCTCCGGCAACTTCGATATCTCGATTGGTGCGATCATCGGCTTTTCCGGAACGATGATGTGCCTCGCGCTGAAGAACGGCGCCTCGGATATCGTTGCCATGGTCGTTGCCCTCGCAGTTGCGACGGCGTGCTCAACGCTCAACGGCGTGCTTTCGGTTATCTTTAAGGCGCCGTCGTTCATCATTACGCTGGCAACGACGAGCGTCTATACCGGCCTTTGCCTGACCATTACGGGCGGCGGGAATGTGACGATCTTCAACCGCATGGAGTATTTCGCGGGAACCTATTTGTTCAACACCATTCCGCTCCTGTTCATCGTCAGCTTTTTCGGGTATATCGCCATTGCGTTTCTTTTGAATTATACGCAGTTCGGGCGGCGGGTCTTCGCCATTGGCAACAATCCGAATGCGGCATATCTGGCCGGCATCAACGTGAACTGGAACAAGATCAAGTTCTTCATGACAAGCGGCATTATGACGGGCATCGCGGTGATCATGCTGGTGTCGCGCCTCGGCGCGTCGCAGGCGTCTACTGGTTCGGGCATGGAACTGCAGGCCATCGGCGCGGTCATCATTGGCGGCGCGCCGATCAACGGCGGCAAGGGAAATCTGCTCGGCACGTTCTCCGGCGTGCTGCTCACGGGTGTCATCTTCAACGCGCTGAACCTCTTGAAGGTCAGTCCCTATCTGCAGCAGATCTCCTTCGGACTGCTGATCATCATGTCCATCGCCATCAGCTCCATGCGCCTTCGCGGATCAAAATAAGGAGGAAACAATCATGCAACGGCTCGATGAAATCAACGCAAAGATTCGCTACGATTTTGACAAACTCAAAGCGGAGCATCCCGAGCGGCTCAAGCGACGGATGAACCTCTCATTCAGCACCTGGGTGTTTGGCTACGAGGAACTGGAAGAGTCCATCGACCGGCTGGCGCGCTTTCAGGTTCCGTTCATTGAAATTGGCGGAAACTACGGCGGGCCGGACGTCGGGTATCAGGCCGATCCGGACGGCGTGAACAAGCTGCTTGCCAAGTACGGCGTGCGCTGCTCCGGCATCTGCGGGTTTTTCTCCGATTCAAACGCGCTGAACACGAACAACAACTTCGTTCGCCAGACCGCGCGGGAATACATCATTCAGGAGACATTGTTCTGCAAGAAGGTGGGCGGAACCTATCTGCTCGTCGTTCCTTCCGCCGTTGGAAACGCAAACCCCTATGATACGACGGACTATCAGCGCAGCGTGCAGACGCTCCGCTCGGTAGCGGACATCTTTGTCGAAACTGGTATAAAGTGTGCGGTCGAGCCGATCAACTCCGCCGAAGTGAGCATGTGCTTTACCGTGGACGCCGCGAAGCAGTACATCAAGGATGTGAACCATCCCGGCGTCGGGCACATCAACGGCGACATCTTCCATATGCTCTGCGGAGAAAGCCATATTTCGGAGGCGATTCTGCGCGCGGGCGATCAGCTGATCAACCTGCACGTGGAGGACACAAACCGTCTGCCGCTCGGCAACGGCATGATGGACGTCGACACGATCATCCGCGCGCTCTATGTGATGGGCTACAACACGGAAGGGCGCTTTGTCACCGGCGAGCCGCTTGGCCCGGGGCGTAATTCGTATGCGATTATGTTTGGTCAGCACACCGGCGAAGCCAAGGACAAACTCGTGCGCGATACGCTGTATTTCCGCGAGCGCGAGGAAGAGTTGCTCGCGTAACCGGCGGAAACAATACCGGATGAAGGAATCTCTGCAAAAGAGACCGGCCCGATGGTCGGTCTCTCTTTCTATATAGTTCGAAAGCAAATAAGAATTATTACTGATTTATTAACATTACGATTATATGTTGTCATACACTGGAATGTAAGATAATATTACTTTGTAATGCATATCGGTAAAAACAATACAGCAAGTGAATTTGCGGAGTGAAGTGATTGGCTTGGAACAGGATTTCGCGCAATCGATTCGCGGCTTGGAACAGGTATACTCTGTAAACCTGTCCGTGTTTGACGATGAGTTTCTGAGGAAATCCTTCATTCGATCCTCGACCCTAGCTGGCATTCAACAACCATCTCTTTTCCTGGAACATCTCAAAACCGATGCTGAGGCGGCGCAGTCCTATTTTCGGTCTTTGTATATCACCTACACGCAGTTCTTTCGCGATCCACTCCTGTTTGCATACTTGGAACACAGAGTCATCCCAAACCTGATTCATCAGATGAAGGAAGACAGTGAAATCCGAGTTTGGTCTGCGGGCTGCGCAACGGGGCAGGAGGCGTATTCGCTGGCAATTTTGTTTGACGAGCAACTCAAGACGGCGAACAAAGGGATTCGACTTCGGATTTTTGCCACGGACGTATCCGAACACGCACTGGCGATTGCCAACAAAGGGGTTTACGCCGCGTTTGACATGCAGAATGTCCGACTCAAGCACGTTCAGGCATGCTTTATCGAAAGCGGCGGGCAATACACCGTTACACACGAAATCCGCAGTCCGATCAGCTTCTCACGGTACGATCTGCTGGAAGCCGATTCCGCAAACCCGCCGGACAGCATTTTCGGAAACTTTGATCTGGTTTGCTGCAACAATCTGTTGATGTACTACAAAAAAGAGATACGCATGTTCGTTTTGCAGAAGATTGAGAGATCGCTATCTCCGACGGGGGTGCTGACCGTGAGTGAAGCGGAGCGGGCGTTTATCAAGAACAGCACCGACTTTCAACCCGTAAACACGCCAGTGGCAGTGTTCCACAAACCGAGTTTTCTGGTTTAATCGTCAAGAATAGAGAGCACATCTCTTGGTTGAACAGCTCTGTTGCCCATAGTTTGATTCGTCTGGGAGAACGAGGGAGGAGTCGCTGTGAAAAAGAGAACGCTGAGTGTACAAGCGCAGCTGATCATCGGTTTTCTGCTGGTGCTTCTGTTTGTCGCCGGGTTGGGTCTTGTTTCTTTTGTGGAGACGAGGCAGCTCTACGAGCGCGAGAAAGGTCTGTATGAGCATCCGCTTCAGGTAAAGGAAGCAACGGATAGCATTACAAGCGACATTCTGATGACGCGCGTCGCGATTCGGGATTACGCTATTTTTAACGACGAGATTACGCAGGACGAAGCGCAAAGCACGTTTGACCTGTCGATGAACGACATAGAGAAACAGTTTGAACTGATCTATGCGTTGTATCTTGGGCCAAAGTCCGATATCGATCTGGCATATCAGGCGTTTACCAAATGGAGAGTTGCCACGCAGGATCGTTTTGATTCGGCAAAGCGGGGCGATGTCAATCATTTGATTGAGAACCTTGGAGATCAAAGCGTTGTCGGAAAGCTTCGAACCGAGTTCACAAACGGCATCAAAACGATTGATGATTTCGCCACCAACAAAGCGAACGAACTGCACAAGGGATTTGCGGATTACTATCAATCGCTGACCCGAAGCACGACAATGCTGCTTTCGGTCATTCTACTGATTGCAACTGCGATTAGTCTGCATCTGATTGGTTCGATCCGAAAACCGTTGAGTGAGTTGAATCAACAAATCGGAAATTTTCGGGAAGGGAACTTAACCGCCAGAAGTCAATACGCCAGGGACAATGAATTTGGCAAGCTGTCCAGTTCATTCAACGCGATGGCGGATGCTATACAGTCCAATATGGCGCTGAATGAGAAAACAGCGGCTATATCCACCGCCATTCAGCGGCACGAGGAACAAAAGACGTTCTTCCGTACCATGCTGGTGGAGCTTGCGAAGGAACTCCATGCCAACACTGCCGCCGTCTATCTGCTAAACCCGAACAAGAAAACATATGATTGCTACGACTCCATTGGATTAGACGGAAATGCAAGGGAGTCCTTTGACGCGCTCACGATGGAAGGCGAAATCGGCATGGCACTTTCCACGCGAGAAACGCAATACATCTGTGGGCAGTCGGAGCGTACCGAACTCCGTTTTCCTGTTTCGAGCGGCGAGCTGATTCCGAACGAGATTCTCACCATTCCAATCCTCTCCGGCGACGAAGTGATTGCGGTGCTGTCTCTGACCAGCATGAATTGCTTCGCCGAGCACACGGACCGCCTGATTGAGAACCTGATTGCCACGATCAGCGCGCGCATCGAGGGTACACTGGCGTTCCAAACCATCCGGGATATTTTGGTCAAGCTGGAACAGCAAAACCACGAGCTGGATGCGCAGAAGAACGAGCTGACCGCGCAGGCGGACGAACTGATGCAGCAAAACGCCGAGCTGGACGTGCAACGAAACCAGCTGGCGGAAGCGAGCAAGCTAAAAACCACATTTCTTTCGAATATGAGCCACGAGCTGCGCACACCGTTGAACTCGATCATTGCCCTTTCGGGCGTGCTCACGAGAAGGCTTGGCAACCAGATACCGGAAGAAGAATTGAGCTATCTGGAGATTGTCGAGCGCAACGGCAAGCATCTGCTGTCGTTGATCAACGACATACTGGACATCTCCCGAATCGAGGCGGGGCGGGAAGAGGTCGAACTGACCACGTTCGGCCTGTCGGCGCTGATGGGCGATATTCTGCAAATGCTGGAGCCGCTGGCTGCGCAGAAGGGGATTCGGTTGGAATGGCGGGCGCCGGATGCCGATGTTCGCTTTGTAAACGACGAGCGAAAATGCCGGCATATTTTGCAGAACATCATCGGTAACGCCGTCAAATTCACCGAGACCGGCTCGGTCAGCGTCGCGGCGACCGCGCGCGAGAACGCCGTTCAGATTACGGTAACAGACACCGGAATTGGCATTGCCAAAGAACACATAAACGGCATCTTCAACGAGTTTCAGCAGGCGGACGGCAGCACCTCCCGCAAGTATGGCGGCAGTGGGCTGGGCCTTGCGATTGCCAAGAAATATGCGGAGCTGTTGGGTGGAACAATCCATGTCGCTAGTACGCTTGGCGTTGGATCGGTCTTTACCATTACGCTGCCGATTGCCTATCGAAACGAGATATCCGTTGTTCCGGTGAGGAATCGCCCAAACGGCGCGGAACGCGACGCGGATCACGCAACGCGGGCGGAGCACACCTCTGCAACCGGCAAAACCTTGCTCATCATTGAGGACAGCGAGCCCGCGATCATACAGATCAAAGATTTGTTCGAACGAGCCGGGCATCGGGTATTGATTGCCCGCAGTGCGCGTGAGGCGTTTCAAATGGTAGAGGACACCGTTCCGGACGCGATCATTCTGGACCTGATGATGCCGGAAATCGACGGGTTTGAGACGCTGAACGAACTGCGCGCGTCTCAGAAAACGGCAAATGTGCCGGTGTTGATTCTGACCGCCAAGCAGATTACCAACGAAGAACTGGGACGCTTGAACCGGAACCATGTTTCGCAGATCATACAAAAGGGCGGGATCAACAGCGAAGAATTCCTTGCGGCTGTCTCGCGCATGTTTCCGGATGGACGCGAACCGACCAAGACCGAACCGGTCAAGGTCGAACCGGCCAAGACTGAACCGGCGAAGGAATCGGATCGGCTAGCCGACCCAGGCGAGAAGCGAGACCAGTCGCCCGATCACAAACCGCTCGTGCTGGTGGTGGAGGATAACGAGGACAACCGCACAACGGTACGGGCGCTTCTGTCGAACGATTTTCGCGTAATGGAAGCGGAGACGGGCGAACTGGGCGTGGAGCTTGCGAAAGCCAAGAACCCGGATCTCGTGCTGATGGACATCGCGCTGCCCGGCATCAGCGGAATTGACGCGTTCCATGCGATTCGAAATGGAGCGACGACCTGCCGCATCCCAATTATTGCGCTGACAGCCAGCGCAATGGTGCAGGAGCGCTCCAGTATTCTGGCGCATGGATTCGACGCGTTTGTCGCAAAGCCAATCCATCTCGAAGAACTGCTCAGAGCGATTGGAGTGGTATTGTATGGCCGATAAAATGATTACGGTTCTGGCGGTCGACGACAATCCGGATAATCTGATTACGCTCCGGGCGCTGATTCGCGAGTCCTTTCCAGACGCGACGATCTTTACCGCGCAAGACGGTCGGACGGCAATTGACCTGGCGACGGAGCACGATCCGGACGTGATTCTGCTGGATGTGATCATGCCGGGCATGAGTGGGTTTGAAGTGTGCCGCACACTCAAAGCGGATGGCCAGCAGTGCGACACACCGATTGTATTCATCACTGCGTTGAAAGGCGACAAGGACAGCCGGATTCAGGCGTTGGAGTGCGGCGCGGAGGCGTTCCTCTCCAAGCCGATTGACGAATGCGAACTGGTTGCGCAGATCCGCGCAATGGTGAAAATCAAAGAGGCCAATCTGGCAAAGCGGGACGAAAAGATACGGCTCACGATGCTGGTGGACGAGCGTACGCAACAGCTAAAACTGGCGCATGAAAAGGCGCTGCTGCTGGTGAGAGCACTGGAGGAAGAGAACGCGGTTCGAAAGCAGAGCGAAGAAGCGCTGCGAGAAGTGAAGGACTTTTTCGAGCTGGTGTTCAACACGAGTCCGGACGCGGCATACATCGCCCAAATCGATCGTGGCACCATTCAGAACGCGAACGAAGGGTTCACGAAGCTCTTTGGCTACGAAAAGCGCGAGATTGTCGGCAAGGCGGGTGGAGAGCTGGCGCTCTTTCGGAATCCCTCCGACCGGAAAAAAATCGTGGAAGGCTTGCACGAAACGGGTTCGATGGACGCCGTTGAGGTGGAGCTGGTGCGTAAGGGCGGCGGTGTGCTCACGGGGCTCTTGTCCGCACGGTTGATTCTGCTGGAAGGCGCGGAACATATTTCAACCAACGTGCATAACATTACCGAGCGCAAGAAGATGGAGAACAACCTCGTTCACATCAGCCAGCACGACTTTCTTACGGGGCTGTACAATCGTCGCTATTTTGAGCAGGCGCTGATCGCGATGGATCAAGAAAGTACGCTGCCGCTTTCCGTCATAGTTGGCGATATCAACGGTGTGAAACTCATTAACGACGCCTTTGGGCACGAGAAGGGAGATACCCTCATCGTGGAAACGGCAAAAGCGATGCTATCCTGCTGCCGCGAAATCGATCTGCTGGCCAGAATCGGCGGCGACGAGTTTGCCTTGGTCCTGCCGAATACGGACGAGCAGGCCGCGCTGGATATCATGCTGTTGATCCAGGAGACCTGCGACAGAATCAATCGAAGCATAGCGAGGGACGCCCTTCACATCAGCGTTGCGCTGGGCGCCGGAACAAGAACCAATATGGAGCAACCGCTGGATGCGACGGTTCATATTGCGGAAAAAAACATGTATCAGCGGAAAGTGCTGGAAAGCAAGAGCACGCACAGCGCGGTTCTCGCCTCCATCAAGGCGACGCTGCTCGAGAAAAATGAGGAAACGGAAGAACACTGTGAGCGGCTGGTGCAGCTCTCCGCCATGATTGGAAAACGGCTGTGCCTGTCGCAGAAGGAACTGGACGAACTGGAACTGCTCTCCAACCTGCATGACATCGGGAAAATCGGCATACCGGAGCAGATTTTGAACAAACCGGGGAAGCTAACCGAAGAGGAATGGATCGAGATGCGAAAGCATCCGCAGATCGGCTATCGAATTGCGAACGCCTCGTTGGAACTGGCTTCCATTGCGGAATACATCCTCTGCCATCACGAACGCTGGGACGGCACAGGATATCCGCAGCGGCTGAAGGGGGCGCAAATTCCGCTGCTCTCCAGAATCATCTCCATCGTTGACGCATACGACGCCATGACGCAAAACCGGGCTTATCGAACGAAGATGGACCCCGAAGAAGCGCGAAACGAAATTCGGTGCAACGCCGGTTCACAGTTTGACCCGGACATCGCGATGCTGTTTCTGGACGAACTGGATACGTGTCAGACATGAGAAACGCGTTGAAGAAGCGCAACACTAACCAACAAAAACCTCCCCGGCCGGGGAGGTTTTTTGCAATGCTTGATTTGTCCAGTTCCCGGCTGTTGTTCGCCAAAGAAGAGCATTCCGGATTTCTCAGAATCGATAGTTTACAAAGTGAGTAAAAAAAGTTAAACTGAGACAGAGAAAACAAGGAGCCGCAGCATATGGGATACAACACCGGGGACAAACAACTCATCAAAGAGATCAACAAAGCTTCCATCTTTCAGGTGGTGCACGATATCGGCCCGGTCTCCAGAGCCGATATTGCCAAGATATTGAAGTTGACCTCGGCAACCGTATCCAGCAATATGGCGGAGCTGATTGACGAAGGAATTGTCAAAGAGATTGGCACCGGGGTTTCCAGCGGCGGGCGGAAGCCGGTGTTGGTGACGATTTCGGATTCCGGCGTTTGTTTCTTGGGCGTCGATATTCACAAAGACGGCGTTGAAGCCGCGATTGTGTCGCTCACCGGTCGAATTCTCGCGATTGCGGAGCAGCCGTTTCAGCACGAAACCGGTAATTTCGAACACGACGTGCTTAGCTGCATTCGCAGTGTTCGCGGCATGGCGCAAGGGGCAAAGGTTAAGAGCATTGGCATCGGCATGCACGGAATTGTGGATACCACAAAGAGCATATCCGTGTTTGCGCCCGCGATGGCCCGGCGTAACTTCGACCTGAAAACCTTCATCGAGCGGGAAGAACACCTCCCGGTCTATGTGGATAACGACGCAAACGCGATGGCGCTGGGGGAGAATTGGTTTGGTCAGGCCAAGCAGATGAAGAACTATGTGTTCCTAAACGTTGGGCGCGGAATCGGTTCGGGACTCGTGTTAAACGGCGAGGTGTTTCGTGGCAGCCGTTATGCCGCCGGTGAAATCGGGCACATTCGCGTGGCGGACAACGGAATCCGCTGCGTTTGCGGAAAGTACGGCTGTCTGGACACGGTTGCGACGGAGTACACCGTGATACGCGATGTCGTCAGCGCGATTCATACCGGGGTCAAGAGCGACGTGACGAATCATGTTGCGGGCGATCTCAGCGCGATCAATATTGACACCATACTGGAGGCGGCTTGTGCCGGAGATCCATGTGTTCTCGAAATTCTGAACAAGACGGGGCGCTTCATTGGCGTTGCCGTGTCGTATGTTATCAACATCTTGAACCCGGAAATGATCATACTCGGCGGGAGTATGTCGCGTTTGGGCGAGTATATGATGGACTCCATTCAAGAAGCGGCGCTTTCGCTCTCCATGAAGGAGTGCTCCGACGGGGTAAAAATTGTACTGTCCACACTGCGTGAAAAAGCAGGGGTAATTGGTGCCGCAACGTTGGGTATGCGTAATCTGTTCCCGCGCGCGTAGAACGAAAAGAAAGTATAGTCAATATACAAACAAATCCCAAAAAACACTTGCAATCTCCGATTATGTTGTGTTACTATCGTCTCGTCCTCATTTTTTCGCCTACATAATAAAGTGAATAAACAAAGAAACGGGAGACAGTCCATGAGCAACTTCTTCTATCGATATGAAACGAAGTGCGGTCGGCGCACCATCGCATTGGGATATCGCGCGCAAAGCGAATCGGAAAAAGACATACTAATTAAGGTTTCGCCGGAGTTGGGAAACAATCTCTATTGCTTTCAAATCGGCGAATACGATGTGGTTTGGCACGACGATAAGTTTGGGCTGACCTCCTACTACACAGGGAATCCGATTCTGTATCCGTTTCCCAATCGCGTGGAAAACTGCCGTTATGGGTTCGAAGGCAAGCGATACTGGCAGATCAAGAACGGGATTCCGGTCTACATGCATTCGCTGGTTTACGACGAGAACTGGGGTTATCGCGAGGCGGTTGTCGACGAGGACGGGGTCACACTGGAGACCTATCTGGACATCGATGAGACGCATCCGGTCTATCAGGGATTCCCGTTTCGTCATATGATCTCCATTTTCTATCGCGTCACAAGGTCCGGCATGCAGATTCGCCACAGGGTATGGAACAAGGATTCGAAAACGCTCCCGTTCGGGATTTCCTACCATACGTTCTTTACAAAGCTCTCCGGCGACGACAAGACGCTCCTCAAGGTACCGGCGCAGCACATGATGGAACTGACCGACGCCCTGCTGCCGACCGGAACATTGCTGGACGTGGATCATCAACCGTTTGACCTGCGTTCGCCGGTCGCGATTGAGAAGCTCGATCTCGACAACTGTTTCACGACAATGATTCCAAGCGACCCGGTCGTGGTGGATTATACGACCCTTGGACTGCGCGTGCTCATGTCATCCACCGACGATTATACGCACGTTCAGGTGTTTACGCCAAAGGGCCGGCCGTTCTTCTGCGCGGAGAAGCAGACCTGCTCCAGCGATGCGCCAAACCTCGACGAAAAGGGATTTCGAGAGGAAGCGCATCTGCTGCGGGTACAACCGGGCGAGACACATCAAGGGACGGTTCATTTTTCCTATGAATGCTATTCACCAAACAAGGAGGTTTTATGAGCAAAATTGTACTGATTGGTGCGGGAAGCGCGATGTTCGGGCTGGGAGCCCTCGGAGACATCTTCA
This sequence comes from Christensenella sp., assembly GCA_034927595.1. Classification (GTDB taxonomy): domain Bacteria; phylum Bacillota; class Clostridia; order Christensenellales; family CAG-138; genus UBA7703. The sequence continues at coordinate 181,657 of JAYFPQ010000017.1, forward strand.
AGAACAAAGCGCTGGAGGGAAGCACGATCTCGCTGGTCGACATCAACCCGGATACACTGAGCGAAGTGGCAAAAACCGCAACGGATTATATTGCCGAGCATCGCTTGCACTATTCGATTGAGGCGACTACGGATCGGAAGGAAGCGCTCAAGGGCGCAAATTACGTCATCATCTCCATCGAGGTCGGCAATCGATATGAACTCTGGGAGCAGGACTGGCACATTCCCCAGCAGTTTGGCATCAAGCAGGTCTATGGCGAAAACGGCGGCCCGGGCGGCGTGTTCCACGCGCTTCGCATCATTCCGCCAATCCTCGACATCTGCGCGGATGTAGACCGCATTTGCCCGGAAGCGCTGGTGATTAACCTGAGCAACCCGATGACGACGATCACGATGGCGATTCTGAAGAAGTTTCCGCAGATGAAGCTCATCGGCCTTTGCCACGAAATCTCTTCGCTCGTGATTCACCTGCCAAAGATGCTGCACACCAGCTTTGACCAGCTCCAGATTCGCGCGGGGGGATTGAACCACTTCAGCATCATGCTTGAGGCAACCTATCGTGACAGCGGAAAGGACGCGTATCCGGAAATCCGCAAACTGGTTCCCGAGTACTTTGGAAAAACGAGCGAGCGCGGCTTGTTTATGAAGCTGTTTGAATACTTTGATTATGTTCCGATTACCACGGACAGCCATCTCGGCGAGTACGTGACCTGGGCACAGGAGGTTGCGGATCACAAGGGCATTATCGACTTCTACACTGGCTACAAGAAGGAGTGCCTGAGCTATGTTGTCAACCCGCAGAAGCGCATTGCGGAAGGAACGCAGCCGGAGGAATACTGGCGCGTGATTCCGATCATTGCGGGAATTGAAACAAACGACAAGCACGAAGAACTCGCGGTCAACCTGCAAAACAACGGGCTGATTGCAAACCTGCCAAACCATGTGGTCGTGGAGGTGCCCGCCTATGTGGATCAGCACGGCGTACACGGCATGCAGATTGATATGCCCGCCGGATTTGGCGCGCTGCTGTCCAACCGCGTCGGGGTTCTCGATATGACGGTGGAGGCGGTGTTGACGGGCTCCAGGAAAGCGGCGCTGCAGGCGTTGCTGGTGGATCCCATTGTGGACAGCGTGGCCGCCGCGGAAAAGACGCTGGATACGATCCTTGGGTTTCAGTCAAAGTATCTGGACTATCTGAAGTAAACCGGAATACTCAATCAAAAAACAGTTGTTCGATAACAGAATTCTTGCGAGTGTTCTCGCAGAAAATAAAAGGAGGAAAAACGAATGTCCAAAAAGATTCTCGTCTTGACCTTGGCGCTTATGATGGCTGTCGGCGTGTTTGCCTGCAAGCCCGTTACCGCTCCCGCAACGGAAGAGCCCGTCGCGACAGAAGCCGTCGCCACGGAGGCGACCGAAGCGCCCGCAACCGATGCAGCAGCGCCCGCCGAAGGCGCAAAGACCTATAAGGCTGCCTTTATCGCGCAGTCCCTCATCAACGAGTCGCAGGCGTATGCCTGGAAACAGTTCCAGCAGTACTGCGCGGAATATGGCTTTGAGATGACCGCGTTCGACGGACAGGGCGATATTCAAAACGACGTGAAAGCCGTCAGTACCTGCATCGCGCAGGGCTACGACGTCATATTCATCAATCCGAACGACGTCAACGCAATCGTTCCGAGCCTGATGGAGGCGAAGGATGCCGGCATTATCGTTGGCATGTTCTCTTCCGACCTGACCAAGGAAAATTGGGCGTATCGCGACTTCTTCTGCGGCGTGGACGACACCATGGCCGGCCAGACCGCGGCGCAGGCGTTTATCGATCACTTCCCGGATGGCGCAACCATCGTTGAAATCGGCGGCCAGGCGGGCCACGACGCGCAGATCAAGCGTCACGATGGCTTCGTCAAAGGGCTGGAAGGCAGCAACATCACGGTTCTGGATACGCAGAACTGCTCGGCTTGGGCCACGGCGGACTGCATGTCGATTATGGAAGACTTCATCGTGAAGTACGGCGATCAGATTCAGGGCGTGTTCTGCCATTGGGACAATGGCGCAACGGGCGTCATCGAAGCGCTGAAGAACACGGAGCTCAAGGACGTATACCTGGTTGCGGTGGACGGCTGCCGCGCTGGTTACGACCAGGTCAAGGCCGGCACGCAGGCGGTCAGCATTGGCCAGAGCTTCACGAACATGGCGATCAAGAGCCTCGAATGTGCCAAGACAATGCTGGAGGGCGGTACCGTTGATGCAATCAACTATATCCCGCTGGATGTTGTAACGAAGGACAATGTGGAGATTCTCCCTTATCCGGAATGGTAAACCCTGACTAACGCAATCGAGGCGGGCCTATTTGGGAGCAGATCTCGAATAGGCCCGCCGCTGATGTACCAAATCTGAAAGGGGAAAAGACGCGGTGGAAGCGAAGGATACGGGAATCATCCTTTCCATTGAGGACGTAAGCAAATCGTTCCCCGGCGTGAAGGCGCTGGACAACGTGTCGATTGAGATTGCGCGGGGAAGTGTGCACGGAATCGTA